>NZ_JABXGB010000009.1:0-183335 GCF_022627935.1 Ochrobactrum sp. C6C9 | reverse complement strand
AGACAGAGCCCTTCCCGACGCCGATCAAAATCACGCCGTCGTTCCCCGGATGGGCTATTGCCTTATGTAAGAGGCGTCAAATCGCCAAACAAGGGAAACAACGGCAAAATTTTGTTCATGTGGCGGAAAGACGCCGAACGCGAGCGATCCCGCGATTTTACTTTTCATATTCTCAAATTCTTCAACAGGCCTATCTATAAAGTCTCGGGCGGAATCTCCCTGAAGCGGGGCAGCTTCAAACAATATCAAAGATCGATGAGGGCAATTGCACAATGGTGGTTCCTGAAGAGCTCCAACGCCGGATAGAAAAAAGCCTCGCGGATGGCGGCTTTACACCGGCGGAAATGCTGCTGCGCCGCGCGCACCGTCTGGCTCTGGACAAGACAAACGGTTCGGGCGCAGCAGCTGATACGATGCTCAAGGAAGCCGGCTTTAGCATTCGCGCCGACGATCTTTCCGCAGTCATCGAAAAGAAACCGTGGCTTCTCGAAGTCATCCTTCAGGGTGTCAATCGCAAGCCCGGCGACACGGGCGATCATCACTAAACAAAAAGGCATAACAACGTTTTTAACGCGCTTTTCTTCGCCAGCCCCCGCCCTATATCGGTTTCGGGGCGTTCTACGCCGATCCGTTCCGATCCCGCATTGAAACGAACATCAGGGGCCATTCCATGCCTACATTGAAACGTTCTTTTGCTGCCACATGCACCGCATTGCTTGTGGCGGGCAGCATGATTGCTGCTCCTGTCGCCGAGGCATGCACGCGCCTCGTCTATCACGGTGCCAATGACCAGATCATAACGGCCCGTTCCATGGACTGGAAAGTCGACGTGGCGACCAATCTCTGGATTTTTCCGCGCGGTATGAAACGCTCCGGCGAAGCCGGGCCGAATTCCGTGCAGTGGCAATCCAAATATGGCAGCGTCATCGCCTCCGGCTATGACATTTCAACCACGGACGGCCTCAATGAAGCGGGGCTTTCGGCAAGCGTGCTGTGGCTGGTGGAATCGGAATATCCGCCCTTCGATGAAAAGCATCCAAGCCTCAGCATCGCCGCCTGGACGCAATATGTCCTCGACAATTTCGCAACTGTCGATGAAGCGGTCAAAGCGCTGAGCGACAATCCGTTCAATGTCGTGACCGACAAGGTGCCAGGGGAAGATCGCCTCGCCACGCTGCATCTGGCCATGTCGGATTCCAGCGGCGACAGCGCCATCATCGAATATATCGACGGCAAGCAGGTCATCCACCACGGCAAGCAATATCCGGTGATGACCAATTCACCGACCTTTGACCAGCAGTTGGCGCTCAACGCCTATTGGAAGGATATCGGCGGCACCGTGATGCTGCCGGGCACCAACCGCGCCGCCGACCGCTTCGCCCGGGCTTCTTTCTACGTGAATGCCATTCCGAAAACGGAAGATCCGGTGAAAACCATCGCCAGCGTGTTCAGCGTGATTCGAAATGTCTCGGTGCCGTTCGGCATCAGCACGCCCGATCAGCCGAATATTTCATCGACCCGCTGGCGCACCGTGGCCGACCACAAGCGCAAGCTCTATTTCTTCGAATCCGCACTGACACCGAATACATTCTGGATCGACCTCAACAAGGTCGATTTTTCGCCCGAAACCGGCAAGGTGAAGAAGCTCGATCTCGGGCCCGACCAGACCAACACCTTCTCCGGCATGGCCAACGATCAGTTCAAGGAAACCGAACCGTTCAAGTTCCTCGGACTTTGATGGAACTCCAAGGCCCCGCCCAATGGCGGGGTCTTTCTTTACTGAGGCTCCGGTCAGCAGCCATCGACGCGCTGAAGCGATGCCGAAAGGCCGATCAGCGAGAATGTGTAGCGCGTCTGCGTGCCACGCGCTGAAACCGCCTGCACATTGACCGCCTTGCCTGCACGCATTGCCTTTATAATCCGCGTTTCATCGGCGACATTTTCCGCCCAGGCGCGATTGCCTTCACTGAAGAAAGGAAATGCTGTGCCATCCACCATGACATTCACGGCTTTGTCTGCCTTGAGATCATAGCCCATGACAAGCTGCGGGCTGTACTGTCCGCTCGACTTGGAAATAATGATGAAATTATCGCCGTGCCTGACATCTACGGGATGGAATTTAACCGGAACCGTCAAAGCATAGCATTTGTTACCGGGCAGATCAGTGTTCTGATAAACGCCCCAGTCCTTGAATTCTCCGATATAATTCGTCTTTGCCGTAGCCACGAGAGAACTCGCCACCAACCCTGCCAGTGCTAACGCAACGGTGGTTGCATTTTTCCTCATCGCCGAAAACCTCCATAATATTGCAAAATCACGCATGTTAAAAAATTATAACATTGCGTTACTATTTCCTTAACAAAGACCTAAAAATTTGTTGAAAATTTGAGAATAAGAATCCGCAATTCAAACAGGGCACAGCAGCGCGATATCAGCCCGGCAGACAGAACAATGGATATGATCGGGAAATGACGGGCGAAGCAGCACGAACGTGGTCGGTGCGCGGCTTTCGAAACACGAAAGCCGATCTGTAAGTCTTTGCTTTTAAAGGAAATGGTGGGCCCGGAGGGACTCGAACCCCCAACCAAGCGGTTATGAGCCGCCGGCTCTAACCAATTGAGCTACAGGCCCCACGCAACACTGCACGTACCCTAAAGAAACGGAAGATACAACTGTCAAATCTGCCAGTCGCCCTAATGCGCACATATTCGATTGCGATGGATGGCGTCAGCAAGCCACGATGGTCAGGATTTGAAGCCCCCGGTTGCATTAAAGGGGCATTTCCATTCTTATATCATGGCGACGCGCATGAGAGGGAACTTAAGAAACAAACGATTTCAACGATAAAGCGAACCGATAACCCGGATTGCTTTCAATAAGCTGCCTCAACATTCTCTACAGGAGATTTCATGAAAAACCGCGCTACCACGCTCATAGCAGCCTCTTTTTCGGCAATCATGCTCGCAGGCGCTCTCGCCCTGCCCGCCGCAGCCCAGGAGAACCAGATGTCGAGACAGCCTGCGCGCATTGCCGTGACCGGTGAAGGCACCACGACAGCCGCACCTGACATGGCGATTCTCAATCTCACCGTTCTGCGCGAAGCCCAGACTGCCCGCGAAGCGATGACCGCCAATAACGATGCCATGGCCAAAGTTCTCGACGCCATGAAAAAAGCCGGCATCGAAGGGCGCGACCTCCAGACCGGCGGCATCAATATCCAGCCGCGCTATGTTTTCCCTGACGACAAGAACGGCCTCAAGGAACCGAGCATCACAAGCTATGCGGTCACCAACAGCCTCACCGTGCGCGTCCGTGATCTTGCCAAGGTCGGCGAAGTACTCGACCAGTCCATTACACTCGGCGTCAATCAGGGCGGCGATCTGAGCTTCGTCAACGACAATCCGGCTGCAACCATCAACGAAGCGCGCAAGCGCGCCGTGGCCGACGCTGCTGCCAAGGCCAAGACGCTTGCCGATGCCGCGGGCGTCGGTCTCGGCCGTGTCATCGAAATCACCGAACAGGGCCGTCCGCCCATGCCGATGCCAATCGCCCGCGGCCAGTTCAAGACCATGGCTGCCGCCGCTCCGGAAGATGCCGTTCCGGTCGCAGCTGGCGAAAACAGCTTCAATGTTTCGGTCAATGTCGTCTACGAGATCAAGCAATAAGGACAGTTTCGGCCAACAAAAAAGGGGCGCCAGGCGCCCCTTTTCTTTTATCTTTACATCACATTAGCGGATGATCGGGCAGCCGCGCGCATTGGCGAATACAACGCCGCTCGGACGGCCATGGCGGAAGCCGCGCACCTGCACGGATTTGCCACGATAAGCAACGCGCGCATTGCGAATGCCCATGCGATGCGCCTTCATCTTGGCGGATTCAACAGAGCAGGCAGGGCCGCGATAGGCCGGACGTCCATGATGCGGACGACCGCGATAATCGACATTGATAACTGCGCCATGCGCGGCAGTGCTGACAGCCGGTGTTGTCATTGCAGGCGCGGCATTCGCCGATGCGCCGACCGTAAAGACGGCGGCAAGACCGAGTGCAGCGGTAACGGCAAACGACTTGAGCGAAATAGCGGACATTTTGAACCTCTTCCAATTGAGTGTCAGGCCCTCCGCCTGAGACACCCGATAATTAGAACGAGGAAGATGAACGAAACGAAAAGCCTCCGTTCATCTGACATTCAGTTAAGACGAGAGAGATGAATAAGGCAGGAAACCACTGGTAAAACCCATTCAAATTCAAAGAATTAAGAGAACTGAAAAGTGCTGCCTGCTCTCTATTAAATTTAAGCAATGTTATAAAGAATGCGCATTCAATCGGGCATGACCATGTGATCGAGATAATCCTCGTCATCTTCCATGTCATGATCGAAGGCGGTTACCTTGCCTCGCACCGAAACGCCCGCCTCATGCACAGTATCCCGCGAGCCGGAAACCAGCGGATGCCACCAGTAAAGGTCGGAGCCTTCCGCAACGAGACGATAAGCGCAGGTCACCGGCAACCAGTCCACTTCATCGACGATTTCCGGCGTCAGGAATACGCAATCCGGCACGGTGGCCCTGCGGTTTGGATAATCGCGGCACTGGCAGGTTTCAGCATTGAGCAAAGTGCAGGCCACGCTCGTCCAGTAAATCTCGTTGGTGTCGTCGTCCTGCAATTTATGCAGGCAGCACTGGCCACAACCGTCGCACAGGCTTTCCCACTCGCTGCGGGTCAGCTGATTGAGCTTTTTGGTTTTCCAGAATGGTTTGTCGGTCATGTCTGAGCCTATATCGGAAATATGTCGGGAATAGCGTGGACAAATCGCCGCCCTGACTGGAGCTGATGCGTACGGCTAATTGACTATTGAAAGCCCGGCCTGCCTGGGCTAAGTCAGAAGCATCATTCCCATGATCGTAAGCGTCTAACGTCAGGCAACGCATCAACCGACCGGAAACGGCCGCCGATGCACTGACGTTGTGTTCCGTTTTCCGCTCTGAATTCCAGGTACTATCATGCCAAATTCTGACACGCCGCGTCGCAGGAAACTGCCAGCGCATTATGCGTCTTTCGTCATGCCGCTCATTCTTTCGATGCTGATGACACTGGTGGTCTCGCTGATCGCAACCGCGAAAAGCCTCGGCCTCACCCATCCCGATCTCGCATCCAACTGGATGAGTTCATGGGTGGTTTCGTGGATCGTGGCTTTCCCGGTTCTGCTGATGCTTCTGCCGATTGTGCGCAAAATGGTTGCCTTTGTGTGCCATCCGGATTGATCCGATCATCGGGACAGTCTCAATAAAAAGCGCCGCGCATGGGTCCATGCGCGGCGCTTTCATTTGCAATCGAGACGATCAGCGGAAGATATGCTCGCCCTGCTCGTCAACGATCTGGCGACCCTTGTTCAGCGCAATGCTGGCGGCATCCTCGATGCCGGGGCAACGGTCAGCGCGAACGAAGCGATATTCCTTCAATTCACCATTGATCGTTTTGGAAATCACACCGCACACCTGATACTGACCGCCTTCGCTGTAAGGCGTGGCGACGATCAGAAAATCCTTGTGCTCGGTACGACCGGCCTCTTTCGGCTCCGCTGATTTCTCAGCGGCTTCACCACCGCCGCCGAACAGACGCTTCAGGAACGACATGGTTTCCTCCCGTTTTAAGAATCGAGGAACGAACGCAGCTTGCGCGAACGGCTCGGATGCTTGAGCTTGCGCAGCGCCTTCGCTTCGATCTGACGGATACGTTCACGGGTAACCGAGAACTGCTGGCCGACTTCTTCGAGCGTGTGGTCGGTGTTCATACCAATACCGAAACGCATACGCAGAACGCGTTCTTCACGCGGTGTCAGCGAAGCGAGAACACGGGTCGTCGTATCGCGCAGGTTCGCCTGAATAGCGGCGTCGATCGGCAGCAGTGCGTTCTTGTCCTCGATGAAATCACCCAGATGTGAATCTTCCTCGTCGCCGACTGGCGTTTCGAGAGAGATCGGCTCCTTGGCGATCTTCAGCACCTTGCGCACTTTTTCGAGCGGCATGGCAAGCTTTTCGGCCAGTTCTTCCGGCGTCGGCTCACGACCGATTTCGTGCAGCATCTGGCGCGACGTGCGGACGATCTTGTTGATCGTTTCGATCATGTGCACCGGAATACGGATGGTGCGCGCCTGATCGGCAATCGAACGGGTGATTGCCTGACGAATCCACCATGTCGCATAGGTCGAGAACTTGTAACCGCGACGGTATTCGAACTTGTCGACCGCTTTCATCAGGCCGATATTGCCTTCCTGAATGAGATCGAGGAACTGAAGGCCACGGTTCGTGTACTTCTTGGCAATGGAAATCACGAGACGCAGATTGGCCTCGACCATTTCCTTCTTGGCGATGCTGGCTTCGCGTTCGCCCTTCTGTACCTGATTGACGATGCGGCGGAATTCGCCGATCGAAATCGCGGTTTCAGTGGCGAGGTTCTGAATTTCGCTGCGCAGACGGGCAATCGTACCCACTTCCTTGGCGGCAAAATCCTTCCAGCCGCGAGCCGATAGCAGACCGACGCGCTCAACCCAGTTCGGATCGAGTTCGTGGCCCTGATATTCCTTCAGGAACTCATCGCGACGCACGCCGAAGGATTCAGCCAGACGCAGAAGCTTGCCTTCGTTCTGAACCAGACGCTTATTGATATCGTAGAGCTGTTCGACGAGCTGTTCGATACGATTCTGATTGAGAGAGAGCGACTTCACGGCGGTGATCAGCTCGTCTTTCAGTTCCTTGTAGCGGCGCTCCTGGCTGGAGGAGAGTTCGCCGGTCGCGGCCAGACGGCCTTCAACCTGCTGGTCCTGCAGCTTGCGCAGCTTCTTGTAGGTATCGGCGATGAGGTCGAGCGTTTCCATGACCTGTGGGCGCAGTTCGGCTTCCATGGCCGCCAGCGACAGGTTGGCTTCGTCCTCGTCCTCTTCTTCCTCTTCCGCTGGCATGTCGCCGCCGACATTGGTGATGTCGTCGTCGTCACGCGAACGGCGCGCGGGCTTGTCGTCGCGCGGACGTTCTTCTTCCACACGCTCGATCACCGGCGCCTGCTTGGCTTCCGGACCGGCATAGGTGGTTTCAAGGTCGATGATTTCGCGCAGGAGAATGTTGGATTCATTCAACTGATCGCGCCAGATGATGATGGCCTGGAAAGTCAGCGGGCTTTCGCACAGCCCGGCAATCATCGTTTCGCGACCGGCTTCGATGCGCTTTGCGATGGCGATTTCGCCTTCGCGCGACAGAAGCTCCACCGAACCCATTTCGCGCAGATACATGCGCACGGGGTCGTCGGTGCGGTCCGTCGGCTCTTTCTTGGTCGTCGTGGTGGCAACGGCAGTGCCGCCAGCTTCGACCAAATCGCCGCCTTCTTCCGCGTCGTCGTCGTTGTTGTTTTCTTCGCGATCGTTGTCTTGCTCGTCGTCTTCAACGACGTTGATGCCCATGTCGGAAAGCATGGCCATGGTATCTTCGATCTGCTCCGACGTCACTTCCTCGGAAGGAAGAACGGCGTTCAGCTCGTCCATGGTCACATAGCCACGCTTCTTCGCGACCTTGATCATCTTCTTGACAGCATCGTCAGAAAGGTCGAGAAGCGGACCGTCGGCAGCACCTTCGCGCTCGACTTCGGCTTCTTCGTTTTCCTTAACCTTCGTTGCCATATGTTCTTCTCCAGGCGACCCCGGTCGCTTTTAAGATATATAGAGTGTCCGAACGGTTTTGCGAGCCTGCAAGCCGCCGGTTGATTCTGCGAGTAGCTGATTTGCCGTTAATGGCGGATTAACCCTGCCCTCGGTATCAGGCTCCATCGTGATCGATTTTCTGTGGGCAGAGCCGGTGACATCACGTCATCGCAACGGTTTTTTGCCCTTGTTCCGCATCCCGCTTCCCACGGAGCAGAGGTATCGGAACATCATCGGTATCCGTTCTATCCTTGTTCGAACTGTCGTGATTCCGTCATTTACGCCATTCGTCAAGAGCGACTCACCTGATTCGCCCTCAAAAAGCGAATCATTTGTTGTCGCGGTCCATCCGCGGGCTAGAGCGGTTCCGGTTAAAACGGAATCGTGAAACCGCTCTATCTATTTGTTTTTACGCATGATCCTACGCAAAACCGCTACGCACTTTTGCTGGAAATGCTCTAATTAGAGCGCTATTGGCCGTCCGCAACCCCTTATTCCCGGTACTTTCCCATAAAGTGATTCGGGCAATCCGAATCAGAAACCGCCGGGAGAGCGTCCGGACGACAGACCGAAACCGTCGATCAGGGCTTCGGTCGCATCTGCCTTTAAAATCTGATTTTGTATATCGATGAGGCGCGCATAAAGTTCGCCCGTCTCATCGGTTTCCAGTGCGGCCTCCACGGCTCGCAGCTCCTTATGTAGTGTGCGGGCGCGCTGATGCAAGTGAAGCGCCTGCCGCAAAGCTTCCCGCGCATCGTCTTCCGCCGCAAGCGCGGATGCGGTCCAGAGCCTTGCGCCCTTCACCGCCTGTTCCAGCGTTTCGATCAGATCGCGATGCCCGGCGCCGACCAGCGCGTGACGCATGGCCAGACCATCGTCCACATGGTCGGAGGCCAGAACGTCGAGCATGGCCAGATGCAGCGTCTTCAACGCATCATGCGCCAGATCAAGCCCGGCAATCGTTTCGAAATCTTCTTCGATCAGGCGCGGATGGTTCATCAGCGTCAGTACGATTGCCGTTTCCCGCAGCGGCGCATGGGTGCCCGCACCGGGACGCCCGCCTTTGACCAGCGTGGAACGAACAAGGCTGTCGGAGATCGTCAATCGCCCGCCGCCGCCCATGCCAGGGGCGCCACGTCCGCGCCCATTGTCGTTGCGGCGGTTGAACGACCCATTGCGCTGGCCGCCCTGCTGCCGCCCCTGCCCGAAGAATGCCTGGGCGCGTTCGCGCATATCCTGACCGTAATGGCGGCGAATATCCTCATTGGCGATGCGGCTGGTGATTTCGCGCAGACGCGCTTCCAGTTCGGCGCGCTTTTCCGGCGTGTCGAACACGCCGCCCACGGTTTCGCGGGTCCAGATCATGTCGACCAGCGGCTTGGCGTCACGCAGCACGGCCTGAAACGCCGCCGGACCTTCCGCCTTGACCAGATCGTCCGGGTCCTGTCCTTCCGGCAACAGCGCAAAGCGCAGCGACTTGCCCGGCTGCAAGGTCGGCAGACCAAGATCGGCGGCGCGATAGGCAGCGCGAAGCCCCGCACCGTCACCGTCGAAGCAAAGCACCGGTTCCGGGCTGATGCGCCAGAGAAGTTCGAGCTGTTCTTCGGTCAGCGCCGTACCGAGCGGCGCCACGACGTGGTGGAAACCCGCCTGCGCCAGCGCGATCACATCCATATAGCCTTCGACGGCGATGATCGGCTTGGCCGGTTCGCCATTTTGTGGCTGGCAGGCCTTGCGTGCGCGCAGACCGTTATAAAGCACCCGCCCCTTGTGGAAGAGTTCGGTTTCCGGCGAGTTCAGATATTTGGCAGGCGCATCGGCAGAAAGTGCGCGGCCGCCGAATGCGATGATGCGTCCGCGCAAATCCTCGATGGGGAACATCACGCGGTCGCGGAAGCGGTCATAGGAAACGGCAATGCCCTCGCCATGCACCACGAGGCCGCAAGCCTCGATCTGCTCGCGCGATACGCCCTTGCCCGCCAGAAACTCTTTCAGGGCATTGCGCGATTCCGGCGCATAGCCCATGCGGAACGCCTGCTGCGTCGCGCTGGAAAGGCCACGGTCGCGCAGATAGGCGCGCGCCTTGGCACCGGCAGCACTCTGTAGCTGCGCCTCGAAAAACTGCGCCGCCAGTTCCATGACGTCATAAAGCGTTGCGCGCTCAGCCTCACGCTTTTCCATTTCAGGATCGCGCGCAGGCATGGGCACGCCCGCCATATCGGCCACGCGCTCCACGGCTTCTGGAAAACTCAAGCCTTCCAGTTCGGTCAGAAACTTGAAGTGATCGCCAGTCACGCCGCAACCGAAACAGTGGTAACGTCCCTTGCGGTCTTCGCAGTGGAAGCTCGGCGTGTTTTCGCCATGGAACGGACAACAGGCCCAGAAATCGCCCTTCGGCGGATTGCTCTTTTTGCGGTCGAACGAAACCCGTGCTCCGATCAGCGTCGAGATCGGCACACGATCTCTGATCTCATCGAGAAAGGAGGGTGGGAAACGCATTACAGATTTCACTTTCAGCTGGCCCGACAGCGGGCGTGTCTTCCATAGAGTATATAGGCGCGCAGGCTCTGACAGTCCATCGCGCGCGCATAACCCTCCCCGCTAATCACAGTCTTCTGCCCAGACTGTTTGACAACCTTTTCGACGAGCCTGCTCTACGGTCACGCAACTGTCACAAAACTGTCATATAACTTTTACATTCAGCGTAAGCCGGTTGATTTTATGCGCGAATAAGCCCATATCTCTTGGATATTTAATTAGCCGGAACATAATTTCTTCGTTTTATGAGATAATTCTAGCTTTCAACGTCAACCGCCAACCGAAGGGATTTCGCCGTGAACGGTTCTTTGGTCCTTTTGCATCTTGCCGGCGCTGTCGCCCTTCTTTTGTGGGCCACCCGCATGGTGCGAACCGGGGTGGAGCGCGCTTATGGCGACCGTCTGCGCAGACGCCTGCGCAACCAGATGCAGAACCCGCTTTTGTCGGTCGCCTTTGGTCTGGTGCTTGCGGTTGCGCTGCAAAGCTCGACGGCGGTGACACTTCTGGTCGGTTCCTTCGTGGGATCTGGCTTCGTCAGCGGCGTTGCAGGACTGATGGCGGTGCGCGGCGGCGAACTCGGCTCGGCGCTGGTCGTCAAGATTTTGAGCTATGACCTGACCATTCTCGTTCCGCTCTGCCTTGTGATCGGCACCGGCATTTTCATGACCACCGAGCGCCGCGACTGGCGGCAGATCGGGCGCATTCTGGTCGGCATCGGCCTTCTGATCATGTCGCTGGAAATGACCGGGCAAGCGACCGAGCCCCTGCGCCAGAGCGAGCTTCTGCCGGTGATCGTCGATTATCTGTCGAGCGATCCTATCACCACCTATCTGCTGGCCGCACTGATGACATGGCTGTTCCATTCCAGCGTCGCAGCCGTCATCCTGCTGACCACCTTCGCATCGCGCGGCCTCATCGATCCGGAACTGGCCGTGGTCATGGTGCTGGGCGTCAATCTCGGTTCCTCGATCATCGCGCCGATCCTCACCCGCAATGCTCCGCCGGAAACCCGCGTGGTGCCACTCGGCAATCTTCTGATGCGCGGTGCAGGCTCGCTGGTGATGCTGGTGCTTTACGAGACCTTCAAGCCGTCGATTGCCTTTCTCGGCGCTGATCCCGTATCGCAGGTGGTCAACGCACATATCCTGTTCAACGTGATTGTCATGGTGGCGGGTATCCCGCTCTCTGGGCTGGTTCTGCGCACCACCGAAGCGCTTGTTCGCCTCAATGCCGACAAGACGGCTGCACCCGCGCAGCCGCTGGAAATGGAAGAATATAGCGCCCTCGACACAAGCGTACTCGACCGCCCATCGCAAGCGCTGGCCAACGCCACCCGCGAAGTCGTCGGCGTCTGCGATACCGTCGAGGTGATGCTGCGTCGCATCATCGACCTCTACGAAAAGCCGGATCAGGCCCGCATCAACGAACTCGCCGCCCTCGACGATCGCGTGGACAAGAAACATGCCGCTATCAAGCTTTATCTGACGCGGCTTGCCTCGCATGATCTCAACGAGTTTGAGGCGCTTCGGATGCAGGAACTGCTCGGCGCCTGCGTGAAGCTCGAACAGGTGGGCGACATCATCGTGCGCAACATGCTGGCGCAGGTGCAAAAGAAGATGGACCACAAGCTGGAATTCACCGAGGAAGGGTGGGAAGAACTCAGCCACTTCCACGCCATGGTTCTGGCCAATGCGCATCTGGCGTTCAACGTGGTCGTCTCGCGTGACGGGCGCACGGCGCGCCAGCTCGTTCAGGAAAAGGATCGCCTGCGCGAACTGGAAAAGCAGACCAGCCTGCGCCACTTCTCGCGTCTGCGCGAAGGCTCAACCCGCAGCATCGAGACCAGCACAATCCATCTCGATACCATCCGCGACCTGAAGCAGATCAATTCGCTGCTGGCCTCGATGGCCTATCCCGTGCTGGAAGAACAGGGCCTCCTGAGCGAAACGCGACTCAAGACCGCCAAGCAGAGCTAACGCCGTTAAAACGCGATATCGGCAGCGTTAGCCGTGCGTCCGCGGGTGCTTCCTGCCCGGAACCCGTTAAGCGTTTCATTGTGATGCGCCACGATATCGGCGAACTGCAAGCTCGCCGTATCGCCCGTCGTGTGCCCGTCGGCAATCAATGTCACATCATAGCCGAGCGAGATCGCGTGACGAACCGCTGTATCAACGCAATATTCGGTCTGGCAACCGCCGATGACCAGATGCGTTATCGCCAACGCACGCAGCCGGTCCTGAAGCTCTGTTTCGTGGAATGAGTCGCAGCTCGTCTTTTCAACCACAATGTCGTTGGCCAGCGGCGCCAGTTCGGTCCGGATTGCCCAACCCGGAGTGCCTTTTTCAAGCACGTCGCCCGGCCCGCCGTCATGTTGCACGAGAATCACGGGAATGCCCGCAGAACGCGCCCGCGCTTTCACGTCGCTCAATCGGGCGACAACTTCCTCCAGCGCGCGATCAATCACAGGCTGACGCTCAGGCGTACCCATCCCGGCTACAATATCGTTTTGGACATCAATGATAAGCAGAGCGGTGGCCATGACAAACAATCTCGCTGACTGATTTCGATTGCGCCCGCATAACATCCAGATAGCGCGAACAACAAGAAGGCCCCGCTTTGAACGGGGCCTTCTTATTGCAGTATCAGAACAGCTTTCTACTGCAAAAGCGATTTCACCAGTGCGCTTGCCTTGGTGAAGTCCATCTGGCCTGCATAGCGTTCCTTGAGGATCGCCATGCACTTGCCCATGTCGCGCAGCCCCTGCGCGCCGATTTCGGCGATAACGTCCTCGCAAGCCTTCTTCACTTCTTCCTCGGTCATCTGCTGCGGCAGAAACTCGGAGATAATGACGATTTCCTCGCGCTCGGCTTCCGCCAGCTCAATGCGGCTGCCTTCTTCATAGATGCGCGCCGATTCTTCGCGCTGCTTGACCATCTTGCCGAGAATACCCAGCAATTCCTCATCTCCGACCGGGTCCTTGCCGGCGGAACGGTTGGCGATATCGCGGTCCTTCACGGCGGCCAGGATGAGGCGCAGCGTCGATGTGCGGCGCTTTTCATGCGCCTTGAGCGCGGTTGTGAGGGCCTGGGAAATCTCCTGGCGAAGCATCGAATGTCTCCTGACGGTGTTTGTCTCTTATTACCCGCAACGTGATCGATAAAGCAATCGCGTGCTGCTACGAGCTGTCCGAACTACCCGCCCGTAGAACAATAATGCGATAATTATCGCGATTATTTCCCGATTGGGTGCGCTCGGACGATTGACCCGGCAACCAAGTTTCTTTATTGATCAAGGCTTAGCAGGACATCGGTACATGCTGGCAGTGGGAGGTTTGAAATCCCCGCTGCTTTTTGGCGCATATATGATCCCGTCGCCCGTTGGCGCGTATATGACCATTGACGCCCCATCTTTCAAGCCATTCGCCCGGTAACAGGGGTGGAGCTGGCGGGTTGGAACGCGAGCGTGTGCGGAAGCTAAAACATTAAACGTGGCACGGATTTAGGTGCTGCAATTTAAACAGGAGTGCAAACATGACCGAAACGACCCCGAAAACCGCACCCTGGACAACCGAAAAGCGAACCGCCGTTCTGGTTCTTGCCGACGGCACCGTGATCGAAGGCAAGGGCCTCGGCGCGACCGGCGCAATCGAAGCGGAAGTTGTCTTCAACACGGCGCTTACCGGTTACGAAGAAATCCTGACCGATCCGTCCTATGCCGGACAGATCGTGACCTTCACCTTCCCCCATATCGGCAATGTCGGCACCAATATTCAAGACATCGAAGACCTGACACCAGCCAACCGCCACGGCGCAGTCGGCGCGATCTTCAAGGCCGATATCACCGCACCATCCAATTATCGCTCGAGCGAAGATCTTGACGCATGGCTGAAGGCGCGCGGCGTCATCGCGCTGGCAGGCATCGACACCCGCGCCCTCACCGCGCTGATCCGCGAACGAGGCGCGCAGAATGCCGTCATCGCGCATGACCCGAACGGCAAGTTCGACATTGACGCCCTGAAAGCCCGCGCGGCTGGCTGGAGCGGTCTGGAGAATCTTGATCTCGCCAAGGATGTCACCATCGGCCAGAGCCAGGTCTGGAACGAAACGCCCTGGATCAAGGGCGAGAGCTTCGGCGAGCTGAACAACCCGCAATATCATGTGGTCGCGCTCGATTTCGGCGTGAAGCGCAACATTCTACGTCTGCTCTCGGGCCTCGGCGCCAAGGTCACGGTTCTGCCCGCAACGGCAACCGCCGACGACGTGCTGGCTTATAATCCCGATGGCGTGTTCCTGTCGAACGGCCCCGGCGATCCGGCAGCCACCGGCGAATATGCCGTGCCGACCATCCGCAAACTGGTCGATAGTGGCCTGCCGGTTTTCGGCATCTGCCTCGGTCACCAGATGCTGGCACTGGCGCTTGGCGGTCGCACCGAGAAGATGCATCAGGGCCATCACGGCGCCAACCATCCGGTGAAGGACTACACGACCGGCAAGGTGGAAATCGTCTCGATGAACCACGGCTTTGCAGTCGATTCCGAATCGCTGCCGGAAGATGTCGAAGAAACCCATGTCTCGCTGTTCGACGGCACCAATTGCGGCCTGCGCGTCATCGGCAAGCCGGTCTTCTCCGTCCAGCACCATCCGGAAGCTTCGCCCGGCCCGCAGGACTCGCACTACCTCTTCCGCCGGTTCATCAATCTGATCCGCGAAAAGAAGGGCGAAGCTCTTCTGCCGGAACGCGAACAGGCTGCGTGAATCCAAAACTGAGGTTTCGCGGTTAACTTATTGTGAGAAAAATAAAAAGCCGGGGCAAACACCCCGGCTTTTTTCATACTCCAATGTGGGCGTCTAAGCGTCCACAGGCTTCGACTTTGGCTTCGGATGCACCCGCGCCACCACCACGACCAGCGCAATGAAGATCAACCCAGCTGCAACCGCATAGGGCATACCGGCGAAGTCGAACGGGGCATTCGCGCCGGTAAAATGGCTGAACAACTGCGTGAAGAGCAGCGGCCCGATAATCGTCGTGATGCTCGAAACGCTGGTCAGCGCGCCCTGCAACTCACCTTGCGCGGAAGGCGGCACCTTGCCCGCAGCGATACTGCGCAGCGGTGGATCGGCGAAGCCTTCCAGAGCGGTCAGGAAGATGACCGCATAGACCATCCAGCCCTCCCAGGCGATTGCATAGCCCGTCAGACCGAGACCGGCAAACAGCACGCCGATGATCGCCGTGCGCCGTTCGCCCAGAATAGGCAGAGCGCGCGGCAGCACGACTGCCATAACGAACGCTGTACCGATACCGAACATGCCAAGCGACAGGCCGATCTGTGCCTCGTTCCAATTATAGCGATAGGCGCCGACAAAGGCCCAGACCGACGGATAGACCGCATGGGCCAGCCAGTACAGGAAGAAGACCGCCATCACCCAGCCGATGCCGGGATAGCTGCGCAACTGCTTCAGCGCACCGAGTGGGTTGGCGCGTCCGATCTGGAAACTGCGCCTGTTTTGCAGGGATAGCGTTTCCGGCAGCAGGAAGTAGGCCAGCACGAAATTGATGAAGGACAAGAGCGCCGCCCCGTAGAACGGAACGCGCGGACCGAATTCACCAAGCAGGCCCCCGAGAACCGGCCCAAGCGCAAAGCCCACGCCGAAGGCAATGCCGATCAGGCCGAAATTGCGCGCGCGATTGCTGTCATCGCTGACATCCGCAATATAGGCGGATGCGGTCGCAAAGCTTGCGCCGCTGATGCCCGCCAGCACACGTCCGACGAACAGCATCCAGAATGAGGTTGCCAGCGCGCATATGAGATTGTCGATTGCAAATGTCAAAATTGAGGCCAGCAGAACGGGCCGCCGTCCGAAACGGTCGCTGAGATTTCCGATCAGCGGCGCGAACAGAAACTGCATCGCCGCATAGACCAGAAGCAGCCAACCGCCATCGACTGCAGCGGTGCTGACATCCGCGCCGGTCAGTTCTTCGAGATAGGCTGGCAGAACCGGCATGATGATCGCGATCCCGATAATATCGAGAAACAGCGTCATGAAGACCAGCCAAAGGCCCCGCTTTACGAATTTGGGGTCAAGCATTGGAACACCTGAAATATGCTCATGCGGATGTGCCGCAGAAAGCATCATGTTTTGATTGTTGGAAAGGATCGCGCGTCATCGCCGCTCAAAACTGAGCGTCACGCATGATTTGGAAAAGGGCCGCGCCGATGCAGACCCTTTATAGGGAAAATTATTCTACGACAAGCCTGCTTGATGAAAGTCGGCAGAATTGCTGCCAAACACCGCTTAAGCTGCAAAGAAAAAGGCGGCCGTAGCCGCCTTTTACCGCATATTTCGAGCGGATTAGACGTCGCCGCTGAATGTATCGCAGGATTCGAGCTTGCCTGTATCAAAGCCGCGCTTGAACCACTTGGCCCGCTGAGCCGATGTGCCGTGGTTGAAACTTTCCGGCACGACATAGCCCTGACTGCGGCGCTGCAAGGTATCATCGCCGATCTGGTGCGCCGCATTAAGCGCATCTTCAAGATCACCCGTTTCCAGAATGCCCTTCTGCTCGGTGTAATAGCCCCAGATCCCGGCGAAACAATCAGCCTGAAGCTCGACGCGTACCGACATCTGATTGGCCTGCACTTCGTTCATCTGCTGACGCATCTGGTTGAACTTCGGCAGAATGCCGAGCAGGTTCTGGACATGGTGCCCGACTTCATGCGCCAGCACATAGGCCTGCGCGAAATTGCCCGATGCGCCGAAACGGTTCGCCAGTTCGTCATAGAAGCTCAGATCGATATAGAGCTTGCGGTCGCCGGGGCAGTAGAACGGCCCGGATGCAGCCGAAGCGAAACCACAGGCCGAACGCACCTGCCCGCTGAAGAGAACCATGGTCGGCTTGGTATAGGTCTGGCCACGCGACTGGAAAATACCGCTCCAGACATCTTCTGTTTCGGCAAGCACCGTGCGGGCAAACTGGGTCATCTCGTCATTGGCGACGGCGCCGCCCTCGGCAGCCGTGCGACCACTGGACTGCTGTTGCGTCTGCACGGACGAGTCCATGCCGCCGCTGCCGAACAGAATCGGTATCGGATCGATACCGAAGGCGCGCAGCACGAAGAACATCACGACCAGAATGAGAATGCCGGAAAGCCCGCCTCCGCGCACGACCTTGAAGCCCGGCCCGCCACCGCCGAAACCGCTGCCCTGGCCACCGCCTATGCCGCCACCGCCGCTACGCTGGTCTTCCACATTGTCACTTTGCCTACGACCTTGCCAGCGCATGCACCCACTCCCTCAACACCGGCCGCTGTAAACCCCGCGGCGCAAAATATTATCTCGTATAATTGTCGCATAAAGAGTTGCCACCGCAATATAAAAAGTAAATGGCACGCAAATCACAAACGGCAACTCCGGCGTAACAAAACCACACCAATTATGGCACGCTAACACGCCATCTGTCATGGCTGGTGGCTGATCGTGATCGAACTCGACCGGCATAAGACAGATAAATGACGAAGATTTTTCGTGAATGCCCGCATTTTCTTTGAAATAAGCGTATTTGTGGGGTTCCGCTTTGGGTCATCATTGCCTATAAGGCCCGCTTAGCCCACAGAATTCATAAGCTGCCAACCCGCCGGAAAACCGTGCGGGCTTTTCTGGCAGGCTAAGCAGCATGTCTCTCGAAAGTGGGAACCGGTTTCGAGACCACGACATGCGTGAAACAAGAGCATGATCCCGAAAATGGGAACCGGTTTTCGGACAAGATCATGCGCGCGAAGAAGATAGGATGAGCGCCCATGCCGAAACGTACAGATATCAAATCGATCCTGATTATCGGCGCGGGCCCCATTGTCATCGGCCAGGCTTGCGAATTCGATTATTCGGGCACGCAGGCTTGCAAGGCGTTGAAAGAGGAAGGCTACCGCATCATCCTCGTCAACTCCAATCCGGCCACGATCATGACCGACCCCGATCTGGCGGACGCGACCTATATCGAGCCGATCACGCCGGAAGTCGTCGCCAAGATCATCGCCAAGGAACGTCCGGACGCGCTGCTGCCCACCATGGGCGGCCAGACCGCGCTGAACACCGCATTGTCGCTGCGCCGCATGGGCGTGCTGGAGCGCTACAATGTCGAGATGATCGGCGCCAATGCCGAGGCCATCGACAAGGCCGAAGATCGCGCGCTGTTCCGTGAAGCCATGGACAAGATCGGCCTCGATACGCCGGAATCCCGCCTCGCCAACGCCACCGAAATCAAGGACGAAGACCGCAAGCGTCATGAAGCCAAGCGCGCTGAAGTGAAGTCGCAATATTCGGGCGACGCGCTGGACAAGGCCCTCGACAAGCTGGAAACCGAATGGCAGCTCGGCGAAGTCGAACGCAAGCAGCGCTACATGACCCACGCGCTCGCCAAGGCGGCGCAGGCGCTCGACGTGGTTGGCCTTCCGGCCATCATCCGCCCGAGCTTCACGCTCGGCGGCACCGGCGGCGGCATCGCCTATAACCGTCAGGAATTCTTCGAAATCATCGAACGCGGTCTGGACGCATCGCCGACCACCGAAGTTCTGATCGAAGAGTCGGTTCTGGGCTGGAAAGAATATGAAATGGAAGTCGTCCGCGACAAGGCGGACAACTGCATCATCATCTGCTCGATCGAAAACCTCGATCCGATGGGTGTACACACCGGCGATTCGATCACGGTCGCGCCTGCGCTGACGCTGACCGACAAAGAATACCAGATCATGCGTAACGCCTCGATTGCGGTGCTGCGCGAGATCGGCGTTGAAACCGGCGGCTCCAACGTACAGTTCGCGATCAACCCGGCCAATGGCCGCATGATCGTCATTGAAATGAACCCGCGCGTCTCACGTTCTTCGGCGCTCGCTTCCAAGGCTACCGGCTTCCCGATTGCCAAAGTCGCGGCCAAGCTCGCTGTCGGCTACACGCTGGACGAACTCGACAACGACATCACCGGCGGCGCGACGCCAGCCTCGTTCGAACCGTCGATCGACTATGTCGTCACCAAGATCCCGCGTTTCGCTTTCGAAAAATTCCCCGGCTCCTCGCCGATCCTGACCACCGCCATGAAGTCGGTCGGTGAAGTGATGGCCATTGGCCGCACTTTTCAGGAAAGCTTGCAGAAGGCGCTGCGGGGTCTTGAAACCGGCCTGACCGGCCTTGACGAAATCGCCATTCCCGGCATCGAGGACGGCGACGAGAAGAACGCCATCCGCGCCGCCATCGGCACGCCGACGCCGGATCGTCTGCGCATGGTCGCGCAGGCCATGCGCCTCGGCCTGACTGTCGAGCAGGTGCATGACGCCTCCAAGATCGACCCATGGTTCCTCGAACAGATCGAAGCCATCGTGTTGACCGAGGAGCGCATTCGCGAACATGGTCTGCCGCAGGACGCTGAAAACCTGCGCATGCTGAAGGCAATGGGCTTCTCCGACGCGCGCCTTGCCAGCCTGACGAACAAGGACGCTGCGGACGTGGCCAAGCTGCGCGCCGATCTCGACGTGCATCCGGTCTATAAGCGCATCGATACCTGCGCCGCCGAATTCGCTTCGCCGACTGCTTACATGTACTCGACCTATGAAACGCCCTTCGTCGGTCAGCCACGTTCGGAAGCTGAAGTTTCGGATCGCAAGAAGGTCGTCATTCTCGGCGGTGGGCCGAACCGTATCGGTCAGGGCATCGAGTTCGATTATTGCTGCTGCCATGCTGCCTTCGCGCTCGGCGACGCCGATTATGAAGCCATCATGATCAACTGCAACCCGGAAACGGTTTCGACCGATTACGACACCTCGGACCGCCTCTATTTCGAACCGCTGACGGCGGAAGACGTGCTGGAAATCCTGCGTGTTGAACAGGAAAAGGGCACCCTGCACGGCGTGATTGTCCAGTTCGGCGGCCAGACCCCGCTCAAGCTCGCCAATGCACTTGAAAAGGCCGGCATTCCGATCCTCGGCACCTCGCCGGACGCCATCGACCTTGCGGAAGATCGCGACCGCTTCCAGAAGCTTCTGGTCAAGCTCGACCTGAACCAGCCGAAGAACGGCATTGCCTATTCGGTCGAACAGGCTCGCCTCGTCGCCGCTGACCTCGGCTTCCCGCTGGTCGTTCGCCCGTCCTATGTTCTGGGTGGCCGCGCCATGCAGATCATCCATGACGAGCGCACGCTGCAAGCCTATCTGCTCGACACCGTGCCGGAACTGGTCCCGGAGGACATCAAGGCGAAATATCCGAACGACAAGACCGGCCAGATCAACACCCTGCTCGGCAAGAACCCGCTGCTGTTCGATACCTATCTCACCCAGGCCATCGAAGTGGACGTCGATTGCCTCTGCGATGGCAAGGACAGCTTTGTGTCGGGCATCATGGAGCATATCGAAGAAGCCGGTATTCACTCCGGCGACAGCGCCTGCTCGCTGCCGGTTCACTCGCTCTCGGCTGAAACCGTCGCCGAACTCGAACGTCAGACCGAAGCATTGGCCAAGGCGCTCAATGTCGGCGGCCTGATGAACGTGCAGTTCGCGATCAAGGATGGCGAAATCTTCATCCTCGAAGTGAATCCGCGCGCTTCGCGTACGGTGCCGTTCGTTGCCAAAACCATCGGCACCCCGATTGCCAAGGTCGCGGCCCGCATCATGGCTGGCGAAAGCCTTGAAGCAGCGCTCGGCGCTTATGGCGGCAAGCCGCAGGCCCCATCGCGCCCGCATATCGCGGTCAAGGAAGCCGTGTTCCCGTTCGCTCGTTTCCCCGGCGTCGATACGCTGCTCGGACCGGAAATGCGTTCAACCGGCGAGGTCATGGGCCTCGACTACGACTACGCACTGGCTTTCGCCAAGGCGCAGCTTGGTGCCGGCGTGGAACTGCCGCGTGAAGGCACGGTGTTTGTGTCGGTGCGCGACGAAGACAAGGAACGCGTTCTGGCACCTGTGCGCAAGCTCGCAAGCCTCGGCTTCCGCGTGATGGCAACCGGCGGCACGCAGCGTTTCCTCGCTGACAATGGCGTCGAGGCGATCAAGGTCAACAAGGTCATCGAAGGCCGTCCACATGTGGAAGATGCGATCCGCAACCGTCAGATCCATCTGGTCTTCAACACCACCGACAGCGCCAGCGCCGTGTCCGACTCCAAGTCGATCCGCCGCGCAACGCTGATGCAGAAGCTGCCTTACTACACCACGATGGCAGGCGCAGAATCAGCGGCCGAAGCCATCGCGGCGCTGAAGGCCGGTTCGCTGGAAGTGCGTCCGCTGCAGGATTACTTCCGCGCATAATCTGTTTTACAGATAATGAAAAAAGCCGCCGGAGCGATCCGGCGGCTTTTTTCATGCGCTCTTTAAAGCGGGAATTTCCAGCGGCTTGCCATCGGGATCATCTTCCAGATTGACCTGCCGGGAGAAAAACCCGTTATGCAGATGCGGCTTGCCCAGATGGATCACAGCAGCGTCTTTCAGCTCAGTGGTCAAAATGTCCCGGATGCGATCATAGGCTTCGGCATCGAGACCATCCAGCGCGCCATCGATGATGATCCATTGCGGCTTTTGCAGAATGAGGCGGGCGAAAGCGAGACATTGCCGCTCGTCATCGGTCAGCACCCGTTCCCAGCGTGTGGCGTAGTCGAGACTGCCGATAAGCCGGTCAAGCCCGGCGCGCTGCAACACGCCCTCCAGCGCTTCGGGCGAGAATTTCTTCAGGTCGAATGGATAGACGATGACGCTCTTCAATGTCCCGGGCGGGAAATAAGGCGCACGTGGCATGAAGGCTACGCCGTCATTGGCTGGCATGCCGATCCGCCCCTCGCCCCATGGCCACAGACCGCCAAGCGCCCGAAAGAGCAAGGTGCGTTGGGTTTCGGTGCCGCCGGTTACCAACACCCGTTCGCCCGGCTTGACCGCGAAGGCGCTCTTCGACAGGCGCAAACAGCCATCGGGTGCCGCAATCGACACATCATCGAGACTGATCCTATCGCCTTCGTTGACGGCCAGATCGACGTGCCGGTCGAGATGACCCAACTCATCCATGCGCAGAATTGCCTGACGGAAAGTGGCGACACGAAGCAGTGTGGCGCGCCAGTCGGCAATGGCACAGAAATTATCCACGAACCAGCGCAGTGAATTATGCACCTGCGTAAACGCGCCGACGGCCATCATCAGACCACCGAAGGTCAGTCCGCCAGAGAAATACACCGGTGCGGCGACCAGAATCGGCGCGACGATGGTGAGCCAGCCATAACCAGCCGTCACCCATGTCAGTCGCGTGGTCGCATAGACGATCTTGCGGATCGCAGCCAGCACGGCGTCGATATCGAGGTCGAGACGGCGGCGCTCATCCGCCTCACCGCGCGAAAGGGTGACCGAATCGAGATGCTCATTGACGCGCATCAGCGAGGCGCGGAAATCCGCCTCGCGCGCATAACGATTGGCATTGATATTGACGAGGTTGCGCCCGACGATCCATGTCAGCCACGATGCGGACGCGGCATATATGATCACCGCCCACACCATATAGCCGGGAATCGGGAAGCTATAACCGCCAATATTGAAAATAAATCCGCTCGACAGCGACCACAATACGCCGACAAAGCTCAACAGAATGACGGTCGATTGCAGCAGGTTGATACCGAGATCGCAGGATGTTTCGGCAAGGTGGCGCGCATCTTCATGCAGGCGCTGATCGGGATTAATGCCGATCTCGCCCGCATTGGCGAGCCGAAAGGCGCGCCCCGGCACCAGCCATTGACCAACGAGATCGCGCGCCAGCCCTTCACGCATCTTCAGCTTGAACATCTGGTTCAGCCATGTCTGGGCGACATTGAGCACCAGCAATGTGCCCGCAATACCGAAGAACACCATCAGCTGCTGGAAGAACGCCTGCAAATCCTTGCGCGCCAGCGCATCGTAAAACGGCTCGTTCCAGCGGTTGATGGCCACCTGCCCAATCGCAATCAGCACGATCAGCACGAAAATGCCGGTTCCGAGTGCAATCAGCGTGGTGCGCACTGGCGAATTCCAGAAAGCGCCGGTCATCATCGAGACCTGTGAGAACAGATCATTGCCGTCCCGGACCGGCTGACGGGTGAGCAAGCCCTTGATACCAACGCGCTGGGACTTCCCTCGCTTGCGGCTTTTCCTTTGCGCGCTGCGCTTCGGCTGCTTCTGTTCCGGTTCAGACGTCATATTTGCCTCGCCACGTGCCGTTCGCGAATCCCTGTGACGAAATCGCGGGCCATTCGCAACATGCGCATTATGCATATCACGCAAAAGTCAAAGAAAAGCGATGTCTCGTTCGGGCTCTGACTTTAGATCTGTCTTTTCTGGCAGGACCGATCTATTGCCCGTCTTAATAGTAAGGTCGCAACACCTTCAAAAAAGAGCGACCATGCGCGCAATCGCTGATACGGCGGCGTTTTAGATAAAAAATACCTAGCGTTGACGTTAAAGCTGCGATTTTTTTAGCAAAACCATGGCCAGACACACATCCTAGCTCTCTTGTGCTGGTCAAATTTGTCGCATATAGTCCGGCAATCGATTTTTCGGTCGAGTGACTTTGAGACCCGTGCGGCCTGCCGTGCTTCCTGACGATCTCCTGTCCATAAATTCGATCCACAGGGACGTATGCGGAGCATGCGGACTAAAAATTACTATCGTTACAAAGGACATTCCCATGGCTACGGGAACAGTTAAATGGTTCAACACGACCAAGGGTTTCGGCTTCATTCAGCCTGACCAGGGCGGCACGGACATTTTCGTTCACATCTCTGCCGTTCAGCGCGCTGGCCTTGCCACGCTCAACGAAGGCCAGAAGGTCACCTACGAGATCGTGCAGGACCGCCGTTCGGGCCGTTCGTCTGCCGACAACCTCGTCGCAGCCTAAGACATTTTGCCGCCGGATGTTTCATCTGGCTTGTGCACGAATGTGACATGAAAACATTGGAGCGCCGGTCTGACCGGCGCTCTAATTTTTTGGAATCAGAGAAAATTCTCCGAGCCTGAATCAAAAAGCGGCATGTGTGTGCGAAAATGGTGATTTTCGAGTACCGGAGCGGAGCGTACTTTGGGTACGTGAGCACCGGAATGGAGAAAATTGCCATTTGCAGCCACACAGGGCGACTTTTAGAACAGGCTCTCAAGGCAGCCAGTCGAGCGCCACATGGCCCGGATGGGCCGCAACGCGCTTGAGCCAGGCCTGAACCGCGGGATATTGCTGCATGTCGAAGCCGCCCAGATGCGCCTCATGCGTATAGGCATAGAGCGCGATATCGGCGACCGTATAAGTCTCGCCCGCCAGATAGGGCGTCTTTTCAAGCTGTGTTTCCATGACGCCAAGCGCCTTGTTGCCACCGGCGAGCGTTGAGGCCAGACGTTCCGGCGTCGCATCCCGTGCCCGCTCCGGATAGAGCATCAGCGCCCGGCGCACGGCCACATGGGGCTCATGGCTATATTGTTCGAAGAACAGCCATTGATAGACAAGCCCCCGCTCATAGGCGTCCTTGGGCAGAAACGGCGTTCCTTCCGCCAGATAGAGCAGCATGGCGTTCGATTCTGCCAGCAGTCGCCCGTCCTCCAGCTCCAGCAATGGCACCTTTCCGTTGGGATTTTTGGCGAGATAGTCCGGCTTGCGCGTCGAGCCGTCGAGCGACGAAACCGTGACATGCCGAAAAGGCCTGCCCAGCAAGGCAAGCAGAAGGCGGGGCTTGTAGCAATTTCCTGAATCGGGTTGGGCGTAAATGGTCAGCATGAAAATCTCCTGTTTCAAAAAACCATATCGACGCGCGGACAGCATCCTGTCTAATCAGTTTCATTGAGATATTATGTCAGCAAGACTGATCTATCCGACACTTTTCGCAACACAATTTCGAGAAAACCCGGATTCACGGGCGAAAAGTCAATCCATCTGTTGCGATTCCCGTGCCGATGCGACATAGAAAATCCGCAAAACCGCGCCGTTCCCAGTGCGGTTAACAGAGCCTGCCATCTATGGAGATCTATCATGGCATTTCTCGCCGACGCCCTTTCCCGTGTAAAGCCATCTGCGACCATCGCGGTCAGCCAGAAAGCACGCGAACTGAAAGCCAAAGGCAAGGACGTGATCGGTCTTGGTGCGGGCGAACCCGATTTCGACACGCCGGACAATATCAAGCAGGCCGCCATCGACGCGATCAATCGCGGCGAAACGAAGTACACGCCTGTGGCCGGTATTCCTGAGCTGCGCAAGGCCATCGTCGCCAAGTTCAAGCGCGAAAACGGCCTCGACTATACGCCGGATCAGGTCATCGTCGGCACCGGCGGCAAGCAGATTTTGTTCAACGCCTTCATGGCCACGCTGAACCCCGGCGATGAAGTCATCGTGCCTGCCCCTTACTGGGTCAGCTATCCGGAAATGGTTGCGATCAACGGCGGTACGCCGGTGTTCATCAACACCAAGATCGAAGACAATTTCAAGCTAACCGCTGCCGATCTGGAAAAGGCGATCACGCCGAAGACCAAGTGGCTGATCTTCAACTCGCCGTCGAACCCGACGGGCGCTGCCTATACGGAAGCCGAGCTGAAGGCGCTGACAGACGTTCTTGTGCGTCACCCGCAGGTCTGGATCCTGACCGACGACATGTATGAGCATCTGGTCTACGGCGATTTCGTCTTCACGACCCCTGCTCAGGTCGAGCCGTCGCTCTATGACCGCACGCTGACCATGAACGGCGTTTCCAAGGCCTATGCCATGACCGGCTGGCGCATCGGTTACGCCGCTGGCCCGCTGCAACTCATCAAGGCCATGGACATGGTGCAGGGTCAGCAGACTTCCGGTGCCTGCTCGATCGCCCAGTGGGCAGCGGTTGAAGCGCTGAACGGCACGCAGGACTTCATCCCGAAGAACAAGGAAATTTTCCAGGCTCGTCGCGATCTGGTCGTATCGATGCTCAATCAGGCCAAGGGCATCCAGTGCCCGACACCGGAAGGCGCATTCTACGTCTATCCGTCCTGCGCTGGCCTGATCGGCAAGAAAACCGAAGCTGGCAAGGTCATCGAAACGGACGAAGATTTCGTCACCGAACTGCTGGAAGCAGAAGGCGTTGCCGTGGTTCACGGTTCGGCTTTCGGTCTTGGACCGAACTTCCGCATTTCCTATGCAACGTCCGATGAGCTGCTCGAAGAAGCCTGCACCCGTATCCAGCGCTTCTGCGCCAGCCTGCGCTAA
The DNA here is from genome assembly GCF_022627935.1 of Ochrobactrum sp. C6C9. NCBI lineage: Bacteria > Pseudomonadati > Pseudomonadota > Alphaproteobacteria > Hyphomicrobiales > Brucellaceae > Ochrobactrum > Ochrobactrum sp. C6C9. The sequence goes on along the minus strand of NZ_JABXGB010000009.1, from coordinate 156,905 downwards.
GCATTTCTCCCGAAAGTGGGAACCGGTTTCGAGACAAAGACATGCGTAAGAACAAAAGCTTCTGAATAGCGAATAACAAAGGGGCCGCAAGGCCCCTTTGTCGTATCCGCACTTTCACGGAAAAACAGCACGTGGCTTCGCCCTGTCAGAACAGACAGCTGGAAGGTGATCAGCATTTGTAGTTTGTTGTGTTCAGCCGTCGCGGCCAATAACAGGCGAAAAGCCAAAAAAAAAGCCAGACAAATGTCTGGCTTTGAGTTTTGAAGGTGCCTTTGAGGCAAACCTCCAGAGGGGAACACTCAGCCCGCGCAAATGGGAGGAGGAAACGCGGCGCTGAGATGATTGTTATATGCTCCCTGCTCATCATTTTTGCAATGCAACTTTAGCGCAAAGCTGCCATGCATCCTGCGCATAGCTCGTTCAGGCACTTATTTTAAATACAATCAAATAGTTAGCTAAATCTTGCCCGCCCAATGAGCGGTTGGATGCAAATCAGAGCGCCTATGGAACAGGCATCGATACAACCTAACTGCCTGCAAAATCAGCAAATCACCTTCCGCTGATTCCCCACAGAAGATGTCATCCAACTGTCATTGCGGCGCATCAGGACTGTCACAAAACAGGCCTAAAAGCCCCGGCAGAGCCGATGCGGGGAGAACGCATCCGGCGTGAAGCGGCCACCGGAGAAGACGGTGATCGCTGCGAACATCTCACAAGCCATGAGGGAGCGCGCCCATGCGGATCGTTCAAATCACCGACACCCATCTCAGCCCGATCAAGACACATTTCAACCCGAACTGGGAACCGCTCGTGGCGTGGATCGAGCAGCAGAAGCCCGATCTCATCATTCACACCGGCGATCTTGCCGTCGATGGCGCCGATATCGAAGCTGATCTCGAATTCTGCCGCAGTTGTTTCGAACAGCTCTCCGCGCCCGTCCTCAGCGTGCCGGGCAATCACGACATCGGCCATCTGCCGGAAAGCCACCAGCCGGTCAATGCCGAGCGCCTTGCGCGCTGGCAGCGCCATATCGGTCCAGACCGCTGGGCCAAGGACCTCGGTGACTGGCTGATCGTCGGCCTCAACAGCCTTATCATCGGCACCGGCAGCGAACAGGAAGAAGACCAGTTCCAGTGGCTGGAAAACGTTCTGGAAAACGCAGACGGCAAGCCCGTCGCCGTTTTCGCGCACAAGCCACTCTTCGTCGACGATCCGGAAGAAGGCGACAGCGGCTATTGGGGCATCCGCCCGGTGGCGCGCCAGCGTCTCTATGATCTCTTCGCGCAGTATAACGTGCAGCTTCACGCCAGCGGCCACCTGCACCGGGCATGGAAGGGCGAAGCGTTCGGCACGCGCTATGTCTGGGGACCGGCGGCGGCCTTCATCGTCGGCGCGATGGAACGCGATCTGCCAGGCGAGCGTATTCTCGGCGCTGTCGTGCATGAACTTGGCGAAGCAGCCACCAGCGCCATCGTGCGCATTGATGAACTGACGCCCTACGTGATCGACGATGTGGTGCATGAGGTCTATCCGCATCATGCGGGCGACGGCGCGAAAGTCACGGAAGAGGCAACCCAATGAGCACGCTTGCCATCCGCGATATCGGGAAGTCCTATGGCGGCAACCGCATTCTGGACGGCATCAGCATCGACGTGGCGGAGGGCGAATTCATCGCCCTCGTCGGCCCGTCTGGCTGCGGCAAGAGCACGCTTTTGCGCATTCTTGCCGGGCTCGACCATGCCGATGAAGGCAATGTCGCGCTGGCTGGCCGCGACATCACCGGCGCGCATCCCGCCGACCGCAATATCGCGATGGTCTTCCAGTCCTACGCTTTGTATCCGCATCTGACCGCCGCGCAGAACATCGCCGTGCCGCTCGCCATGCGCGACATGACGACGACCGAACGCCTGCCCGTCGTTGGACCACTGGTTCCAGGCCAGCGCGCCAAGCGCGCCGCGATCCAGAAACAGGTGAAAACCACCGCCGCCAGCCTGAAAATCGACCATCTTCTCGACCGCAAGCCCGGCCAGATGTCGGGCGGCCAGCGCCAGCGCGTTGCACTTGCCCGTGCGCTCGTGCGCCAGCCCGGCGTTTTCCTGATGGACGAGCCTTTGTCCAATCTCGATGCCAATCTGCGCGTTCATACCCGCGCCGAGATTGTGGAACTGCACCGCCGCGCTGGCGTGCCGACGATCTATGTCACCCACGATCAGGCTGAGGCGCTGAGCATGGCCGACCGTGTGGCGGTGATGATGGGCGGCAAGCTGCTCCAGATCGACACGCCCACCGCGATCTATAACGATCCGCGCCATATCGAAGTGGCCCAGTTCATCGGCACCCCGCGCATCAACATTCTGGACGCCTTGGTCAGCGATCAGGGCAGTGTCCATTTCGCGGGCCGCCCGATCCTGCAAAACGTCGCCGCCTATGCGGGCACAACGATCCGTGTCGGCATCCGCCCGGAACATTTCCGTCTGCGCCCGCATGACAAGACCGGCATTAGCGGAACCGTCTCGCGCATCGAATTCCTCGGCTCCGAAGTGTTGGTTTACCTGAAAGCGCCCGGCTCCGCGCAGGAACTGATCGTGAAGCTCGCCCCTGTCAAGGCCGATCACATTGCACCCGGTCTGCCTGTCGGCCTGCATTTCGATGCGGAAAACGCCTATCTCTTCGGCGATGACGGCGCGCGCCTGCGCCAGCCTGCCGGAAATGTGGTGACCCTCGCACCGGCGGAAAAGGCTCCGGCTCATGTCTGATCTCGCTCTTGCTAGGCCCGGCGCAGTCAGCGCCCGCACTGCCGCCGAAAATGCGCGGCGGCGCGAGGAGCGACTGGCCTGGAAACTCGCCTCCCCCGCCATTCTCCTGACGGTGCTGCTGATCCTTCTGCCGACCGCAGCAGTCTTGTTCTGGAGCTTCACCAATTACGAACTCGGCTATGCCGGTTTCGAATTCATCGGCCTCGACAATTATGTCGAACTGTTTAGCGACCGCACTTTTCTCATCTCTTTGAAGAACACGGCGATCTATACGGCCATTGTCGCACCGGCCTCGGTGTTTCTCGGCCTCGGCGTCGCGCTTCTCATCGAAGGCGAAGTGCGCGGAAAGTCTTTCTTCCGCACTGTCTATTTTCTGCCTGTTGCCTCGCTTCTCGTCGCCATGGCGACCGTCTGGCAATATCTGCTGCATCCGACCCTTGGCCCCGTGAACACCCTTCTCGGCATGGTCGGCATTACCGGCCCCAACTGGCTCGGCTCCAGCGATACGGCGCTATTCAGCCTTGCGCTGATCGGCGTCTGGCAGAGCGTCGGCTTCAACATGGTGCTGTTTCTGGCCGGGCTGACTGCCATTCCGCGCGAACTCTATTCCGCCGCCGAAGTGGACGGCGTGAAAAGCAGCTGGGAGCGCTTTCGTCTCGTCACATGGCCGCTGCTCGGCCCCACGACGCTCTTCGTGACGACAATCAGCATCATCAATGCGGTCAAGGTGTTCGAAACCGTCAAGACGCTCACCGAAGGCGGGCCAAACAAGGCCACCGAAGTCCTGCTCTGGAGCATCTATCAGGAAGGCTTTGTGTTCCTGCGCGTCGGTTACGCCTCGGCCATGACCGTGATTTTCCTCGCCGTGCTGATCGTCCTGATGCTGCTCCAGTTCCGTGTGCTGGACCGCCGCACGCATTATTGAGGAAACGGATATGTCATTCGCCCGCTCGTTTCGCCTCGGCCTTCTCTCGTTCGGCGCGCAGCTTTTCCTCGCGCCATACATCTTCATGCTGTCCACCGCAGCCAAGTCGCAGCAGGACATTTTCTCGTCGTCGCTCTCGCTGATCCCGCAGAACTGGGCGCTTTGGGACAATGTCGCCAAAGCCCTCACCCGCGTACCCATGGGGCTGCTGCTCTTCAACGGCGTTGTGGTCTGTGGACTGGTGCTGGTGGTGCAGGTGGTGATCGCCATTCCATGCGCCTATGCCATGGCGAAACTCAACTTTCGCGGCCAGCGCACCATGATGGTTCTCGTCATGCTGGGACTGCTGGTGCCGATCCACGCAACCGCGCTGCCCATCTATGTCGGCTTCAACCAGCTTGGCGTGCTGAACAGCTATTTTGCGCTCAGCGCACCGTTCTTCATCTCGGTATTCGGCATATTCCTGTTCCTGCAATTCTTCCGCGCCATGCCCGACGATCTCATCAGCGCCGCCCGCCTCGACGGCATGTCGGAAGCAGGCATTGTCATGCGCGTGATCGTGCCAAATGCATGGCCTGCTATCACGGCATTCTCGATCTTCTCGGTTGTTGCGCACTGGAACGATCTGTTCTGGCCGCTGATCGTCGTCAACGGCATGGAACGCGCCACGCCGCCGCTCGGCCTGCTCTATTTCCGCGCCGCCGAAGCCGGTGACGACTACGGCGCGCTGATGGCGGCAACGCTCATCATCACCTTGCCTTTGCTGCTGGCCTTTCTCGCCGCCCAGCGCCGCTTCATCGAGGGCATCACCCTGACCGGTCTCAAAGGCTGACCTCTTTCGCCTATCTCACATACAGGAGTTATCCATGAAACGACTCGCAAGCACTTTTGCCGCTCTGGCCATCGCAACCGGCCTCGGCTCGCCCGCTTTCGCAGACACCACGCTCAATGTGCATTATCCGATGCCCGGCTTCTTCAAGGATGTCATGGCCGACATCTCGAAAAAATTCATGGAAGAAAATCCGGACATCAAGATCAACTTCGTCAGCCCTTCCGCCACCTATGAAGAAGGCATCCAGACGATCATGCGTCAAGCTGGCACGTCGGAAATGCCGGATATCACCTTCACCGGTCTCAATCGCCTGCGCGTTCTGGCCGAACGCAATATCGGCGTCGACATGAAGCCACTGGTCGAGAAGGAAAAGGATATGGAAGCGCAGGGCTTCACTGATCATATCCTCAGTCTCGCCCGCGTCGGCGACCGTCAGGTCGGCCTTGCTTTCGCGACCTCCAACCCTATCATGTACTACAATGCCGATCTGGTGCGCGCTGCCGGTGGCAACCCCGACACGCCGCCCACCACCTGGGACGAAGTGATCGCGCTCGGCGGCAAGATCAAGGCGCTCGGCAACGGCAATGAAGGCATCGACTTCCGCTGGCAGGGTGACGACTGGATGTTCTCCGCTCTTCTATTCGGCGCAGGCGGCACCATGCTGACCGAAGACGAGAAGAAGGTCGCTTTCGACGGACCCGAAGGCCTTGCTGCGCTGAAGCTCGTTGACCGCATGGTCAAGGAAGGCGGCATGCCGGTTCTGACCAAGGCTGCGGGCGAACAGGCCTTTGCCGCTGGCAAGGTGGGCTTTGCCTTCCAGACCACCGGCGCACTGCGCAACACGATCAAGAATGTCGGCGACAAGTTTGATCTGCGCACCGCAAAGATCCCGCTCATCAACCCGGAAAAGGGTCGTCTGCCGACCGGTGGCAACGCGGTCGTAATCCTCACCGAAGACCAGTCCAAGGTCGATGCCGCCTGGAAATTCGCCAAGTTCGCCGCCGGTCCTTATGGCGCTTCGGTCGTGGTTCCGGGCACCGGTTACGTGCCGAACAACGATCTCGCCGCCAAGTCGGATGAATATCTCGGCAAGTTCTACGAAGAAAACCCGCTCTTCAAGGCCGGTCTCAGCCAGATGTCGATCATGGTGCCGTGGTATGCCTTCCCCGGCTCCAACGGCGTGAAGGTAACGCAGACCATCGTGGACGGTCTCTCCCGTCTGGTCGAACAGTCCGCCACCCCGGAAGACATCCTCGCCGACACCGCCAAGGACGTGCAGCGCCTCCTGCCGCGCAAGTAACGCAAACGGGCGCTCCGCGTCAACGCACGCCCTCATCCTGAGGTGCGGAGCGGAGCGAAGCCTCGAAGGGTGAGGTGCGGAGCGGAGCGAAGCCTCATACTGAGCCCGTTGAAGGATCGAAGGGGGAGGTCCAGTCTAGGCTCCCTCGCCCTTCGAGACGCCGCCTTCGGCGGCTCCTCAGGATGAGGGAGCGCGGGCGGCGGTGTCAGCTCTGCCTTAATAGCTGGCCAGCACATCAGCAGCCACACCAAAAACAAAAGGCCGCGTTGGTTGCTCCAACGCGGCCTTTTGCATTCATATGGATGAGATCAATAGGTCCAGTTGCGCGCCTTGGAGAACAGGAAATCCCTGAACGCATGCAGCTTGGCGGAATTCTTCAATGCTTCCGGGTAGCAGAAGAACGTATCGAAGGACGGGATTTCCTCCAGTTCCGGCACGAGCTGCACCAGACCGGATTCCTTGTCGGCCATGTAATCCGGCAGCACGGCAATGCCGACGCCACGCTGTACGGCGCGGCGCACCGACAGAAGATTATTGACCTGCAAGGCCGGGATGCGCGTGCTGCCATCGGTGCGGCCTGCCACTTCCAGCCAGTTCAGGCCGGTCAGATAGCTCGGAGCCGGTTCGCCAAATGTCACGATGCGATGCTGGTCGATCTCATCGATCGAGTTCAGCTTGCCGTATTTCGAGACATAGCCCGCCGAAGCGTAAAGGTGCATATGCACTGTAAACAGGCGGCGCTGGATGAGGTCCGGCTGCTGCGGCTGACGCAGACGCAGAGCGCAATCCGCATGGCGCATCGTCAGGTCCAGCTCTTCATTGTCGAGAATGAGCTGGAGCTGGATATCCGGATAAAGCTCGACGAATTCCTGAATACGCTCGATCAGCCAGCCGGAGCCGAGCCCCACCGTCGTGGTGACGCGCAGGCGTCCCGTCGGCTTTTCCTTGCTCTCGGCCAGTTTGGAGCGAACATTTTCCAGCTTCATCAACACGTCATGCGCCGTGCGATAAAGCGTTTCGCCCTGTTCCGTCAAAATCAGCCCGCGCGCGTGGCGGTGGAACAGCGGCACGCCGACATCCTGTTCCAGCGCACTGACCTGACGCGAAATGGCCGATTGCGACAAATGCAATGTCTGCGCGGCATGGGTGAACGACCCTGCTTCTGCCGCAGCATGAAAAATGCGCAGTTTATCCCAGTCGAGCGGTGCGACCACGATTTCCCCCTCGTTACTCCGCTGCTTCGTGCAGCGGTTCCTGTGCGGCCAGCCAGCGCTCGGCTTCGAGCGCTGCCATGCAGCCCATACCGGCGGCGGTCACGGCCTGACGGTAGATATCGTCGGTGACGTCGCCAGCGGCATAAATGCCCGGAACATCCGTGGCGGTGGAATCGGGCGCCGTCCACAGATAGCCGTTCGGCTTCTGCTTCAGCTTGCCTTCGAACAGCGACACGGCAGGCGCATGACCGATGGCGACAAAGACGCCATGTGTATCGACTTCCGTGGTCTCGCCCGTCACGACATTCTTCAGCCGCACACCGGTAACGGTCGCGCCCATCGGAGGCTTGGCCTCGGTACCGAGAATTTCATCGATCACGCTGTTCCAGACCACACTGACATTGGCGCGCGACAGGAGACGATCCTGCATGATCTTTTCGGCGCGGAAACCGTCGCGGCGATGCACCACGGTCACGCTCTTGGCGATATGCGACAGGTAAAGCGCTTCTTCGACAGCCGTATTGCCGCCGCCGACCACAACCACGTCCTTGCCGCGATAGAAGAACCCATCGCAGGTCGCGCAAGCCGAGACGCCACCGCCCATGAAGGTCTGTTCGCTGTCGAGGCCAAGCCACTTGGCCTGCGCACCAGTCGCGATGATCAGCGCGTCACAGGTATAGACTGCGCCGGAATCGGCCTTCAGGCGGAACGGGCGCACCGTGGTTTCAACCTCGGTGATGATGTCGTGCACGATTTCCGCGCCGACATGTTCTGCCTGCTTGGCCATCTGTTCCATCATCCATGGGCCCTGCACCGGCTCGGCATAGCCCGGATAATTTTCCACATCGGTGGTGATCATCAGCTGACCTCCCTGCTGCAGACCGGCAATGACGATAGGCTTCAACATGGCGCGCGCTGCGTAAATCGCGGCGGTATAACCAGCAGGACCTGAGCCGATAACAATAACGGGCGCATGACGCTGTGACATGAGGTTCCTCTCCGGTCCTAAAATCGATTTAAAGCAGCGGGTGCACGACTGACCGGAATCGCCTGCGCACCCGGCCTAACTGTGCCCTGATATTATGGCCAAGGTAGGTCTGCCCTTTTCCGTTTGCAAGGTTTGACGGGCATTTGCTGCGCTTTAGCCACAGCTTGTGACAGTTAGGCGATAGGAAGCGCCTCCCCGCATTGCGACCGGGTCGATCTCGCGTTAAACAGACAGGAAAAACAACGCTCAACTGTCCGCCAATCGCCCCACAAACGGCCGGAGACGACCGCCATCTATAAGACTGTCGCCAACATATGCGCGCGCTTCGGCCTCATCATGGCGGCCGCCATGCTTTTGCCCGCCGCAATCGACTTGCGCGACGGCAGCGACGACTGGCTGATTTTCCTGCGTTCGGCAGCAACGACGGGCGCGCTTTCCGCGCTCATCCTTTTTGCGACGCAGAACCAGTCCGTGCGTTTCACGCCCCGCCTCGGTTTTCTGCTCACGGTCTGCATCTGGCTGACCGCAGCTTTCCTCGGCTCGATACCGCTTTATTTCTCGCATCTGCCGATCAGCTATGCCACCGCTTTTTTCGAAGCCATGTCCGGCGTGACCTCCACTGGCGCAACGGCGCTGACCGGCCTGGATAATATGCAGCGCGGCATTCTGCTCTGGCGGTCGCTGCTCTGCTGGATCGGCGGTATCGGCTTCATCGGCCTGGCGCTTCTGATGCTGCCGTCGCTGCGCGCCGGTGGCCTTGCGCTCTTTCACATGGAAAATTCCGACAAGTCAGAAAAAATCCTGCCGCGCATGAACCAGATCGCGCTTGGCATTATTCTCGCCTATCTGAGCCTGACGGCTGCCTGCATCATCAGCTATTTCATGATTGGGATGAGCGTGTTCGACGCCATCAACCACGGCCTGACGACGGTGGCCACGGCTGGCTTTTCCACGCATGACAACTCGCTCGGTTTCTACCACGGCAACCGCCTTCTGCTGGTTGTCGCGACGGTGTTCATGATTCTCTCGGCCTTGCCCTTCGTGCTCTACATCAAGGCTTTCATGCCCAAGCGGCTGGAATCGCTGGCAGATCCGCAGGTCAAACTGTTCTTCAGCATCGTCATCGGCTTCAGCTTCATCCTCGCCGTCGTCTTGCGGCTTGGTCTGGACGTGCCTTTTGGCGACGCGCTAATTTCGGCCTCGTTCCATTTCGTGTCCGTCATCACGACCACCGGCTATGCGACCGAAGACTATTCGCTCTGGGGGCCACCCGCTCTCGGCATTTTCTTCCTCGCCTCGTTTCTGGGAAGCTGCGCGGGCTCCACGTCGGGCGGTATCAAGATGAACCGCCTCATCATCCTGTGGAGCCTGACACAAGCGAGCCTGTCGCGCCTAATCGTGCCGCATGCCGTCACCAAGATGCGCTATGGCTCATCGGAAATCTCCGGCGAAATCGCCCAGAACGTGCTGCTCTATCTCTTCCTCTATTGCGCATCGCTGGTGATCGGCGCGGTGCTGCTGGCGTCACTCGGCCTCGACTTCGTATCGGCCTTCACTGGCGCACTGACCGCCCTGTCCAATATTGGCCCCGGCCTTGGTGAAACAATCGGTCCGGTTGGCAATTTTTCCACCATCCAGGACCCGGCTCTCTGGGTGCTGTCCTTCCTGATGCTGGCAGGACGACTGGAGCTTGTGACGGTATATATCCTGTTCACACGCGCTTTTTGGGTGCGTTGACAGAGCTTTAGACGGTTTACACGCCACGGATTCATTTGATATTAGCATGATTAGATTGCGCCATGACGGCGTCACATATTCTATAATTACCCTTGAATGAAATTTCCTTGCGCGCGGAGTCATGCATGCCGATCAAGGCCGATCTGGACGAAATCGATTGGAAAATCCTGCGGGAGCTCCAGAACAACGGGCGCATCACCAATGTCGAGCTGGCCGAACGGGTCGGCATTTCGGCACCTCCCTGCCTTCGCCGGGTCCGTAAACTCGAGGAAAGCGGCGTCATTCGGGGCTATCGCGCCATTCTCAACGGCAATGCGCTGGGTCAGGATCTGGTCGCATTCTGTTCGGTCGGTCTGCACCGTCAGGCTGATGCCGATCTGAAGGCTTTTGCGGAGAAAACCAAGCAGTGGCCGCTGGTACGCCGCGCATGGATGGTTTCGGGCGAGTCCGACTTCCTGCTTCATTGCGTTGCACGTGATCTGAACACGTTCCAGACCTTCGTGATCGAGGAACTGACCGCAGCACCAAATGTGGACTCCGTCCGCACCGCGCTGACCATTCGTCCGGTCAAGGACGAACCGCTGATGATTCTCTGAACACCACGGCCTTTAAAGCGCGTCGCGTTTTATCCCACCCATACGACGCGCTTTATCTATTTGTTTCTACGCATGTCGGTACCGGAAAACCGGTTCCCACTTTTCCGCGACATGCTTTAGTGTCTGAATCAAAAAGCGGCAGGCCGTGGCGAAAATGGTGATTTCGAGAACCGGAGCGCAGCGTACATTGGGTACGTGAGCACCGGAAGCGCAGAAATCGCCATTTGCAGACCGGCATGGCAACTTTTGGATCAGACACGCCCGGCGAATACGCGCTCATAGACACCGCTGATCGCAGCCGCTTCCTTCTCGAGCGGGAAATTGGCGCGCACATGCGCAAGAGCGGTTTCGCCGTCACGCTCGGCCATGGCCGGGTCTGCGAGATAAGGCTCAATAGCCTCGCGCAAGGCTTCGCCATCTCCAGCGGGCACGAAACTGCCGGTTTCGTCGACGATCATTTCGGCATAGGCCCCGGCATCGCTTGCCACTACAGCGGTCTTCGACGCCATGGCTTCCAGCGGCGTCAGGCCAAATCCCTCATTGCGCGACGGCGCAACATAAAGCGTCAGGCGGCGATACCAGACCCGAATATCGGGGACTTCACCCAAAATGAGAATACGATCCTGCAAACCGGCGGCGGCAATCTTCGCCTTGAGGTCATCCTCGAAAGATTGATGCTCAGCGGTGGTTCGTCCGGTGATGATCGCCGTCCATTCAGGATATTTCGGCAAAAGCGCAATCATCGCATCGACGAAGAGATCGGTGCCCTTGGAATGCCGCACGCGCCCGAAACAACCGACAGCATATTTGCCCGGAAGACCAGAGGCGGCAAACATGTCTTCCTCACCAACCGGGGGATGAAAGCGTTCCAGATCGACGCCATGCATGATGACCTCATGCGGCACTTCCAGAAAACTGCCCGAGCGCCCGCTGGTGGCGATGACCGCATTCATGCGGCGGATGAGCCATTTGGTGAAAGGCTTGTGGTTGCGCTGGGCAGCCGAGGTGAACACCAGCCGCAGCTTCATGCGCAAGACATCGCGCATGAAAATACCGGCAAGCATTTCGATATTACGCCGCGCATGCCAGATCCGGAAGCGGCGGTTTTTCGGTGCTGACCAGAAGGACAAAAGCGCGCCCCAGCCCAAATGCGGCAGGCTTTCCGGCAAACCCGGTCCCATTGTGGCAATGTTCAGCCCCTTCGCACGTTGCAAAGGAATGAGCTGCACAATCGTCGAGGTCACGCCGGAAAGGCGCTGCTTGAAGTTGGGAGCTACAACCTCGACGCTCTCAACCGGAACCGGATTTGAATGGGGCACGGTGATCAGATGAACTTCAGTGTCACGATCTCGTAGGAACGCGAGCCGCCCGGTGCATTGACCTCGATCGTATCGCCTTCGGTCTTGCCAATCATGGCGCGCGCGATTGGCGACGAAATCGAAATGCGGCCTTCCTTCACGTCAGCTTCCTGGTCGCCAACGATCTGGTAGATTTTCTCATCTTCGGTGTCTTCGTCGATCAGCGTGACCGTCGCGCCGAATTTGATTCGGTCGCCGCTCAGCTTGGTAACGTCGATCACTTCGGCACGCGCAACGACATCTTCCAGTTCGTTGATGCGGCCTTCGTTGAGGCTCTGGGCTTCCTTGGCCGCGTGATATTCGGCGTTTTCCGACAGATCGCCATGGGCACGCGCTTCTGCGATAGCCTCGATGATCCGAGGACGCTCGTTTTGCTGACGCCAGCGGAGCTCTTCCTTGAGCTTTTCGAAACCGCGAGGGGTCATAGGGAACTTTTCCATACCCAGTCCTTTCCTTCGCCCGGCGCCCGTCTCTTCCCAAGAACTGAACGCGCCGGCAGTTTGGTTGCCCGCCGCACCCTGCCTGCACAACCGCGCTGCAAGGTGCCCTTCCGGGAGCTGCAACACCCCCCGATACACAAAAAGAAAACGGTCACCGAAACACCCGTTTCGGAACCGTTCAAACGACTAATTCGCCGAACTATAGCATTTCTGGCGATCTTTTCACGCGGAAAAATCGAACCCTGTCAAATCTCCAGACAAGAAGCCAGCTCAGAGCCTGAATCAAAAAGCGGCATGTGTGTGCGAAAATGGTGATTTTCGAGTACCGGAGCGGAGCGTACTTAAGGTACGTGAGCACCGGAATGGAGAAAATTGCCATTTGCAGCCACACAGGGCGACTTTTGGAACGGGCTCTTAAAGACGCATCTGCACCATTGTCGCAGAATACAGACGCCGCTTGCCGCGAGGCCCGGCTAATGCCTATAGGACAGACAATTTCCGGCGATCCTATGGGGCCGGACCTTCTTCTTCGCAATCCGAGGCCATGATGACGCGCACGCAAGCCAATATTGTCCTGCTTCTGGCTGGCGTGATCTGGGGCATGGGCTTCGTCGCCCAGTCGACCGCCATGGCCAGCATCGGCCCGTTCCTGTTTATCGGCGTTCGTTCCGGCATTGCCGCTCTCACCGTGCTGCCCTGGGCGCTTGCCGAAGGCCGCCGCTCGTCCGCCCGTCTGAAACCTTCCGACTATCGTTCCTTCATGCTGGTGGGCGCCGTGCTTTTCACCGGCCTGCTGCTGCAACAGATTGGCCTCATCACCACCTCGGTCACCAATGCCGGTTTTCTGACTGGCCTTTATGTCGTGATGGTGCCGGTTCTGGGGGTGTTGCTGTTCCGCACATGGCCGCACCCGGTTGTCTGGCCCTGCGCCGTCATCTGTCTGGCGGGGATTTTCCTGCTGTCGGGCGGTGAACTGACCGCGCTCAAGACCGGCGACTGGCTGGTCATCTGCGGAGCAATTTTCTGGGCCATGCAAGTGCTGCTGATTGGTCGCGCCAACCGCGCCGGACGCCCGATCATGCTGAGCTGCGTTCAGTTTGCCACCGCAGCCATTATCGGTCTGGCTAGCGCATCGCTGCTCGAAGGCTTCAACTGGAACGCCATCGCCCTGACATGGAAGGAAATCCTGTTCACCGGCGTGATGTCGTCCGGCATTGCCTTCACCCTGCAAGCCATCGGCCAGCGTTATACGACCTCGGCGCAGGCTGCGATCTTCCTGTCTTCGGAAGCGCTGTTTGCGGCGTTGTTCGGCGCGATCTTCCTCGGCGACCGGCTGACCTTCATCGGCTTCATCGGCTGCGGCATGCTCTTTGCGGCCATGCTAGCCGTCGAACTTGTCCCGATGTTCTGGAACCGCAAGGCGGAACCGGTCCCGGCAGCGGAACCGGCAGAATAACCATCAAGCCTTGAAAATCAGCGCCGCGCCGCCTGCGATGAAGGCAAAGCCCAGCAGGTGGTGCCAGGTGAAGGCTTCCTTCAGATAGAACACCGAGAACAGGCTGAAGATCACCAGCGTGATGACTTCCTGTATCGTCTTGAGCTGGGCCGCCGAATAAACTTCGTGCCCGATACGGTTGGCTGGAACCGCGAGGCAATATTCGATCAGCGCGATACCCCAGCTGATGAAAATCACCGCAACCAGCGGCGTGTTGGTGAATTTCAGATGGCCGTACCAGGCAAAGGTCATGAAAATATTCGAGCCGACCAGAAGCAGGATCGGCAGGATGCTTGGCGAAATCAGTGCTGACATGGGTGAAACTTTTGGGACCGGGAGGATGGTCTGATGCGCGGTTTGGCCCTGAACCACGGCGGTAAGCGATAGAACATTTCCGACAAAAGTGGGAAGCGATTTTACATGGCGCAGTGCAAAAAACAGCCGTGCCGTCAGTCAAAAGATAGAGAGCATCACAAGCTCGCCCTTTCGTTGCCCTGATTGCGCCACAGCGCTTAACAGAGGCACTGACTCTTCCTTTACGCTTCTCTCATAGGATACAGGAAACACCGCCCCACAAGCAGAAGGCAAGGACATGAGTTTTGCGTTGTCCGCCACAACAGATCACGATCATGCGCGTTCGCGATTGCGCCGTCTTGGTCCGGCGGCGTCCGTGCTCCTGCTGATACTGGCCGCTGGCTGTTCCGGCGACCGCCCGCCGCGCCCGCAAGCCGATGTGGGAAACTCGGATATCATGGTGCCAAGCACCGACGTGGCCAGCGCTCCGATGCCATCCGCTCGCTTGGCCGATGCACCGATGCAAGCCGCGCCGGTAATGAGTTCGCCGATACCCGAGCCCCCCATGACGCATACGCCGCAGCAAGACCGTGTTGTGGGGCTGGCCGAGGAAGAAGAAACCCACACCGCGCAGCCAGCACCGCAAAGCGAGCCGCAATATGCAGGCGATTACGGCTTTGCGACGCCGGTTCAGAACCCGGTTACGGCGGCTGAAAACATCTACACCAGGTCGAATTCCGAAGCGGCGTGCCGCACACGCCTTAAAAAACTCGGCGTCGTCTTCAAGGAAAAGCCGCCGATCTATCGCAGCGCATCCTGCAATATCGGCAATCCGATTGAGGTGTCGGGCTTCAACAGCGGCTCCATCGCCTTCAAACCGGCGGCAACGCTGAACTGTCAGGTGACGGAAGCCTTTGCGCGCTGGATCAAGGGCGATCTGCAACCGGCGGCGCGCCTGCGCTATCTGTCCGGCATCAACACGATCTATAATGCGGGCGGCTATTCCTGCCGCACGATGAATCATCGTCGCGGCGCGAAAATGTCGGAACATTCACGCGGCAACGCCATCGACGTGACGCGGATCAAGCTGAACAACGGCAAGGATATTTCGGTGCGCAGACCCGGTTTCTTCGCTTTCCGCGAAAAAGGCCTGCTCAACAGCGTTCGTTCCGACGCCTGCGATTATTTCACCACGGTGCTTGGGCCGGGCTATAATCCTGAACATGCAGATCACTTTCACTTCGACCTGATGCAGCGTCGAAGCGGCTATCGCGCCTGCAAATAAAGCCCGGTCGAAACCGGGCTTTTCTGCGATGTAGATGGAGAGCGGCTATTCTTCCGGGACCGGAGACGGCTTGCCGTCCTTGTCCAGCGCCACCATGACGAATTCGCCATGCGTCACCAGTTCCATGCGCTGCTGGGATGCGCGCTGCGCCCAGGCTTCGACACGCAAGGTGATCGAAGTGCGGCCCACCTTGGTGATTTCCGTATAGACGCACAAAACGTCGCCGATCTTGACCGGCTTGGCAAAGGACATCTCGCGCACGGCTGCGGTGACGACGCGGCCACGGGCGCGTTCTTCCGCACGAATGCCGGAGGCCGAGTCCATCTGTGACATGACCCAGCCGCCAAAAATATCGAATGCCGAATTGGCGTCCTTCGGCATGGCCGGAACGCGCAAGGTCAGTTCGCCTTTGGGCTTATCTGCAACGCTCATCAATCAATCCTTTAAACACAAATGATTCTGCCGGAGTATGGGACAAACCAATCCTGAAAAACATGCGGCATCGCAACCTGCATTTATCGGGCGCGACTTCCTGACAACCTTCTGTCAGGAGCCACCTGCCAGGATCCGGCAACAGGGCTGATTTTGCCGCCGTGCTCTTTTCATTTGCATGTCGAAATTCCATATTAGCGACATGGCTTCCTCCAAAGACAAATACACACAGGATTCGCACGATACGGCTGACGGCTTCAGCGAAATGCCGCAGGCCGAGCTTTCTGGCGCGCCGTTGACCGGCTCCATCGCCGACTGGGCGAAGGAAATCGGCGACGAAGCGGCAAAGCCTGCTGCCAAAGCAACCAAATCCGCCAAGACGCCGAAGAAGATCCCCGAACGCAGCAAGGAAGCATCCCGCAGCGGTCGCGGTACGTCGATGGGCGGTGCGGCTTCCGCCAAGGAGCGCGCAGCCGCAGGGCTCAATCCGGTCGCCGGGCTGGATATCAGTCTGGAAGATGCTGCCGGGCTCAATGCGTCGGGCGCCACTGCCACCGTGCAGGCGCTGTCCGATCTGATCGAATCTGGCAATCCGCTGTTCAAAAACGGCCAGCTCTGGACACCGCACCGCCCTGCCCGCCCGGAAAAATCCGAAGGCGGCATTTCCATCGAGATGGAGACGCCATTCGAACCGTCCGGCGACCAGCCGACGGCGATTCGTGATCTGGTCGAAGGGCTGACCAATGACGACCGCACACAGGTGCTGCTCGGCGTCACCGGCTCCGGCAAAACCTTCACCATGGCCAAGGTCATTCAGGAGACCCAGCGCCCGGCGCTGATCCTCGCGCCCAACAAGACGCTGGCGGCCCAGCTTTACGGCGAGTTCAAGAGCTTCTTCCCGAACAATGCGGTCGAGTATTTCGTATCCTATTACGATTATTATCAGCCGGAAGCCTATGTGCCGCGCTCAGACACCTATATCGAGAAGGAATCCTCGATCAACGAGCAGATCGACCGTATGCGCCACTCGGCCACGCGCGCGCTGCTTGAGCGCGACGACGTGATCATCGTCGCTTCGGTCTCGTGCATCTATGGTATCGGTTCGGTCGAAACCTATACGGCCATGACCTTCGAAATGAAGATCGGCGACCGGCTCGACCAGCGGCAATTGCTCGCCGATCTCGTGGCGCAGCAATATAAGCGGCAGGATATCAATTTCGTGCGCGGCTCGTTCCGCGTGCGTGGCGACACGATCGAACTTTTCCCGGCCCACTTGGAAGACCGGGCCTGGCGCATTTCGCTGTTCGGCGACGAGATTGAAACCATCACCGAATTCGACCCGCTCACCGGCCAGAAGACCGGCGATCTGAAATCGGTCAAGATCTACGCAAATTCGCACTATGTCACGCCGCGACCGACGCTCAATCAGGCCATCAAGTCGATCAAGGACGAGCTGAAGCATCGCCTTGTCGAATTGAACAATGCCGGGCGTCTGCTGGAAGCGCAGCGTCTGGAACAGCGCACGACTTTCGATCTAGAAATGCTGGAAGCCACCGGCTCCTGCGCGGGCATCGAAAACTATTCGCGCTATCTGACGGGTCGCAATCCCGGCGAACCGCCGCCGACCCTGTTTGAATATATCCCGGACAACGCGCTGGTTTTCATCGATGAAAGCCATGTCACCGTCCCGCAGATCGGCGGTATGTATCGCGGCGACTTCCGCCGTAAGGCGACGCTGGCCGAATATGGCTTCCGCCTGCCGTCCTGCATGGATAACCGCCCGCTCCGTTTCGAGGAATGGGACGCGATGCGTCCGCAGACTATTGCCGTTTCGGCAACGCCGGGCAGCTGGGAAATGGAAGAAGCGGGTGGCGTTTTTGCTGAACAGGTCATTCGCCCGACCGGCCTGATCGACCCCCCCGTGGAAATCCGTCCTGCCAAGACGCAGGTGGACGACGTGCTTGGCGAAATCCGCGACACGGCAAAGAAGGGCTACCGCACGCTCGTCACGGTGCTGACCAAGCGCATGGCGGAAGACCTGACCGAATATCTGCACGAACAGGGCGTGCGCGTGCGCTACATGCACTCGGATATCGACACGCTGGAGCGTATCGAAATCATCCGCGATCTGCGTCTTGGCGCATTTGACGTGCTGGTGGGCATCAACCTGCTGCGCGAAGGTCTCGACATTCCCGAATGCGGCTTCGTCGCCATTCTCGACGCCGACAAGGAAGGTTTTTTGCGGTCTGAAACCTCACTGGTTCAGACCATCGGTCGCGCCGCGCGTAATGTCGACGGCAAGGTTATCCTCTACGCTGACAACATTACCGGCTCGATGCAGCGTGCCATGGATGAAACCAGCCGTCGCCGTGAGAAGCAGATTGCCTATAATGAAGAACACGGCATAACACCGGCCTCGGTGAAGAAGAACATTTCGGATATTCTGAACTCGGTCTACGAACGCGACCATGTCCGCGCCGATATTTCGGGCTTTGCCGAAGAAGGCGGCATGATGGGCAACAATCTGCAAGCCCATCTGGAATATCTGGAAAAGCAGATGCGCGATGCCGCCGCCGATCTGGATTTCGAAAAGGCCGCGCGTCTGCGCGACGAAATCAAGCGCCTGCGCGAGACGGAACTCGCCATTGCCGACGATCCGATGGCGCGGGAGGTGGAACTGGAAAGCCCGGTCACCGGGCGCACAAAGGGCCGCCACAATGCCGGGCGCAAGGTGCATAGAACGGTTGATGACACCAGCGGAAAGTCTCTGTTCCAGAAGCCGTCGCTGGACAATATGGGACCGGGCACGGACATGGCGAAGCCACGCCACGATGGCCCGCTGCCCGCAGCGCCGGACACGAAATTCCGCAAGAACTCGCTGGATGAAATGACGGTGAAGCGGACGGAAGTGCCCGCCGGTGGAGAGGCCCCGGTCCGCCGCGAACGCGCCGGTATCGGCTCTTACGAAGACCCGGTGGACGTCGCCCGCAAGAAGCGGCGGCCCGGCAAGACCGGTCGTCCGGGAAGATAAAAATGCGGCTCCACCCGGAGCCGCATTTATTTTGCCATCAATATTCCTGCGCGGTTGGACGATACAGGATTTCGTTGACGTCAACATTGTCCGGCTGGCTCATCGCGAAAGCCACCATGGACGCGAAAGACTCCGCCGGAATAGCAACATTGTTATAAAGCACCTTCACGCGCTCGGCCTGCTGCGGGTCTGTGACGCTGTTGGGAAGCTCCGTCGCCACCGCGCCCGGCGATATCACCGTCGTGCGGATGTTGTACGGTTTCACTTCCTGACGCAATCCTTCCGAAATGACCCGCACCGCATGTTTGGTTGCCGAATAGACGGCCCCGCCCGGTCCCACCTTATGTCCCGCCACCGACGAGACATTGATAATGTGACCGCTCTTCTGGTCGCGCATATGCGGCAAGGCGGCGGCGATGCCATAAAGCACGCCCTTGATATTGACGTCGATCATGCGATCCCAGTCATCCACCTTGCCCATTTCGAGCATCGAATGCGGCATCAGCCCGGCATTGTTGATCAGCACATCGACACGACCGTGCAGCTTCACTGCCTGATCGACCAGATGCTGAACCTGAAGGCGGTCGGTCACGTCCGTTCGCAGAACCGCGCCTTCGGCCAGTTTCAGTTCACCGGCCAGCGCCTTTAGCCGATCGAGACGGCGCGCGCCGAGCACAAGCTTGGCCCCGCCTTCGGCCAGCCGCCGCGCAGCCGCTTCACCGAGACCGCTGCTTGCGCCAGTGATAACGACGACCTTGTCCTGAATTCCCTGCATGGTCCTGTCTCCTGTTGAACGGGGCTACCGGTCGACACGCTGTTGCAAATGCGCCGGATAGCGGTCGCCCTGCACAGTGATGTCGGCAAGCGCGGCTTCGATGCGGTTCAAATCCTCGGCACTCAATTCGACATTGGTGGCACCGATGTTTTCTTCCAGACGATGCAGCTTCGTCGTACCGGGAATCGGCACGATCCATGGCTTCTGCGCCAGCAACCACGCAATCGCGATCTGGGCACGGGTAACACCCTTGGCTTCTGCGATCTGGCCAAGCATATCGACCAGCGCCTGATTGGCATCACGGGCTTCGGTCGAAAAGCGCGGCACGACATTGCGGAAATCATTGGCCGCAAAGCTCGTCTTGCTGTCGATGGTTCCGGTCAGAAAGCCTCTGCCCAGCGGGCTGAACGGAACAAAGCCGATGCCCAGCTCTTCCAGAACCGGCAGGATTTGCTGTTCCGGCTCACGCCACCACAGCGAATATTCGCTTTGCAACGCCGTGACCGGCTGCACGGCATGGGCGCGCCGGATGGTTTGCGGACCAGCTTCCGAAAGGCCGAAATGCTTGACCTTCCCCTCCTGGATCAGATCGCGCACCGTTCCGGCCACGTCCTCGATGGGCGTCGCCGGATCAACGCGATGCTGATAGAACAGGTCGATCACATCCGTCTTCAGCCGCTTCAGCGATGCTTCAGCAACCGCACGAATATGTTCGGGACGGCTATTCACCCCATTCTGACCACCCTTGTCGTCGAATTCGAAACCGAACTTGGTGGCGATCACCAGCCGGTCGCGAATCGGCGCCAGCGCTTCGCCCAGAACTTCCTCATTCACATAGGGTCCATAGACTTCCGCTGTATCGAAGAACGTGATGCCCTTGTCGAATGCAGCTCTCAGCAGCCCGACCGCCTGTGCCTTTTCCATGGCCGGACCATAGGCGAAACTAAGGCCCATGCAGCCGAGACCGATGGCTGAAACCTCAAGGCCGCTACGGCCCAATATTCTCTTCTTCATGGTCAATATCCTTATGCGTGATAATCTTCGTCGCTGACATGTTCCAGCCAGTCCACCACCTTGCCGTCGAGCGCTTCCGCTATAGCAATATGGGTCATGGCCGTGGTGGCCGTCGCGCCGTGCCAATGCCGTTCGCCCGGCTCGAACCAGACGATATCACCGGGGCGGATTTCCTCGACAGGGCCACCCTCGCGCTGCGCCCAGCCAAGCCCTGCGGTCACGATCACCGTCTGGCCCAGCGGATGCGTGTGCCACGCCGTGCGTGCGCCCGGCTCGAATGACACGGTAGCGCCGCCAACACGCGCCGGTGCCGTCGTGCTGAACGGCATGTCGAGCCGGACCGTACCGGTGAAATAATCGGCGGAACCCTTGGTCGAAGGCTGAGACCCGATGCGCTTGATCTGCATGATGTGTTTCCTTTCTTTCCCCGCCTGAAATCGCGGCAAACTTAAAAACTTCTGCTGCCGATGATTAGACACTATAATCGGCATGAACTCATGAAGTGGATTCATCAATGCGGCGCGACAATATTCACGATCTGCTGGCTTTTCTGGCCATTGCCCGCGAGGGCAGTTTCACCCGCGCGGCGGCAAAACTTGGCGTTTCCCAATCAGCGCTCAGCCACACAATGCGCGGGCTGGAGGAACGGCTCGGCCTGCGTCTTCTCACCCGCACCACGCGCAGCGTCTCCCCGACCGAGGCTGGCGAAAGGCTGTTGCGCACCATCGGGCCCCGTTTCGAAGAGATCGAAACCGAACTCGACGCCCTGAGCGAATTGCGCGACAAGCCTGCCGGAACCATTCGCATCACCACTCCCGAACATGCGGCGCAGTCCATCCTGTGGCCCGCTCTGGAACGACTTCTGCCGGACTATCCCGATATCCACGTCGAAGTGGCCGTCGATTCCGGGCTGCGCGACATCGTAGCCGATCGTTATGACGCCGGTATTCGCCTTGGCGAGCAGATCGCACAGGACATGATCGCCGTGCCCATCGGCCCTGACGTGCGCATGGCCGTGGTCGGCGCTCCGTCCTATTTCAAGCGATATCCGGTGCCCCGCACCCCGCAGGAACTGACCGCGCATCGTTGCATCAATCTGCGCCTGCTCACCTATGGCGGGCTTTATGCCTGGGAATTCGAGAAGAACGGGCGAGAGCTGAAGGTGCGCGTCGAAGGCCAGCTCATTCTCAATTCCCCGACCATGATCGTCGAAGCCGCCAAGGCCGGTTTCGGCCTCGCCAGCTTGCCGGAATACTATATGCGGGACGGTATTGCCGATGGCACGCTGGTGCGCGTGCTGGAAGACTGGTGCCCGCCCTTTCCGGGCTTTCATCTCTATTATCCAAGCCGGAGACAATCTTCCCCGGCCTTCGCGCTTCTGGTCGACGCGTTGCGTTACAGAGAGGCGGAGCCGCTTGTGAACGCTGATCCGCCTCGCCGTTCACCTAGCAGCGACCGCCGCCCGTGACGCGGAAACCGGCCCGTTCCGCTTCGCAGCGATTGGAGAAGCTGCGCCGTTCACTGCCGCGCCGCGCGCAAACCGGTGCATATTCCCGCGTGCATGCGCCCATGCCCGGTCGGACGCCGTGCTGCGGCGGACGAGCCGGACCGACGCCGGGGCCATTCCAGCCCGAACCCGGGCGACTGCTGCACTGACCATTCGACACCACGCGGAACCCTTCCGCCCGTGCTGAACACGCATTTCCGAATGTCCGCCGGATACCCCTGCTCTCGCCGCAAACCGGCGAATAGATCATTGGGCAGGCCTGCACATGGCCCGGATTACCGGGCCGGACCGGCGGTGGCCGGTGATCAGGACCACCTTCCGCAACACAACCGCTCAACACCATCACACCGGCAATCAAGCCGGTCCATGACAAACCCCTCGACATGTTTCCTCCTCTCCAGAAACGTCTATCCGTCTTTTGTCCCCATCTAGAATGGAGCAGATGTTCCGAAGGGCAAGATTTAAATGGGAAGATTAGACGCCACGTATCGACAAGTCGCCAAGTTGCGTTACTCTGCAGTCAAGCTTTCGGCCCGAACAATCCGGGTCACAGCATGGGGCAAAAGCGAACAGAAAGACGACATGCGGCGTTTCGGAACTTTTCTGGCGGCATCGTTTCTGATCGTCCCGCTGTCACTCATTCCCGCCGAGGCAGAACCGGCACCGGCAAGCTTTAGCGAACCCAATCCGCGCATATCGGCGCCACCATTACCGCCGGAAAAGAAAGCGCCCACCGTCAATCGAATCTGCCAGTTGATCGAGACCAGCGCCTCCACGCATGGCATACCAAAAGATTTCTTCGCCCGCCTGATCTGGAAGGAAAGCCGGTTCGACCATCAGGCCGTCAGCCCGGTCGGCGCGCAAGGCATTGCACAGTTCATGCCCTATACGGCAAAGGAGCGCAGTCTGGCCGACCCGTTCGACATCGAGCAGGCAATCCCGGCCTCGGCCAGTTTCCTGTTCGACCTCAAAAAAGCTTTCGGCAATTGGGGTCTCGCCGCTGCGGCCTATAATGCCGGGCCGGGGCGTGTTTCCAGCTGGATGCGCTCGGGCGGTTTCCTCCCGCTCGAAACCGAGGACTATGTGCTGGACATCACCGGCGCACCCGCCGACGATTTCGCTTCCGGCAGGGAGGTGCAGAACCGGCCTCTTGATTCGGGGCGTTCCTTTACGGAAGCCTGCCGCCGCCTGCCGATCATCCGCTCGGCGACGATACCCATGTCGCGCGTCAAGCCGAAGCCATGGGGAATACAAGTTGCGGGGAATTTCCGCCGCGGTGCGGCTGTCAATCAATGGAGCCGCCTGCGCAAGCAATTCGCCTCTGTACTGAGCGGCCATAGCCCGGTCATCAGCCGCATTCGCACCCCGATGGGGCGGCGCGGCATCTATGCGGTGCGGATCGGCGCCAACAGCCGGGCGGAAGCCGATGGTATTTGTAGCAAGTTGCGCGCAGCCGGCGGCGCATGCATTGTTTCGCGCAATCGTTAGGGCATCGATGAAAGTGACCATTTTTGCGCCCGCAAAGATGGGGCACTTTATTAAACGCACCAATTAATCCGGCTATTTAAACACGCGGCTTCTCTATAAGATCTCTTATATATCAAGGATAGGCTGTTCTATTTCGGTATACCGCTTCAGAAATTCTAGAAATAATCGGAAAAATAAACCCGCGTTCCGGTTCAAAGATAACAAAACATCGGGGGCGCAAAGAATTTGCTTGCCAAAATTCGCGTCATAGATCAGTCTCCACTCGTTCGGGCATTTAGCGAACAAATGGAAGACTGGAAGAACGGCGCGCCGGGGCCGCTATAAGTTCCGGGTCTGGGAATACCCAGACAATGATCGGTTCCTTCCCAATGTCGAGAACTGCCTGCATGACCCTCTGTCGGGTGTGTGGTGCGCTCGGCAGAAGACGTAATTCCATCGTTTTTGAAAGAAATGGTGGCGCCAAGGAAAAGGAACGGATCCAATGGCACAGACCGGACTGGTCAAATTCTTCAATAATGAAAAGGGCTTTGGTTTTATCAAGCCCGATGATGGTGGCGCGGATATCTTCGTGCACATCTCTGCTGTACAGGCTTCGGGCCTGACGGGCCTCGCAGACAATCAGAAGGTTTCCTACGAAACCGAACCGGATCGTCGCGGCAAGGGCCCGAAGGCCGTTAACATCACCGTTACCGGTTGATTGTTCTCAATACCAATTATGACCCCGGTTCACGCCGGGGTTTTTTATTGCCCCAATTTCTTCAATGGAGTGTCGGCGGTCCGTAAGAGCGCATCCGGCAATTAACGAGCCAGGGCCCCCTCATAACCCGCCCGCGAATTGTTACAGACGCTGCGCGTATTTTACCGACGATTGAGAGCTCGGCGCCCTATTTCACCATTGTTCAGCCTCCATTCATGTCGAAAGAGTTAACCCATTATCCATGATTGGTGCTCCGTCTTTCGAGCGGTCTGCACCAGAGGAATTGCAGTCGAGCTTCTGAAGGAGCGAACAATGAACCGATTTGCGAAGACAACCATTCTGACCGTTGCATCTTTGGCAGCGATTGCTGCTCCTCTTGCTTCCGCTTCGGCAGATTCCTGGGGCCGCCGTCATCACCATGGCAGCGGCGATGCAGTTGCCGCCGGTGTGATCGGACTTGCAGCCGGTGCGCTGATCGGCAGCGCGCTGAGCCAGCCGCAGCCGACCTATGTGCAGCCGGAACCGATCTATGATGCGCCGCCTCCGCCACCTGCGTATTACCCAGCGCCACGTGCTTACTATCCGGCACCTCCACCGCGCCGCGTGACTTACTATCGTCCGCGGAATCTGGAGCCATGGACCGAGGGTTGGCAGGACTACTGCATGGAAACTTACCGCTCGTTCAATCCACGCAGCGGTACCTATCGCGGTTATGATGGTCGCGACCATTTCTGCACCGCCAACTAAAGCATACCTCCCGAAAGTGGGAACCGGTTTCGGGAGAAAGACATGCATAAAAACAAAAGCTTAAAGCGTGCCTCGTGAATATTATTGAACGCGATACGCTTTAAGTGCAAAATCGATAAGGAAAAAGCCGCCCAATGGGCGGCTTTTTTGTAACCTTTACGCAATTCCGATCAGAAACGGGTTGTTGCGGCGTTCTTCGCCGAACCGGCCGCCGGGACCATGTCCGCAAATAAAGCCGATATCGTCGCCCAGCGGCAGAAGCTTCTCCCGGATCGACCGGATCAGCGCAGTATGGTCGCCGCCCGGCAGGTCGGTGCGTCCCACCGAACCGTTGAACAGCACATCGCCCACAATCGCAAAGCGGGCTTCCGGGCTGTAGAAGACGACGTGGCCGGGCGAATGACCGGGGCAATGAAACACGTCGAAGACATGTCCGGCGACGGTGACCTTGTCGCCCTCTTCCAGCCAGCGGTCCGGCGTGACGTTGCGCACACCGTCGACAATTCCGTATTTCAGGCCGGTCGCCACCAGATTATCGAGCAGAAACTGATCGTCCACATGCGGGCCGATAATCTCCACGCCGAGCTTTTCCTTCAGATCGGCCGCAGCGCCCGCATGATCGATATGACCATGGGTGATCCAGATGGCCCCGATCTCGATGTCCTGCGACTGGATCGCTTCCTCGATCTTCGGCAGATCACCACCCGGATCAATGACGACACCCTTCTTGGTCTCGCCGTCGAAAAGAATGGTGCAGTTTTGCTGAAACGGGGTAACGGGGACGATAATCGCCTGTAGCTGGCCCATGGTGGATACTCCATCGCATCTGTGGATCGGCGAAGATCGCATCAACCGCCGCCTGTGTTGCTCCACACATAATGGCCCCGGCCCGATACGGAAAGAGCTTAAAATCTCGCACCGCCCCAACAATCGTCGCGATCGCTGCGGATATTTCAACTCGCAATTAGAGCGCGTTTCGATCTGATTGGATCAGATCGGCGCTCTAAATGTTTGCTTTAACGCGCATCTTTTCTGATCGAAGCAGGATCAGAAATCAGTCCAGTGAACTGATTTCCCTGCGGAGGCGTTTCACACTTTTCGGGATGCGCTCTAAAAAACGGACGGCGCATGGCCGTCCGTTCTATCCCTCTCAAACAGTTCGTCTTGCCGGTGGCTTTGAAAACTGTGCCGTCTACCCGGAGCGCTTGCCGGAAATTGGCGCGCGCTCCAAGTTGTTTATTTCAAGTGCATCCTTGCGCGACCCGATGTTTCCACCCGGTCAAATGCATTCCTCAGGCCTTGGCAGCCATTGCGTTTTTGATGAGCCCCACAACTGCAGTCAGAACGATACCGCCGATACCGCCGCCAGCGAGCTGGCCGACAACACCATTGAGAACCGAGTCCAGACCACCGCCGGAGAGCATCGGAAGAAGCTGGCCGAGAATGACCCCGCCAATACCGCCAGCCACGGTGTTACCCGTTGTCCCAAGGCTGATGTTCTTGGCAGCGCCAGCAATATTGCCACCGACAGCGCCGGCAACCAGCTGGAGAATGATAGGCAATAGAGATTCCATAGTCGTCACCCCATCTCTGTTAGAGCGCTTTCCGACAAGAATGAACCGTTCGGAATATTTGCGCGCCTGATCAAAAATCAGAGCGTCGATTTGAGGTCATCAGATCTGAGGCCGCTCCAATACCGGAACAACGCGATTCCGGCACAAAGATGTTGAGCCGAAACTTTCCAATGTCAAACAGTAAGCAGTAAAGATACTAAAAAGCGGCCCGAAAGCCGCTCTTTTTCTGTTTAAAACCCAGTCACTCGGCCGCCTGGCGCTTTGGCTGCACTTCCGCTGTATAAGCATCCATCAAAACGGCAGTGATTTTACCAGGGGTGAACCGGTATTGGGCGATTTCCGAAACCGGCGTAACTTCGGCAGCCGTGCCGCACAGGAAGCATTCAGTGAAATCGGCCATTTCTTCGGGCATGATTGCGCGCTCGATGACTTCGATACCACGACGCTTTGCCAGATCGATAATAGTGCGACGGGTGATGCCGTCGAGGAAGCAATCCGGCTTTGGCGTATGCAGCGCACCGTCCTTGACGAAGAACACATTGGCGCCAGTCGCTTCCGCCACTTGGCCCCGCCAGTCGAACATTAGCGCATCGGCATAGCCCTTGGCTTCGGCTGCGTGCTTGGAGATCGTGCAGATCATGTAGAGGCCGGATGCCTTGGACTTCGACGGCGCGGTGCGCGGATCCGGGCGGCAATATTCAGCGATGTCGAGGCGAATGCCCTTCATCTTTTCTTCCGGCGAGAAATAGCTTGGCCATTCCCAGCAGGCGATTGCCACGTGAATGCGGTTGTTCTGGGCCGAAACGCCGAGCGAATCCGAACCGCGCCATGCAAACGGGCGCACATAGGCATCGACATAGCCCATCTTCTTGATCAGCGCCCGGCAGGCATCGTTGATTTCTTCAACGCTGTAAGGCAGCGCAAAACCGAGAAGCCGTGCCGATTCATGCAGACGCTCGGTATGTTCGTTCAGCTTGAAGATTTCGCCGCCATAGGCGCGCTCACCCTCAAAAACCGTGCTTGCATAATGCAGGCCATGGGTGAGGACATGAATTTTCGCATCTTTCCAGTCGACGAATTCACCGTCCAGCCAGATATATCCGTCCCTTTGATCGAATGGAATCGCAGCCATTTTCTTGCTCCTAAATATTACACTTGCGGCGCTGTCTCAGGGCAGATTCTGCTCGGGCAAACGTCTCCGCATTCCCATTTTGTCGGTTAAATCGATATTACCGGCAAAACAGGCGCCTTTTTCCACGCGAATACTGGCCTTTTGGTGCGAAATGCTTAGAGGTTGAGCAAAGATTTTGCACAAAACCTTATCGGAGCACGCATGGACAAAAAATAATCCTCCCGACCAGCGGGATCATGCGGTTGCAGATTTCCTTTTCACGGCCTTGACGGCAGTGATCGGAAACCCGGTCGCGTAATTATCTCTCCTCCAGCATGCGCCAGCGTAAACATTGTTCCAAAAAGCCAGCTCACGCTTATCGAAAATTATCTGGGCGGTTGAATTATGTCAATAATGCTGACATATTTATCGCAGCAGTACGGAGCCTCGATGTGAATTCGACGAACGACATGAATTATATAAGCAATCCGTTGACAGCCGAGGAGGCGGCCGATCTCAACGTCATCGAACTTTTGTTCTTTTCCTATCGCGACTTCACCGCCGATCCCGATCTCATTCTCGAAAAGATCAGCTTTGGCCGCGCTCATCACCGGGTGCTTTACTTCATCAATCGCAAGCCGGGCATGACGGTGGCCGAACTTCTGGAAGTTCTGCGCATCACCAAGCAGAGCCTGTCGCGTGTTCTCAAGCAGCTGATCGATACCGGCCATGTGGTTCAGGCAACCGGTCTCCACGACCGTCGCCACCGCAAGCTCTACCCCACGAAAAGCGGCCGCCAGCTGACGCTTGCCCTCGCCTTGCCGCAGTCGCATCGCATTGCCCGCGCCCTTGAGGGATGCGCTCCGCAGGATCGCGCCATCATCGAGCGCTTTCTGTATAATATGGTCAATCCTGAGCGCCGTGCCCAGATCGACAGCTTTTCCGGTGAAGAACGGCAGTGAAATAAGTGTTACGCGGCGGAATACTAAGTGCTTGTGTAAAAACATATACACAAGCACTGCGAATAGACGCGCCACATTCCAGTCGATAATATGCGCCTCCGACGGCTATGTGTCGTCAGCGAACAGAAACTGAATGGGATCGAAAGACGCCATGACCGTAGAAGAACAAAAATCACTCTCGGATGACGCCCCGCATCTGCTCGTTGTCGATGACGACACGCGAATTCGCAGCCTGCTTTCGCAATATCTGACCAATAGCGGCTTTCGCGTCACTATTGCCGCAAGCGCTGCCGAAGCGCGCCGCAAGCTGGAAGGTATCGATTTCGACCTTCTGATTCTCGACGTGATGATGCCCGGCGAGACCGGCGTTTCTCTGACCCGCTCGCTGCGCGAACAAAAAAACGTGCCGATCCTAATGCTGACTGCGCTGTCGGAAACCGACAACCGCATTGACGGCCTTTCGGCGGGCGCAGACGATTATCTGCCAAAACCGTTCGATCCGCGCGAGCTGACGCTGCGCATCAACAATATTCTGCGCCGCGGCGCACCGCCTGCCCAGCCCAAGATCGAACAGATCGTGTTCGGGCCTTACACATTCTTCATTCCGCGCCGCGAATTGAAGAAGGGCACCGAAACCATCAAGCTCACGGATCGTGAGCAGGACATCATGGCGATCTTCGCGGAACGCGCGGGGGAAACCATTCCACGTCATGAACTGACCGGACAGGACGGCGATGTCGGCGAACGTACAATCGATGTTCAGATCAATCGTCTGCGCCGCAAGATCGAGCAGGACCCGGCCAATCCGGTCTGGCTCCAGACTGTGCGTGGCATCGGCTACAAGCTCAGCATCGAATAGTTGTGATTTGACGCAACCGGCCGCTGTTTGGGACGTTCTGAGACGATGACGCTCTGGAAAAATCTCTCGCGCTGGCTGGCGCGCCGGATGCCGAAAGGTCTCTATGCGCGGTCGCTCATCATCATCATCGCCCCGATGGTCCTGCTGCAATCCGTGATCGCCTATGTGTTCATGGAACGCCACTGGCAGATGGTGACCGAGCGGCTTTCGACGGCTGTCGTGCGCGATATTTCGGCGATCATCGACATTCTGGAAACCTATCCGCAGGAACCGGGTTACGACAATCTGATCCGCCTCGCGCAGCAACGCCTTGCGCTCAACATTTCCATCCTGCCGCCCGATCCCCTGCCCGCGCCGGGACCGAAGCCGTTTTTCGCCATTCTGGATTACTTCCTCAGTGAAGAGATCACCCGTCAGATCAACCGGCCCTTCTGGGTCGATACGGTGGGCGATTCCGACCTGATCGAAATCCGCATCAAGCTCGATGACAAGGTGCTGCGTGTTTTCGCCCGGCGTAGTCAGGCTTATGCGTCGAATACCGGCATCTTCCTGACCTGGATGGTGGGCACTGCACTTGTGCTTCTCATCATCGCCATTGCCTTCCTTCGCAACCAGATCAAGCCGATCCAACAACTGGCAGACGCCGCCGAAAGTTTCGGCAAGGGCCGCTCCATGCCGGAAGGTTTCAAGCCGCACGGCGCGGAAGAAGTGCGCAAGGCTGGTATCGCCTTCATTCAGATGCGTTCCCGCATCGAGCGCCAGATCGAACAGCGCACAGCGATGCTGTCGGGCGTCAGCCACGATCTGCGCACCATTCTCACCCGCTTCAAACTGCAATTGGCGCTGACGGGGCACTCGATCGATGTCGAGCCGCTCAATCAGGATATCGCCGACATGCAGACCATGCTGGAGGGCTATCTGGCCTTTGCGCGCGGCGAAGGCGCGGAAGAAACCGCAAGCTACGATGTGAAGCGCCTGTGCGAGAAGCTTGAAAACGAAGCACGCCTGCGTGAGCGCGGGTTCAAATATTCCATCGACGGCGACAGTGAAATCCACGTTCGCCCTAATGCTTTCTCACGGCTCGTCAGCAATCTGGTGTCCAACGCCTTTCGCCATGCGCAAAATGTCGAGCTTTCGATTTCGCATGAGGATGGTTGGCTGAAGGTCGTGGTGGACGATGACGGACCGGGCATTCCGGAAGACCGGCGCGAAGATGTGTTTAAGCCTTTCGTGCGGCTTGATGAAGCGCGAACGCAGGATTCGGGCGGCACAGGCGGCCTTGGCCTTGCCATCGCGCTCGACATTGCGCGTAGCCATGGCGGCGACATTACGCTGGCCGACGCCCCCACCGGCGGCCTGCGCGCCATCATCCACATTCCGGCGTGACGAGAGACACCGCCCCTCACCCTGAGCTTGTCGAAGGGTCCCTCATCCTAAGGAGCCGTTGAAAACGGCGTCTCGAAGGGCGAGGGAAAACGCACTAAAATCCCTCGTCCTTCGAGACGGTTCCTTCGCAAGCTCAGGAACCTCCTCAGGATGAGGGGGGACGTGATTATTCGGAAAGCGTAGTTTGCTAAAACAGCTTGCCGCCGTTCGGCACTTTTTTGTCGATTGCCGCAAGAACAACGTCGCCATTCTCATCGGGCAAGCCCAGCGTCAGAACTTCTGACATGAACGGTCCGATTTGGCGCGGTGGGAAATTCACCACGGCTAGCACCTGACGACCGATCAGCTCTTCCGCCTGATAATGTTTGGTAATCTGTGCGGAAGACTTCTTCACGCCGATCTTATCGCCGAAATCGATCTTCAGCTTATAGGCGGGCTTGCGCGCTTCCGGAAAGGGCACCGCCTCCACAATCGTACCCGTCCGGATATCGACCTTTTCGAAATCAGCCCAGGTGATGGTCGCGTCTTCGCTCATATCCGTCCGCTTTCGTCTGCCGTGCATAGCCCCGCGCTTTTCCCGCCGGGCTATCGTTTGATTCTGATCAGGCGCGTCCGACTGTTTCGAACACAACGCTTTCCAGCGACTCCCGCGCGCTGACACCCGACCAGACCACGAACTGGAAGGCCTGGAAATAGGTCTCGCAAGCTTCAAGCGCTGCGGCCAGCAGCACTTCCACCTGACGGCTGGTCGGTTCTGCACCACCGGCCAGCAACAGCGACTGGCGGTACATGATGGCACCTTCCTGTTGCCAAAGGTCGAAATGCCCCATGAGAAGCTTTTCGTTGATCAGCGAAAGCAGGCGCATCACCTCGTTCACACGCGGTTCCGCCACCTTGATGTCGAAGGCGCAAGCCAGATGTAGCGCCTCGAAATCTTCCATCCAGGAAAATGAGATGTGATAGTCAGTCCAGTTGCCCGCAACCGAAATTGCGATTTCATCGTCGCCAGTCCGCTCGAATGTCCAGTCGTTTGAATGCGCAACCTGCTCGATCACATCCACCGGATGCGCCTCGCGTGCGAATTCAAGCTCAAGAAGGCTCATGTCCGTTTCCTGTTCTGTGAGACACCCTCAAGCTGGATATCTCAAATTCCCGGCGTGCAAGAATTGCTCGCCCGCACCCGCCGCCGCGCAAGAACAAGCGCAGAAAAACAGGCACGAATTGATCGGTCGAGGAACCGGCATGCCAAACAGCATGCAAGCGCCTCAATGGCACACGCACATACGCAACTGATACTGGAAAGCAGCCTGAAGACGCGAAAACTAGAACTACAGCCCCTCGCCGCCGCCTACATGACCACACTTCGAATCATGTAGTGTTTTCAGTCTATTGATGCTGAATCTGAACGCCAGTCCCTTTTCAGAAAAGAGACATGAAAGCATGTGGAAACATGAAAGGGACTGGCCGCGAGCATTGCCTTAAGCGACTCTAAGACAAGGGTTTTTACCGCCCGCGGCCTGTTAATAAATAATCAGGAATTATTTTTGGATTTTGCCGTCGAAGAGGCCGATTTTGCCGATTTGGCATCAGAATCAACTTCAAATTTGGCAAGTCGTGCTTCAAGTGCTTCGATTCTTGCCAGCAATGCACTGTTTTCGGCACGTGCCTTGATGGCCATTTCGCGCACCGCTTCGAAGTCTTCGCGCTGCACGACGTCGAGCGTGTTGAGTACACGTTCCCCTTGCGAGCGCAAGGCCGTTTCCACTTCACGGCGCACGCCTTGCGCAGCGCCTGCCGCATCCGTCACAAGCTTGGCGAGTTCGTCGAGAACCCGGTTTTGTCCGCTGGTCATGGCAATCGTTCCTTACTTTGCAGGAGAGACCTGTTGAAAACATAAAATTGAAATAGGGCCGTCTCAGATCCGATGCAAGCGCAGCTATAGAAAGTGATCGTGTTGTAAGGCGTTTGCGGGACAGCTTGACCGTTGCCGGTTCGTCCAGCATGTTCCGTCACAAAATGGAGTGATTTCATGATAGAGACGTTGCTGCCCGCGTCGGCCCTCGCCTTTCCGAATATTGATCCGGTGATCTTTTCCATCGGACCGCTGGCGGTGCACTGGTACGGCCTTGGCTATGTCGTCGGCATCATGTTCGCATGGTGGTACGGCAAGAAGCTTTTGCGCAGCCATCGTCTCTGGACACATAACAACCCGCCGATGGCGCCGGAAGCGCTCGACGATTTCGTCATCTGGGCAGCACTTGGCGTCGTGCTGGGCGGTCGCATCGGCTATGTGCTGTTCTATAATTTCTCCTATTATCTCTCCAACCCGCTTGCCATTCCCGCTGTCTGGGATGGCGGCATGTCGTTCCATGGCGGCATTCTCGGCACCACCATCGCCATGATCCTGTTTGCCCGCTCACGCGGCATCAAGGTGTGGAGCATGTTCGATGTGGTCGCCGCCGGTGTGCCGGTCGGCCTCGGCGTGGTGCGTGTCGCCAACTTCATCAATTCCGAACTCTGGGGCCGCGTCAGCGATGCGCCATGGGCTGTCTATTTCCCGAATGGCGGGCCGCTGCCGCGCCATCCAAGCCAGCTTTATGAAGCCTTCCTCGAAGGTTTCGTGCTGTTTTTCGTTCTGCTCCTGCTGGTCTGGGTCGGTCGCAAGCTGAAGAAGCCGGGCTTTATTGCGGGCGCATTCGTGACCGGCTATGGCCTCAGCCGCATTGCGGTCGAGTTCTTCCGCGAGCCGGATGCACAGCTCGGCTATCTGGTTGGCGGCTGGCTGACCATGGGTATGGTGCTTTCGGTGCCGATGGTGCTGATCGGCCTGTGGGCGATGTGGCGCGCCAACCGCGCAGCAGCCAAAGATGCCTGAAACTTCGCTCAAAGACCGGCTGAAACGGCTGATCGCCACGACGGGACCGATCAGCGTTGCCGACTATATGGCCGCATGTCTCGGTGACCGGGAATCCGGCTATTACACGACCCGCGAACCGTTCGGTCGCGAGGGTGATTTCATCACCGCGCCAGAAGTGAGCCAGATGTTCGGCGAGTTGATCGGCATCTGGTGTGTCGCGCAATGGGATGCGCTTGGCCGCCCTGCCAACACCGTGCTGTGCGAAATCGGACCCGGACGCGGGACGCTGATGGGCGACATGTTGCGCAGCATTGGCAAGCTTGCCCCGCAAATGCTGGCGAGCCTGCAGGTTGCGATGGTCGAGACCAGTCCGCGCCTTGTCGAAAAGCAGAAGCAGAAGCTCGCCGATACGGGCGTCTCCGTCACCTGGTTCGAACGTTTTGCCGACATCCCCACCGGCCCACTGGTCCTCGTTTCGAACGAGTTGTTCGACGCGATCCCGTTCCGGCAATTCGTCAAGTCGAACGGACGTTTTGTGGAACGGCTGATTTCGCTTGATGAAAATGAGGAATTTCATTTTGTCAGCGGCGTAGGCGGGATCGACCTGGCGCTTCTACCAAAAGACCATGCGCAGACCCCTGACGGCACAATCTTCGAAGCTGCTCCCGCACGAACCGCTCTGTTGCAGGAAATCGCGCAGCGTATCGCTAAGACGCGCGGCGCGGCGCTCAGCATCGATTACGGCCATCTTCAATCCGGCTTTGGCGACACGCTGCAAGCGATGCTCAAACACGGCTATGACGATGTTTTTGCTCACCCGGGGGAAGCCGACCTGACCAGTCATGTCGATTTCGATATTCTGGAGCAGACTGCACGCGCCTCGCGTTGCAAGACCGGCACCATGACCCAAGGCGAATTCCTGCTGGCCATGGGCCTGCTCGACCGCGCAGGTCGTCTGGGTAGCGGGCGCGACACTGCTTTTCAGGAAAAGATCCGGCAGGATGTGGAACGCCTGGCAGCACCTGAACAGATGGGCACCTTGTTCAAGGTGCTGGCGTTCAGCGATCGCGACACCCGGCTCATACCGTTCGAACAAAGCTAGCGCCAATTGCCCTTCAAAAAGCTGCAATTGACAAGCCACCCTGCCTCCCCCACCATCCCGCCGTTTAATAAGGCCAATATGCTATGACCGACATGCCGCAACCGCTCCGCTCGCCTCTGCTCGACAAGCCCGCCGGTCAGGCCGGCAAGCGCATTGCGCACGGCTTTTTCACGCGAAAAGGCGGCGTTTCGGACGGTATTTATGCCGGGCTGAATGTCGGAGCCGGATCGGATGATGTGGCCGAACATGTCGCGGAAAACCGCCGCCGTGTGGCAGAATCGCTTGGCGTCGCACCGGATCATCTCCTGACGGTGCATCAGGTTCATTCGCCCGACGTGCTGCATGTGACCGCGCCTTTTGATTCGCCACGCCCCAAGGCCGATGCCATGGTGACCAATGTTCCCGGCATTGCGCTCGGCGCGCTGTCTGCCGATTGCGGTCCCGTCCTGTTTGCAGACCACGAGGCCGGTGTCATCGGTTCCGCCCATGCGGGCTGGCGGGGCGCATTCAGCGGCGTGCTGGAAAACACCATTGACGCGATGATCGGGCTTGGCGCTAAGCGCGAGAACATCGTCGCGGTTCTTGGGCCGACAATCGGCCCCGACAATTATGAAGTCGGACCGGAGTTCTATACGGAGTTTCTGAGCAAAGACCCGGCCTATGCACGCTATTTCCGCGCCTCGGACAAGCCGGATCACAAGCTTTTCGATCTGTGGACCTTCATCACCGACCGTCTGACCAAAGCGGGCGTACAGGCAGAATCCCTTCGCCAGTGCACCTATGCCGACGAAGACCAGTTCTATTCCTACCGGCGCACGACGCACCGCAAAGAGCCGGATTATGGACGCCAGATTGCAGCCATTGCTATTCTGGACACCAAAGATTCCATTTGAGGAGAACCGCATGGCCCTTCACTTCGAGCCGGAAGAATTCGCCGCACGCCGCGACCGTCTGATCTTGAAGATGGAGGAGGACAAGCTTGATGCCCTGCTGCTGTTCGCACAGGAAAGCATGTATTGGCTGACCGGCTATGACACGTTCGGCTTCTGCTTCTTCCAGTGCCTTGTTGTGAAGGCCGACGGCTCGATGGTGCTGATGACGCGCTCGGCGGATCTGCGCCAGGCGCGCCAGACATCCAATATCGAGAACATCGTTGTCTGGACCGACCGCGACAATGCCAATCCGGCAGCGGATTTGCGCAATATCCTGACCGAGCTTGATCTGCTCGGCACACGCATCGGCATCGAATACCAGACCCACGGCCTCACCGGCGCGAATGCCCGCAGGCTCGACGAGCAATTGCAGAGCTTTGCCAAATTGTTCGACGCATCCGGCATGGTGGACCGCCTGCGCCTTTTGAAAAGCCCGGCGGAAATCGCCTATGCCAAGCGCGCAGCGCAACTGAGCGACGATGCGCTCGACGCCGCGCTGAAAACCACCCGCGCGGGCGCAAGCGAAGCCGATATTCTGGCCGCCATGATGAGCGCCAATTTTTCCGGTGACGGCGACTATCCGGCCAATGAATATATCATCGGCTCCGGCGAAGACGCCCTGCTCTGCCGCTATAAATCCGGTCGCCGCACGCTTGCTGCCACGGACCAGCTTACGCTCGAATGGTCGGGCGTGTTCCGCCATTATCACGCGCCGATGATGCGCACGATCCTGATTGGCCAGCCGACAGAACACCACGTCAAGCTTTACGATGCCGCCCGCGAGGCGCTGGAGGCCGTAGAGGCGGCGATAACACCGGCTTCGACATTCGGTGATGTGTTCGACGCCCATGCCCGCACCATGGAAGCGCACGGGCTGACCCGTCACCGGCTGAATGCCTGCGGCTACTCGGTCGGGGCACGCTTCACACCCTCCTGGATGGACCCGCAAATGTTCTATGCGGGCAATCCGGAAAGCATCCAGCCGGACATGACGCTCTTTGCGCATATGATCATCATGGACTCCGACAGCGGCGCTGCAATGACGCTCGGACAGACATATCTCACAACAAATGGTGCGGCTCAGCCATTATCCCGCCATTCTCTTGATATGCTTATCGCCTGACATCATTGTCAAACGGCCCACGATCGGCGATAAATCGGCCTGACGTGAGAACCGCCTGTATTTTCAGGACCATGTGTTTTCAGGAGCATGAAGCCGACCATGAACAAGGCACATATTTCGATGATGCTGTTGCTTGCCGGAGCGCTCGCTGCCTGCAACAGCACCGAATCCGCACTGAATGTGCAGGGCTCTGGCCAAACTGCCGGACAACCGGCTAACGGACAGGCGACCTCGCCCGCCGGCACGACTGCGCCCGCAACTGCCAATACGACAACAACGCCTTCCACAACACCGGCCACGACATCGGCGCGAACGGCAACACTGAAGCCGGGCAAATTGCACATCGCGCCCATTGTCGGCGCGCCCGTCAATGTGGTGACGCCGCTGACGCACCGCATGAATGACGACGCCAAAGCCAAGGGCGTCGAGCTGGCAGGCTCCAATGACACCAGCGCAGCCTATGTCATGAAGGGGTACTTCTCGGTTCTCTCCGAGGACAACCAGACGACCGTTCTCTATGTCTGGGATGTGCTGGATGCTTCCGGCAACCGGCTGCACCGCATTCAGGGACAGGAGAAAGTGCAAGGTGCAGCGGCAGACTCATGGAGCGTGGTGCAGCCCGCCACCATGCAGGCCATCGCCGACCGCACCATGCAGGAATATTCTACCTGGCTTGCGGCAAATCGCGCATAAACTTTGAGCATTTTCAGCAAGGAACTGAAATCCCTTACTGAATCCCCGCTTTTTGACACGCGGAAAGGCCGGATTTCCGGCCTTTTTCAACAATTGTGAACAGTCGGGCCTTGCAATGACGGTGACTCTTTGCAATAGGCCCCACATTCGAGAAAACCTTGTAAGCTGCTGTACTTAACCTGACCGGCCAAAAGTACGCGGCTTTAAAGTTTTTAAAGGATGACGTTGCTGGGCCCCGCATCGTTGCG
The DNA here is from genome assembly GCF_022627935.1 of Ochrobactrum sp. C6C9. Lineage (NCBI taxonomy): Bacteria > Pseudomonadati > Pseudomonadota > Alphaproteobacteria > Hyphomicrobiales > Brucellaceae > Ochrobactrum > Ochrobactrum sp. C6C9. The sequence goes on along the minus strand of NZ_JABXGB010000009.1, from coordinate 119,147 downwards.
GTCCATGCGCGAAACAAGATTACGTCCGTTATACGGACTTTTTGCGACAGAACGAAACCGCAAACCTATCGCATCGGCTCAGAGGCAAAAAGAATGAAACTTTTCGCAGGCAACTCCAACCGGGCACTTGCCGAATCCGTTGCTAAATATCTCAACATCCCGCTCGGCAAGGCAAGCGTTCGCCGCTTCGCCGATCAGGAGATTTTCGTAGAGATTCAGGAAAACGTGCGCGGCGAAGACGTGTTCGTTCTGCAATCGACGTCCTATCCGGCAAACGATCACCTGATGGAACTGCTCATCATGATCGACGCCTTCCGCCGTTCGTCGGCGCGCCGCATCACCGCCGTCCTGCCCTATTTCGGCTATGCCCGTCAGGACCGCAAGCCCGGCCCGCGCACGCCGATTTCGGCAAAGCTGGTTTCCAACCTCATCACTGAAGCCGGTGCAAACCGCGTTCTGACCCTTGATCTTCATGCCGGTCAGATTCAGGGCTTCTTCGACATTCCGACCGACAATCTCTATGCCGTTCCGGTTATCGCCCGTGACGTGAAGGCCAATTACGCCACCGGCAACTGCATGGTCGTATCGCCGGACGTCGGCGGTGTAGTTCGCGCCCGCTCATTGGCCAAGCGCATCGACGCGCAGCTCGCCATCGTGGACAAGCGTCGCGAACGTCCGGGTGAATCGGAAGTCATGAACGTCATCGGTGAAGTGGCTGGCAAAGACTGCCTGCTGTTCGACGATATCGTCGATTCCGGCGGCACGCTCTGCAACGCAGCCGAGGCCCTGCTGGCCAAGGGCGCGAACAGCGTCACCGCTTACATCACGCATGGTGTTCTCTCCGGTGGCGCGGTTGCCCGTATCGCTGCGTCGAAGCTGAAGGAACTGGTGATCACCGATTCCATCCAGCCGACCACCGCGATCAACGATGCGCCGAATATCCGCGTGCTCTCGATCTCCGATCTGATCGGCGAAGCTATTGCGCGCACCGCAGCGGAAGAGTCCGTTTCGAGCCTGTTCGATTAAAACACCAGTCGGATAGCAATTCCGAGGCATGCCGCCAGCAACAGCACGAGCGGCATGTTGAGTTTCAAGACGACAAGCAGCAATGCCGCCGCCCCTGCAATGAGGACGGCGGCATTGTCTATTGTGCTCCAGACCGGCAAGGGCACGCTGAACGGCCCCACCGTCTTATCCAGCACCTGTGCAAACAGCACATGCAGCGAGAACCACAGCGCCAGATTGGCGATCACACCCACCACCGCCGCCGTGATGCCACCCAGCATGGCCGAAAGCCAGCGCACCTGACGCAGCCGCTCCACGAATGGCGCGCCCGCCAATATCCATAGAAAACACGGCACGAAGGTAAACCAGAGCGCAATGAAGCCGCCGACAAAGCCACCCAGAATTGGCGGCAGGCCGGACAGGTTAGCCGCCCCCACAAAGCCCACGAAAACCAGCACGAGGATCAGCGGTCCCGGCGTGGTTTCGGCCAGCCCCAGCCCGGTCAGCATTTCGCCCGGCTTCATCCAGCCGAAATGTTCGACCGCCTGCTGCGCCGTATAGGAAAGGGCTGCATAGGCGCCACCGAAAGTAACCGCAGCAAGCTTTGAGAAAAAGGCGGCTTCCTGCACGAAGACATGCGTGCCGCCGAAGGCCAGATAAAGAAGGATGAGCGGCACAAGCCAGAGCCCGCCCCATATCAGGGTTTGCTGCGTGAACTCGCGCAGTGCGCCGGGCGTCGCCTCGCCCAGACCAGTTCCTGCCCCGCTGCCCTGCACGATGTGGCGCAAGCCGCCTGCCAAAGCTGCAAGCAGCACAACAAGCGGAAACGGCAGTTTCAACAGCGCTATGGCAACGAATGCCATAATCGCCACGGCATAAGAAAAGCCTGAAGCCAGTGTCCGCTTGGCCATGCGGTAAAGCGCTTCGAACACCACAGCCAGCACCGCTGCCTTAAGCCCGAACAGCAAGCCGGCCACGACCTCCACATGCCCGAAGGCGATGTAGAGCGCGGAGAGACCAAGCATCACGACAGCGCCGGGCAGCACGAACAACAGCCCCGCCAGCAGGCCGCCGCGCCAGCCTTTAACCGCCCAGCCGGAATAGGTCGCAAGCTGCATGGCTTCCGGCCCCGGCAACAACATGCAAAAGTTCAGCGCATGGATCAGCCTTTCCTGATCCATCCATTTCTTCTCATCGACGATGATACGTTGCAGCATGGCGATCTGAGCCGCCGGACCGCCAAAAGACAGTAGACCCACTTTGCCGAAAGTCGTGAAAAGCTCTCTGAAATCTGGCTGCTTTACTGGCTCTGTCACGTGACCGTCCTGATTGATTCCACCGCAAGCTGTCGGCGATAAACATTACAGGTTCATGACGGTCTTCACAGTCTACTCGGCGGCAGCACCCTCTTCCACCATATCGTCCGGGGCATTGGGATCACCCGGTGCCGTTTCGCAGCCAAGATCAGGGAAATTGACGATGCGCATTCCCTTGAAATCATTGCGGACCACCAGCAGCCCACGCTCCTCGAAATAAGTCAGCAAACGCCGGGCACGGCTGAACGAATGCGTGCCATAGGCCCGCGCCAGCGCCGCGTCGGAGGGGCAAGGCGCACCGGTGACGGCTGCCTGCGCCACGATCAGGAACACGCCCTGCACATCGTCGGTGAGGCTTTCCGACAGCGACAGCGCCTGCTGCCATGTCTCGCCACTCGCCACATCGCTTTCAATGCTGGCCTGCGCCACCGCCAGCCTGCGGCGGAAGGCAGGCAGTGCCAGCGGTTCGCCCGGAACGCGGTGAATGCGACAGCGCACCAGAAAGTCCTGATAGAGAACCGCCACAGACCGGAACGAGGCTTCCGGGTCGTCTACGATCTCGCGCATGACCTTATCGAGAAGCTCGTCGCGTTCCGCTTCCACGATACCGGGGAAAAGCGGCGCTTCCACGGGCTCTGCTTCGGGCTTGGGCTTGGCCACCTGTGCCAGAATTTCCGCCGTGGATGGCGGCGGTGGAGGTGGGGGCGTCCGACGCACGACGGTGCGGATTTCCTGTGGCGCGGGCGTAAAGATCAAATCAAGCGCATCTTCCGGCGCATCGGGCAGCGGCATCAGCTTCGGCGACGACGAACGGGCCGAAGTTTCCACCGTGCCGATGCGGATCGGCAGCGGACGCCGCGACAGCGCCGGTCCAAGCGCCACGAAATGCCCGCGCTCCAGATCGCGGAACATTTCCGCCTGCTTACGCTCCATGCCCAGCAGATCCGCGGCGCGCGCCATATCGATATCGAGGAAGGTGCGGCCCATCAGAAAGTTGGAGGCTTCGGCAGCCACGTTCTTGGCAAGCTTGGCCAGACGCTGCGTTGCAATAACACCGGCGAGACCACGCTTGCGCCCGCGACACATGAGATTGGTCATCGCGCCGAGCGAAAGCTTGCGCGCTTCGTCAGACACTTCGCCAGCAGCGGCTGGCGCAAAAAGCTGCGCCTCATCCACCACCACGAGCATCGGATACCAGTAGTCACGTTCGGCATCGAACAGACCGCCGAGAAACGCCGCCGCCGAGCGCATCTGCTGCTCGACATCGAGGCCCTCGAGATTGAGCACCACCGAAACACGGTGCTGGCGGATACGTCCGGCAATGCGGGTCAATTCGGCTTCGGTGCGGGCGGCGTCAACGACGACATGGCCGTAAAGATCGGCCAGCGTGACAAAATCCCCTTCCGGGTCGACGATGCATTGCTGCACCCATTGCGCGCTCTGTTCCAGCAGGCGGCGCAGAAGATGCGACTTGCCAGAGCCGGAATTGCCCTGCACGAGCAGGCGCGTGGCGAGAAGCTCCTCAAGATCAAGCATGGCCTGCTTGCCACCGCCAAGCGCCGCTGCCGAGGCAGAACCGCTTCCAGCAACAGCACCCATGTCGATACCGACCTGCATCTCGCCTCCTTGTTTGAGAATGTGACCGAAACAAACGACTCGCACGGCAGAGCCTGCGGTCGATCAGGCATTCGCTTAACATCTTTAAAGCCGTCAATGCCACCGGTTATGCGGAATGCCCACAGATGCTGGACCGTAGATTTCAATCAGAAGTTTTGATAGCAATCTGAACGGGGGCAAAAGCAGCAAGCGCCCAGCCAGCGGGCGCGTCGGGGAGGATGAGCCGCTCCGACCTTGGCAAGGGCTTTGCTTTCTATTCGGAGGTGAACTCTATGTGGTTTATACCCATTAGATTCACGCTTAGAATAAAGAAAACCCGCACCAGCTGGCAAGCGACGGTGCAGGTTCAATTCTTTATCTAAGAACACGGTAGCTGGAGTTAGCGCTTCAGCTACCGATCCGAATATAGGCCATCGCGATCATTTTTTCAACTATGGCCGTGTCAGCCCCCACGCAACGGCAAATCCAAAAAACTTGCGCTGCCGCACGCTATGGTCTATAGCCACCGCCATCCGCGTAGACACCCTTGGAGGCAACGCGGAATGGAGCGGTCCGGTCTTTCACCTTGTGACAGACGATACGGGCTGTTTCATGTCGTTTGTTGAAGCATGATCCCGAAAAGTCGAAACCGGTTTTCGCACAAGATCATGCGCAGAAAGCGAGCGACACTCCAGTAACTTTGAAAGGAAATGCCATGAGCGAGACTTACGTGCTCAAGGCCGATCTGCGTACCCGGGTTGGTAAGGGGTCCTCCCGCGAACTGCGTCGCAACGGCCAGATTCCTGCAGTCATCTATGGCGACAAGCAGGAGCCCCTCGCAATCGCCGTCTCCTATAAGGAGATCTTCTACAAGATTCATGGCGGTGGTTTTAAGACCACGGTTGCCACGATCGAAGTAGACGGCAAGAAGATTCAGGTCCTCCCGAAGGACTACCAGCTGGACCCAGTCCGCGACTTCCCGCAGCATGTCGACTTCCTGCGCGTATCCGCCAAGTCGGTCGTTCACGTGAACGTTCCTGTTCACTTCAAGAACGAAGAAGCTGCACCGGGCATCAAGCGCGGCGGCGTTCTCAACATCGTTCGCCACGACGTTGAACTGATCGTTCCGGCCAATGCAATTCCGGAAGCGCTCGAATTCGACCTGACCGGCCTTGAAATCGGTGACTCCGTCCACATTTCGGCAATCAAGCTGCCAAAGGGCGTGTCGGCTGCCATTCAGGACCGCGACTTCACCATCGCCACCATTGCTGCTCCTGCCGGCCTGAAGTCGGACGAAGCTGCTGCTGAAGGCGCTGAAGAAGAAGCCAAGGACGGCGAATAATCGCTTTCCGTATTTTGGGGGCTCTGAACCATGCTGCTCATCGCAGGTCTTGGCAATCCGGGCTCCAAATATGCGCATAACCGGCATAATATCGGTTTCATGGCGGCGGATGAAATATTCCGCCGCCATCGTTTCTCCAACTGGCAGAAGAAATTTCAGGCCGAGATTGCCGATGGCGTGATTGACGGCGAGAAAGTGCTGCTGATCAAGCCGCTGACTTTCATGAACCTCTCGGGCCAGTCTGTCGGCGAGGCCATGCGCTTCTACAAGCTCACTTCCGCCGATCTCGTCGTCATCTATGACGAACTCGACCTCATTCCGGGCAAGCTGCGGATCAAGACCGGCGGCGGCTCCGGCGGCCATAACGGCATCAAATCCATCGACGCGCATGTACAGTCCTTCCCCGGCGGCCAGAATTATCGCCGCATGCGGCTTGGCATCGGCCATCCGGGCGCGAAGGAACTGGTGCATAATTATGTTCTCGGCGATTTCGCCAAGGCCGACAATGAATGGCTGGACACGCTCTTAGGCGCTGTCGCCGACAATATTGGCCTGCTCGCCAAGCCGGGCGATGACAACAGCTTCATGAACCGCATTGCGCTCGCCATGGGCGACGGCAATCAGCGGCCCAACGGTTTCAAGGCCGACCCCGCGCAACTGGAAAAGGCCCCGCCCAAGGCGCAGAGCCATATCCGTCAGGCGCGGCAGAACCAGAAGAAGCCGGCCATTCCCGAAAGCGGTCCGATGGCTGAAATGCTGAAAAAGCTGCTGGGGAAGAAGGATTAATCCTTCGCGACGGCTGCGCCTCTTGACGCTTCACACCTCAATGTCGCATAGCGACGGTAATTCTATTCTAGTCTGACAGGTACGATCATGGGTTTCAAATGCGGCATCGTCGGTCTGCCAAATGTTGGCAAGTCGACGCTTTTCAACGCGCTGACCAAAACGGCCGCCGCACAGGCCGCAAACTATCCGTTCTGCACCATTGAGCCGAACACCGGCGAAGTGGCCGTTCCCGATCCGCGCCAGAACGATATTGCCAAGATCGCCGGTTCGAAGGAAATCATCCCGACCCGCATCAACTTCGTTGATATCGCCGGCCTTGTGCGCGGCGCTTCGAAGGGCGAAGGCCTCGGCAACCAGTTCCTCGCCAATATCCGCGAAGTCGATGCCATCGTGCATGTGCTGCGCTGCTTCGAAGATGACGACATCACCCATGTCGAAGGCCGCATTGATCCGGTATCGGACGCGCAGACCGTTGAAACCGAACTGATGCTGTCGGACCTCGAAAGCATCGAGCGCCGTATCGTGCAGATCCGCAAGCGCGCCACCGGCAAGGACAAGGAAGCCCTGACCATTCTGCCGGTGATGGAAAGCGCACTGGAACTGCTTCAGAATGGCCAGCCGGTGCGCCTGATGCTGAAAGACATCGCAGCCGAAGACCTGCTGACGCTGAAGGGCCTGAACCTTCTCACCTCCAAGCCTGTACTCTATGTCTGCAACGTCGCCGAAGGCGATGCCGCCAAGGGCAACGCATATAGTGCAGCCGTCGAAAAGATGGCCGAGGAACAGGGCGCGCAGACGGTCATCATCTCCGCGGCTATCGAGGCGGAAGTTGCCCAGCTGCCCGATGAGGAAGCCAAGGAATATCTGGAAAGCATGGACCTTGAGGAACCGGGCCTCGACCGCCTGATCCGCGCCGGTTACAAGCTTCTCGACCTCATCACCTATTTCACCGCTGGACCGAAGGAAACCCGCGCCTGGACCATCCGTCGCGGAACCAAGGCTCCCGGCGCTGCCGGTGTGATCCACACCGATTTCGAGCGCGGCTTCATCCGCGCCCAGACTATCGCCTATGAAGACTACGTCAAATACAACGGTGAAGTCGGCGCCAAGGAAGCGGGCAAAGCCCGAGACGAAGGCAAGGAATACATCGTCCATGACGGCGATGTGATGCTGTTCCGCTTCAACACCTGATACGATCAGGCCGCCGTTTTCCGGCGGCCTTTGCATATTCAGAGCATTTCCTGAAACCGATTTGGAGGAGATAGAGGGTGAGCAAGCCCCAGCAGAAATACGCCTATGAGGATATGGTGCCGGGACTGAAAATCCCTTTCGGACCGCGCACGATCAACAAGGAAGAGATCATCGAATTCGCCAGCGCATTCGATCCGCAGCCCTTCCACCTCGATGAAGAAGCAGGCAAAGCCAGCGTACTTGGCGGTCTTGCCGCCTCGGGATGGCAGACCGTATCGCTGATCATGCGTCTGGTCTGCGACGCCTTTCTCACCAATTCCACATCGCAAGGCGGCCCCGGCGTCGAATTCACCCGCTGGAAGCGCCCGGTTCTGGCTGGCGATACGCTGAGCGGTGTTACCACCGTCATCGACCGTCGCCTTTCCAAGAGCCGCCCGGAAATCGGTCTCGTCACGCTGCACCACGCGCTCGTCAATCAGCGCGGTGAAACCGTGTGCGAAATGCAGCATCCCTGTATGATGGGACGCCGCGATTACGTTGCGTCACAGGAAGCCAAGGCGGGTGCATGATGAGCTATCTTGAAGACAATCTCGGTCGCGAGCAGGATATCGGCAGCTATACGTTTACCGCCGAAGAGATCATCGACTTCGCCACGAAATATGATCCGCAACCTTTCCATCTCGATGCGGAAGCGGCAAAGAACAGTCTGTTCGGCGGCCTGTGCGCCTCTGGCTGGCACACGACGGCTGTATTCATGAAGCTGAATGTCGCCTCCATCGTGCAGGCGACCAACGAGGCCCTCAAGCGCGGCGAGACCCCGCCGGTTTTCGGCCCCTCGCCGGGCTTCGAAAACCTGAAATGGTCAAAGCCGGTCTATGCGGGCGACACAATCACCTTCAAGCGCACCGTTCACGCGATGCGCGCGCTTGCGTCGCGTCCGGGCTGGTCGATGCTGACCATGTCCTTGCGAGCGCATAATCAAAATGGTGAAGACGTGCTGTCCTTCGACAATGCGGCCATGGTCAAGTTGCCGCCCAAGCTCGATGCCTGACATGAAAAAGCCCGCCATGCAGCGGGCTTTTTCATAAGCAGATATTTGTGCTCAATCGCCTTCGAACGAAACCAGCGTGCGCACGGGTACGCCGAGCGCTTCCAGCTTCTTGCGTCCGCCGAGGTCCGGCAGATCGATGATGAAGCAGGCGGCGACGATATTCGCCCCCATCTGCAACAACAGCTTGGCAGCGGCTTCAGCCGTGCCGCCGGTGGCGATCAGATCGTCCACGAGAATGATGCGCTCGCCCTTCTCGATGGCGTCGCGGTGCATCTCCATTTCGTCAATGCCATATTCAAGGCTGTAAGCAATACGCACCGTATCGCGCGGCAGCTTGCCCTTCTTGCGGATCGGCACGAAACCGGCGGAAATCTGGTGAGCAATGGCGCCACCCAGAATGAAGCCGCGCGCTTCGATGCCCGCGACTTTATCTACCTTGTTACCGGCATAGGGGTAGACCAGTTCGTCGACCGCGCGGCGGAACGCCTGCGCATCGCCCATAAGGGTCGTCACGTCGCGGAACTGCACGCCGGGTTTGGGATAATCCGGAATGGTTCTGATGGCATCCTTCAAACTGGCGTTGAGCCCGGATTCCATGTTCAGTCCTTTCAGTTGAAACATTGCCAGCGCTTGTCCATGGTCGTGATGTCCCAACTGGGACATCTCTGAGCGCGCATCTTGCTATTACGCTCTTTCAACCACGATATCGCAGCCACGCCAAGCTTATTCGCGCATCAGCGGGCAGACTTATCCAAAACGGCAGCTCCGGCGCCAGGTTTGGCTGATGCCGATTGTAATTCAGCCCCGCACAAACAAAAAGGACGCCATTTCTGGCGCCCTCTTTTCAACGGTCAGCTGAATGCTCAGTGCTTCACATCAGACCAGATCGACCGCTTGGCGATATAAGCCAGACCCGCAAAGAGAATCAGGAACACAATCACCCGGAAGCCGGTGCGCTTGCGCTGTTCCAGATGCGGCTCAGCGGCCCACATCAGGAATGCCGAAACGTCGCGCGAATATTGGTCCACCGTCTGCGGCGAGCCATCATCATAGGTCACTTGACCATCGTTCAGCGGCTTGGCCATGGCAAGCGCCTTTGCCGAAATGAAGTACGGATTGTAATGCGTACCTTCGGCAATCTGCATGCCCGCTGGCGGCTGCTCATCGAAGCCTGTCAGAAGCGCGTGAATATAATCCGGCCCACCTTCGGCATATTGCGTGAAAATGTCGAAGATGAAGGTCGGGAAGCCGCGTTCCACGGCGCGCGCCTTGGCGATCAGCGAGAAGTCAGGCGGAGCCGCACCATTGTTTGCGGCAGCAGCTGCGGCCGCATTTGGAAATGGCGACGGGAAATGGTCTGTCGGCAGCGCCTTGCGGGTGAACATTTCACCTTCGGCGTTCGGACCGTCCTGCACTTCATACTCGGCTGCAAAGGCTTTGACCTGTTCCGGCGTATAGCCGAGGTCTTCCAGCGTACGGAAGGCCACCAGGTTCATGGAATGGCAGGCCGAGCATACTTCCTTATAGACTTTCAGACCGCGCTGCAGCTGGCCCTTGTCATAGGTGCCGAACGGACCGGCAAAGCTCCACTTTTCCTGCGTCGGGTGGTGGATCGGGAAATGCGTAGGTTCCGCCGCATTGCCGCCCTCCTCAGCGAAGGCACCGCTCATGGAAAGACCAAGTGCGACCAGCGGAGCGATACCAAAGGCAGCGAAGCTCTTGAGGATGTTTTTCATCATTACGTCCTTCATATCTCTCGCTGGTTCAGCCCTTGATTTCCACGGGGGCAATCTCGGCCTTGCCTTCGCTCTTCGCCAGCACCGCCTCGGTAATCGAGTTGGGCAGACGCTTCGGCGTCTCGATCAGGCCGAGAACCGGCATGATGACGATGAAGAAAGCGAAATAGTAAAGCGTACCGAGCTGCGCCATGAAGACATAGGAACCTTCTGCAGGACGCGAACCCAGCCATCCAAGGAAGATGGCGTTGATCACGAAGAGCCAGAAGAACAGCTTGAACCACGGGCGATAGACAGCCGAACGAACCTTCGACGTATCGAGCCAGGGAACCACGAAGAGGATAGCGATCGAACCGAACATCGTCAGAACACCGCCGAGCTTCGAATCGATCGGGCCGATATTGAAGGTGATGGCGCGCAGCATCGCGTAGAACGGCAGGAAGTACCATTCAGGAACGATGTGAGCAGGCGTCTTGAGCGAGTCGGCCGGGATATAGTTATCCGGGTGGCCGAGGAAGTTTGGCATGTAGAAGACGAAATAGGCGAAGAACACGAAGAAGACGAGCGCGCCGAAAGCGTCCTTGATGGTCGCATAAGGCGTGAAGGCAACCGTATCGGTCTTCGACTTCACTTCAATGCCGGTCGGGTTGGTCTGGCCGGTGACATGCAGCGCCCAGACGTGCAGGACGACAACGCCGGCAATCATGAACGGCAGCAGGTAGTGCAGCGAGAAGAAGCGGTTCAGCGTCGGATTGTCGACCGCAAAGCCGCCAAGGAGAAGCTGCTGTATCGGCTCGCCTATGACCGGAAAGGCCGTGAAGAAGCCGGTGATAACCGTTGCACCCCAGAAGGACATCTGGCCCCATGGCAGCACATAGCCCATGAAGGCGGTCGCCATCATGAGAAGGAAGATCACCACGCCGAGGATCCACAGAAGCTCGCGCGGCGCCTTGTAGGAGCCGTAGTACAGACCGCGTGCAATGTGCAGATAAACGGCGATGAAGAAGAAGGATGCACCGTTGGAGTGCATGTAGCGCAGAAGCCAGCCGGAGTTGACGTCGCGCATGATTTTTTCGACGGAATTGAACGCGATGCCCGTATCCGCAGCATAGTGCATCGCCAGAACGATGCCGGTCAGAATCTGCGAGATGAGCATGAAGCTCAAAATGCCACCAAAGGTGTACATGTAGTTCAGGTTACGCGGCGTCGGATAGGCCACGAAGGAATCATAGACCAGACGCGGCAAGGGAAGCCGTTCGTCGACCCATTTTTCGATGCCGGTCTTCGGCGTATATGTGGAGTGTCCACCACTCATGTCTTCTCTCCCCAAGACCTGTTTTAGCCGATCCTGATGACCGTATCGGAAGTGAACGCATATTGCGGGATGTGCATGTTTTCCGGTGCCGGGCCGCTGCGGATACGACCCGCAGTGTCATAGGTCGAGCCATGGCATGGGCAGAACCAGCCGCCGAAAGAACCGGACTCACCGAGCGGTACGCAGCCGAGATGCGTGCATACGCCGATCATGATGAGCCAGTTTTCCTTGCCTTCGCCTGCCGAACGAGCAACGTCGGTTGCCTGCGCATCCGATGGAAGGTTTGCGTTGCGGGCGATCGGGTCCTTCAGGTCACCGAGAGCCGCGCTCTTGCCTTCTTCCACTTCCTTGGCGGAACGGTTGCGGATGAATACCGGCTTGCCGCGCCATTTGACGGTCAGGGACGCGCCTTCTGCAAGAGAAGAAACGTCGACTTCGATGGAAGCGGCTGCGAGTGTCGAAGCGTCTGGACGCATCTGGTCGATAAACGGCCATGCCAGTCCGCCAACACCGACCACACCGGCCATTCCCGTCGCAATATAGAGAAAATCACGCCGTGTCGGCTCAGCCGTGTCGTGTGCGCTCACGTGCCAACTCCCTTTTAATCTGCATGTTCAATTGAACTCTCCCCTCGTCCGCTTTTGCACCTGCGCAAAAGTTATCCCGCAAGTGCTCGCAGGACGAAATTCCCTCCATCTCACTATCCGGTTTATGCGCGTAAAAAACGCTTGTCCAGACACCAACCCCTTATGACGGCACGATGTCGCAGGCGGATTTGCTTGATTAATTTGACGGATACACAGCAAAGCTGCGGTCAGGGCCAAAGACCTGCCCGGATGACCGGAGATGACCGGAAGTTTTTAGTTTTCGTGGTTCTCTCCAAGAAACCCGCCAGACTGGCGCGCCCAGAGCCCGGCATAGATGCCGCCTTGGGCGATCAATTCCTCATGTGTGCCTTCCTCGACGATCCGGCCAGCGTCTATGACCACCAGACGGTCGAGTGCGGCAATGGTCGAAAGACGATGTGCAATGGCAATCACCGTCTTGCCTTCCATGAGTAGCTTGAGATTCTCCTGTATCGAGGCTTCCACATCCGAATCGAGTGCCGAGGTCGCCTCATCGAGAATGAGAATCGGTGCGTCCTTGAGAATGGCGCGGGCAATGGCGATGCGCTGACGCTGGCCGCCCGATAGTTTGACGCCGCGTTCGCCCACGAAAGCATCGAAGGACTTGCGGCCCTGAAAATCTTCCAGCTTGGCGATGAAGCCGTCCGCTTCCGCCTGCCGGGCCGCCTTTAGCAATTCTTCATCGGTGGCATCGTCACGAGCCAGCATGATGTTATCGCGCAAGGAACGATGCAAAAGTGCAGTTTGCTGGCTGACCACGGCAAAGGCCCGGCGCAGCGAATTCTGCGTGACATCGCGTATGTCCTGCCCGTCCACGATGATGGTGCCCTTTTCCACATCGTAAAGCCGCAGGATAAGATTGACGAGCGTGGTCTTGCCCGCGCCGGAATGGCCGACCAGCCCCACACGCTCGCCGCCCCGCACAGTCAAATTGATGTTCTGCAGAACGCCAGCGCCCTTGCCGTAATGGAAGGTTACGTCGCGCACGTCGATGCGGGCATCGCGTACCACCAGCGGTTTTGCGCCGGGCCGGTCTTCGAGACCGAGCGGCGCGGAGACAAGGCGCATAGAATTTTCGATCAGCCCCAGTTGGCGCAACATGCCGTTGAGCTGCATCATGAGGCGTCCAAGCAGCATGTTGAGACGCAGCACCAGACCGAGCGTGAACGACACCTGACCAACCGTGATGGCATCTTGCGTCCAGAGATCGATGGCGATGGCCGCAACTGTCACGATCATCAGGCCCGACAAAGCCGTCAGCGACAGGCGCACACCAGTCAGCGACCGCATGAACGGCAGGATCGCCGCAAGGTAGCGTTGGAAGCCGTCGCGCAGATAGCGCTCGTCATCATCCGCCGTGTTGAGCTTGATGGTCTCGATATTGGAATAGCTGTCGACAATCCGCCCGTTGATCATCGACCCCGCTTCGGCGGAGGCTTCGGCATTCTTGCGGATGCGCGGCAGATAGCGCCATGCGATGAAGCCGAAAGCGATGATCCAGACAATGACGGCGGCGGCAAGCCGCCAATCGAGCCGCCCGACCAGAAAAAGCGTGGTGACGCTGTAGATCGCCATGAACCAGACGACCTGAATGAGACTTTCGATCAGGTCGCCCGCCGCCTGCCCGGCCTGCCAGACCTTTGTGGCGATACGTCCGGCAAAATCATTCTGGAAGAAGGCATAGGACTGGCGCAGCACATAGGAATTCGCCTGCCAGCGGATCATGTTGTAGAAGCCGGGCGACATGGTCTGGTCGTCCAGCAGGGTCGTTGCAGCGGTGACGATCAACCGGATCACCAGAACCGTGAACCCCATGAAGAGAAGCTCAGGCCCGGCGGCCTCGATCAACGCCGACCAGCTGCGCTCTATGCCGCCTTTGCCAGCCTGATCCAGAATATCGACCAGACGTCCGGTGAAATAAAACAGCCCCGCTTCCACCAGCGGCAGAAGACCGCCAGCGGCAAGTGCTGCCACAAGCGGCCATTTCGCCTGGCGCGCGTAATGCCAGAGGAAAGCCATTGTGGTTGAAGGCGGTCTGAGATTGTCCGGTTCGCGGAAGGGATCAACCCAACGTTCGAACAGGCTGTAGACCGCTTTCATCAATAGCGTTTTTCCTTACTTGACCAGCGCATCCTCGGAATTGTCTTCGAAGCCAAGGAACCCGCCGGATTGACGCGCCCATAGACTTGCATAAATGCCGCCGAGCGCAACAAGTTCCTCATGCGTGCCGTCTTCGACGATTCGCCCCTTGTCCATGACGATCAGGCGATCAAGCGCGGCGATAGTGGAAAGACGATGCGCGATGGCGATAACCGTCTTGCCTTCCATCAGCGTATTGAGGCTGTCCTGAATGGCCGCTTCCACTTCCGAATCGAGCGCGGATGTCGCCTCGTCGAGAATGAGGATCGGCGCATCCTTGAGCATCACACGCGCAATAGCGATACGCTGACGCTGTCCGCCGGACAGCTTGACGCCGCGCTCGCCGACATGCGCTTCCAGCCCGCGCCGTCCCTTCGGATCGGTAAGGAGCGGAACGAACTGGTCTGCCTGCGCAAGCCGGATCGCCTGCTGCAACATTTCCTCGGTGGCGTCGGGCCTGCCATACATAATGTTTTCGCGTACCGTGCGGTGCAGAAGCGAAGTATCCTGCGTGACCATGCCGATATTGGCGCGCAGCGAATCCTGCGACACTTTCGAAATGTCCTGACCATCAATCAGGATGCGCCCCTTCTCCAGATCGTAGAAGCGCAGCAGCAGATTGACCAGCGTGGACTTGCCCGCACCGGAGCGACCGACCAGACCGACTTTCTGTCCGGCGGGGATGTTCAGCGTCAGGTTTTCCAGAACGCCCTTGCCCTTGCCGTAATGGAAGCCGACCTTGTCGAAATCCAGCTCGCCCTTGGTCACCTGCAGGGCCGGAGCATTGGGAACATCCACCACTTCATGCGCGCGCGCAATCGTGGTGATGCCGTCTTCCACCGTGCCGATATTTTCAAACAGCGCCGACATTTCCCACATGATCCACTGCGACATGCCGTTGAGGCGCAGCACCAGACCGATGCTGACCGCCACCGCACCCACCGTCACGGCTTCGTTCATCCACAGGCCGATGCCGATCACGCCGACCGCGAAGAGCAGAAGGCAGTTCGACACATAGAGCGTGAAATGGAACATGGTCACCAGACGCATCTGGCGATGCACCGTGCCGAGGAAGCCATCGAGGCTTTCGCGCACATAGGATTCCTCGCGGCTCGAATGCGAGAACAGCTTCACGGTCGCGATATTGGTATAGCTGTCGACAATGCGGCCCGTCATCGTCGAGCGCGCATCAGCCTGCTCTTCCGAAACCACCCGCAGGCGCGGAATGAAGAAGCGCAGCAACATGAGATAGACCACGAGCCAGACGACGAACGGGATCATCAGTCGCAGATCGGCGGCGGCTGCGATGAACAGCGTGCCCGCGAAATAGACGATGACATAGTTCAAGACGTCAAGCAGCTTCATCACCGTTTCGCGCACGGCAAGAGCGGTCTGCATCAGCTTGGTTGAAATGCGCCCGGCAAATTCGTCCTGGAAAAACGACATCGACTGTCGGATCAGGTAACGATGCATCAGCCAGCGCACGCGCATCGGATAATTGCCGAGCAGCGTCTGATGGATCACCAGCGAATGCACCAGCACCACGCCCGGCAGGCCGACCAGAACCACGCCGGCAATCAATGCCAGCCGCCAGCCTTCATTGCTTAGAAACGTTTCGCGCGACTGGTGGGAAAGCCAATCCACGATATTGCCCATGAAGGCAAACAGGGAAACCTCGATAATGGCGATCAGGGTGGTGAAGATCGCCATACCGATGATCCACGGCCAGGCGCCGCGGGTGTAATAGAGGCAAAACGCGACCAGACCGCGCGGAGGTTCCTGCGGGGCATCATCTGGATAGGCGTTGAGCCGATGTTCGAACCACTTAAACATGGCGCTCCTTTTAGGCGGACATTAAGCAATTGCCAATACTTGTTCGGAACAAAACATGAATATTTTGCAATCCGACCGGTTCTTTAAAGTTCATCCTCATACAGATGTTGACGCATGAACCGCGCCCGATATGCAGTCTTGCGATGACGGGCGTTTCGCGTTACCCGCTTCATATGGATCTGCGCGTCGCCCTCTACCAGCCCGACATTCCCGGCAACACGGGAACGATACTGCGCATGGCCGCATGTCTCGGCTTTGCCGTGGACCTGATTGAGCCTGCCGGTTTCGACGTTTCCGACCGCTCGCTGAAACGATCGGGCATGGATTATCTGGCGCAGGCCGCACTGACGCGACATGCCGACTGGCACCACTTCGAAGACTGGCGCAAACAGGCAGGCCGCCGCATCGTACTGCTCTCGACCAAGGCCGCAATCCCCTATACCGACTACCGTTTTCAGGCGAACGATATTCTCCTGTTCGGGCGTGAATCGTCCGGTGTGCCGGATGCAGTCCACAACAGCGCCGATGCGCGCCTGCTGATCCCGATGGTTTCCGGCACCCGCTCCCTCAATCTTGCAGTTTCGGTCGCCATGACGGCAGGGGAAGCTCTACGCCAGATGAGAAGTGAAAGTGATTCTAGCTCAAGACCTTAGGCGTCTTGGCGGAATCAATACTCGAATTGCTCTCAACATGCGTCGCGGATTGACCGGATCGCCACGCATTGTTCCCCGTTTCCGGTTCGAAAGGCGTGCTTCATTCCATGAAACTGTCTGCACGCACCGCCGTTCTCGCGGCTTCCACTCTTTCCCTGCTCGCCACCGCACCGGCCTTTGCCAAAGACGTCGAGCGCGTTGCGCCGAAGGTGATGGTCATCACCATGTTCGGTGAAGAAGCCAAGCCGTGGCTGGAAGGTGAAAACTTCACGCAGAAGATCAAGCTGCCCGGCTTGAGCCCTGAATATCCGGAAGTGGACTGTACCGCTGAGGGCCTTTGCCACATGACGACGGCCATGGGCTTTGCCAATGCTGCAAGCTCGACGACGGCCATGGCGCTCAGCGACAAGCTCGATCTCAGCCATACCTATTTCCTGATTGCTGGTATTGCGGGCGTCGATCCGCAGCACGGCACGCTCGGTTCGGCCCATTGGGCGAAATATGTCATCGACGCCAATCTGAGCCACCGCATCGATATCCGCGAAGCGCCCGAAGGCTGGAGCACGGATTTCTTCGGTCTCGGCACGGCCAAGCCCGGCGAAAAGGCCAAATGGGGCGCAGGCACGGAAGTCTTCGAACTGAACGGCAAGCTTGCCGATTATGCTTTGGCCACAACGAAGGATGTCGCGCTTCTCGATGGCGACGATGCGAAGGCATATCGCAAGCATTACACGCAGGAAGCCGCCACCGGCGCGCCGAAAGTCAGCATTTGCGACACGGCCTCGGCCGATACCTACTGGCATGGCGCAAAGCTCGGCGAAGCGGTGAGCGCATGGGCCAAGCTCCTGACCGACGGCAAGGCGGATTACTGTACCTCGCAAATGGAAGACAATGCCACGCTGACGGCGCTCAAGCGCGCTGCCGATGCGGGCAAGCTGGATTTCAGCCGCATCGCCGTGCTGCGCACGTCATCCAATTTCGACCGGCAGGGCAAGGACCAGACAGCAATCGAATCCCTCGGCGCGAAGTCGGGCGGTTTCCCGCTGGCGACCACCAATGCTTACCGCGTCGGCAAGGCCTATGCAGACAGCATCATCGGCAAGTGGGATGCCTGGGAAAAGGCGCCGCAACGCGCTGCGCAATAAGCTGGTAACGGTATAACGACTCAAGATAAAAGGCACCCGATGCATCAAACATCGGGTGCCTTTGTAATTGCGGGCAAATCTGAATCTTCTTTCAACCACTTGGCGGCAGATATTGATTCAGATCTTCAATCTGCGGTTGGCAGGCGGCGCATGGTGAATTCGATCACGTCGTCGGGCCGTTCGCACCAGCTTTCAATCTCGGTCCAGTAGGCGGATTTCGGAAATGTGTCGAACCATTCGCGCGCTTTGTCGCGTGCTGCCTGACGCGGCAGGGTGAAGGTTTCGCGGATGAAGCCGTCGCGCGGCATCCGGTTCTTTTCGGCGCGGCTCTTCTCAAGCTGCTTGCGCAAGCCTTCGAGCGGAGGACGGGGCGGTGCTGCTGTCATGCGATTGCCTCCCGGCTGGCTGGAAACACACACTTCCAGCCCCTTGACCACAAAAGATAGGGTAGCGATTTTACAAAGACGAGTCTTTTCTTGGGGAGAGCGATTTTGCGACGGCAGCGAAGTCCCTCTTCGCCCTATGCGCGGCTGACGGAACTTGCTAAGCCAACGGATATAGCAAAGTCTATTTCACCTTGCCATTTAACCTTGGCTGCACGCAGCGATCCGGCAGATTGCGCCGAGAGGAAATAACAAATGCAACGCGATGAAATTCCTGCGATCATCCCCCACGATATCGAGGAAAAGAAGCAGGCGGCGCAACGCTGGTTCGAAGAACTGCGCGACCGCATCTGCGCAAGTTTTGAACAGCTTGAAGACGAGCTGCAAGGCCCCCTGTCCGACCGTGAGCCCGGCCGCTTCGTGCGCACGCCCTGGCTGAAGGAAGAAGGCAAGGGCGGCGGCGGTGTCATGTCGATCATGCACGGGCGCGTTTTTGAAAAAGTCGGCGTTCACGTGTCCACCGTCTATGGCGAATTCTCGCCGGAATTCCGCAAGCAAATCCCCGGCGCGGAAGAAGACCCGCGTTATTGGGCAAGCGGCATCTCGCTGATCGCGCATCCGCAAAACCCGCATGTGCCAGCCGTTCACATGAACACGCGCATGGTCGTGACGAGCCGCCAGTGGTTTGGCGGCGGTGCCGACCTGACCCCGGTTCTCGACCGCCGGCGCACGCAGGAAGATGCCGACACGCTCGCTTTCCATAAGGCGTTCCGCTTCATCTGCGAAAAGCACAAGAATGTCGTCGACTACCAGCGCGTGAAGGACTGGTGCGACGAGTATTTCTTCCTGCCGCATCGCAATGAACCGCGCGGCACCGGCGGCATCTTCTATGACTGGCTGCATTCGTCGGATGAGAAAGGCGGTTGGGACGCCGATTTCGCCTATACGCGGGATGTGGGACGCGGTTTTTCCGTCGTCTATCCGCATCTTGTGCGCCAGAACTTCAATCAGGACTGGACGCAGGCTGACCGTGACGAGCAACTCGTGCGCCGTGGCCGCTATGTCGAGTTCAACCTGCTCTATGATCGCGGTACGATCTTCGGCCTCAAGACCGGCGGCAATGTGAACTCCATTCTGTCGTCTATGCCCCCCGTTGTGAAATGGCCTTAAAGCATTTCCAGCACATGAACCAAAAGGAAAGGGCCGGATAACCGGCCCTTTCTTATATGCCAAAAGCGGGGTGATGGGTGATATCGCCTTGCGGCATGTCCGGCCCGAAGGCCAGACATTGCACATATTCTGCGGGCACATCCGGCATTTTCAGCCGCGCATCGGCTTTGAAACCGAACCGTCTGTAATAGCCAGGATCGCCCACCAGAACACATCCCTTTGCACCGTCGGCCCGCAACAAGGCGAGACCTTCACGGACGAGCGCCCCGCCAATCCCCTCGCCTTGCCTTTCGGGCTGAACCGAGATGGGGCCAAGCGCATACCAGCTTTTGTCCTCGCCTCCGATCAGAACCGGCGAAAAGGCCACATGGCCGAGGACAGCATCCCCGTCCACGGCAACCAGCGACAAGGTGAGCGCCGAGGCCGCGCGAAGCGCATCGACGATCTCCCCCTCCCGCTGGTTGCTATAAGGAACCTTGCTGAACGCCTCATCCGTCAGCTGACGGATTGCAGCACTATCATCGGGCTTTTCCTTGCGAAGATACATGACGCGCTCCCTCAACGGTTATTGAGCTGAGCGCGAACGTTTTCGCGCCCTTTCAGCGAAATGCGATAGGGACTGCCTGATCGGGATTCGATCAGCCTTTTGCGCCGCAATTGCTGGAACACAGCCATTGTACAATCGGCGAGCAGGTAACCCTCACGGGTATAGCATTCTATGTTGCAGACGCGTCCGTCTTCGCGCAAGTGGCGGATATGGCCACCTTGCGCCAGCACGTGTAACACGCGCTGTTCAATACGTGAGATATTCATTGTTGTTCATGCCTGGATGGAAACCATGACAAGCACCAGCGCGCGCAGACAGCGTATGGCTATCCACGGCCAATGCCGTTCCCGTCCCTGAACATCTGCCGATCAGACGCAATCAGCGCCTGTCATGCAGTCCTTGTCCGGAACGATTAAAGGCTTCCAACGATCTCCAGCATCAACAATTCCTCTTTCAGAGGTGGATAGGTCAAAGGGCCGGTCGGCCCTCTGACCCGCATGTAAGATCGCACGGGGCGAAAGTCAAACCCGATCAGGCTTTTGGCTGGTTGCGGAGCTTTTCGGCTTCCGCATAGAACTTCTTTTCCCACTCATTGTGGTTGTCCAGTCCTTCCTTGATGAAGGGCGTGAAGATGGCGAGGTTCATCAGGCACCAGTTGACCAAACGGGCCGGGAATTTCAGCGGCTTCACGAAGTCAACGAACAGAACCACGCGGGTCTTGTCAGTGTGGTTCCAGGCTTCATGCTCGTAAGCATCGTCGAAAATGAGAACCTTGCCCTCATGCCAATGGCAGACCTGCTTGTCCACGCGAATGGCGAGCTTGTCGTTCGGCTCCGGAACGATGAGGCCGAGATGCAGGCGCAGCACGCCATTATACGGCCCACGATGCGGCGGCAGATGCTTGCCCGGTTCGAAGATCGAGAACATCGCCGTGGTCAGGCCCGGTATCTTGTTCACGATGCGCCAGGTTTCCGGACAGGTCTTGATGTTCTGTTCCGATTTCACGCCGAAACCGAGCAGGAAGAAGGTCTTCCAGCGATTATCGGTCGAAATCGTCTTCACGTCGGTTGAAATATCCTGAAAGGACGGAAGCTCGCTCTGGCGCAGCAGGATCGTGTCCAGTTCCTTGCGGATGGCTGGCCATTCCTTTTCGATCTCCGCCGCCCAGGGGAAGGTTGCGTTGTCATAAACCGGCGGATTGCCCAGCTTGGCATATTTAAGATTGAGACCTTCGGCCCACGAAACAATCCCCATGAAAAACCGGGTGATCTTGCTCGGGCGGTCCATTGCGGCCAGACCTTCCGTGCCGAATTTCTGTTTCGGATCAGAGGCTGCCTTATCTTGGATCGATGTATCGGGATTGGACATTTCATGCTCTTTCAAAATCGGCGCTGAAAAGATTCCCAGCCATAAACTGATGAAACTACGGCTGAATTTTGCAAACAAGCGGTCAGCTGTTCATTTTATCGCGATCAAGTTTCTCCAGAAGCGCTGCACGGTCAAGGCTAAAACCGGAGTCGATCCAGAAAGTTTCGAGCGACCGCAGTGCCTGTCCGAGACCGGGGCCTTTTTTCATGCCGAGCGCCAAAAGATCACTCCCCGTCACGGGAAAGACCGGGGCTTCATATTTCTCCGCCGTTTCCAGCAAACGCGAAAAGCCACCGGCGCGAATCATCGCATCGTCGCTGCCTGCCGCATCAGCCCGCGCCGCCGCATAACCAAGCTTGATCCGATCCACCACCGCCTGCATACTGCCGCGATAGACGACCTTCTTCAAGGCCTGCTCGGAAAGCTCTGGCTTGACGGCATCGGCCCGCGCCCATGCTTCGAGCCGCGCCCGCTCTGCATTGGACATTTTGAGGCGCTTGCCCATTTCTTCCATGCGCACAGCGTCCGGCGGCACGATGCTTTCAAGCCGCAGCAGCGGATCCGCGGACCAGCCAAGATCGCCTTCGGAACGCACGAGGCCGTGTATGGCGTCGATGCCCCATTTTTCGCTTTCAGGCAAAACAAGGTTCAAGACGCCGCCTTGCCGCATCCACAAAAGGGCGCGCGACGGGTCGGGAGCCGACAGGAGTTTCTTCAATTCCGACCACACCCGCTCAGCGGAAAGCTGACTGATACCGTCCTTCAGCCTTGCGCTGGCGCGCAGACCGTCAGCCTCCGGTCGCCCGGAACCGTACCAGGCAAAGAAGCGGAAAAAACGCAGGATGCGCAGATAGTCCTCGCGGATGCGCTGTTCCGCATCGCCGATGAAACGCAGCGTCCGGGTTTCGATATCGGCAAGTCCGCCGACATGATCGATGATCGTGCCGTCAGCGGTGGCGTAGAGCGCATTGATGGTGAAATCGCGCCGCTCGGCATCGGCTTTCCAGTCGGTCCCGAAGTCAACCTTGGCATGGCGACCATCGGTCTCGACATCCTTGCGCAATGTCGTCACTTCATAGGCATGTCCATGCGCGACAACGGTGATGGTGCCATGCTCGATGCCGGTCGGGACAGGTTTGAACCCCGCTTCCTCGGCCAGCCGGATTGTTTCCTGCGGCACATGCGTGGTGGCAAGATCGACGTCGCTGACGGCGGTTCCAAGCAGCGTGTTGCGCACCGCACCGCCAACCACACGCGCTTCCCCGCCATCACGGTTCAAGGCCTTGAACAGCGCCTGCAAAGACTTCGACTTCAACCAGGGCGCCGTGTCGGCAATGTTCACACTGTCGCTCAAACGTAGAGCCTTTCATAAAGTCCGCGAATGATCCCGGCGGTAATTCCCCAGATGAATCGCTCGTTATAGGGCATGGCGTAATAAAAGCGTTCCTTGCCGTTGAGTATCCTGCTTTCGCGCCGGTGATTGGCCGGATTCATCAGGAAAGACAATGGCACCTCGAAAATATCGGCCACCTCATCCGGGTTCGGATGCAGGTCGAACGGGGTTTTGACCACAGCCAGAACCGGCGTGATCGAAAAACCGCTGCCGGTTAGATAACGCGGCAGATTGCCGATGATTTCGGCACGCTCGGCTGCGAGCCCGATTTCCTCGTTGGCTTCGCGCAGCGCTGCATGTTCCGCCGTGCCGTCTTCCGGGTCGATGGCGCCGCCCGGAAAGGCGATCTGGCCCGAATGTTGTCGCAAACGATCGGTGCGCTGGGTGAGAAGCACCGTCGCACCGGGACCGCGATCCACCACCGGCACCAGCACCGCCGCATCGCGCATCTTTGCGGTGACCATGGCCTGCTCGAATTCCGGGTTCAGCGCGTGATCGCCGGTAATGTCACTGTGATCCGGCTGCCAGTTGCGAACGCGCTCGGCAAAATCACCGGCGGAAAACGCCGAAAGGGAATGCAAGCCGCGCTCCATCATTTTAGGGCAGCCTCCAGCGCATCGGCAGGCATGATCGGGAATATCGCCCCGCCGGATCGCACGGCAAACAAGGCCACACCGTCCATCTCGATTTCCTCGCCAAGCGCGACCAGATCATACATCACGGAGCGCGTCACCAGCGCTTCCAGACGCCCGCGGATCAGCACATAAGGTTTCAGCCCGCCGCTTGCTTCTTCAACGACAAATCGCAACGGATGCTCGGCATCGACTTCCACCACGTCGCCCACATTGGTGCGGAATGTCAGTGTCTGTGCCGCGTCTTCACCGGAAACCTGCATTTCAACGGCAATGAATGGCGCATCTTCAACCCTGATGCCGACCTTTTCCACCGGCGTGACGAGATAGGTCTGGCCGTCCGCGTCCTTGCGCAGCACGGTGGAGAACAGCCGCACCAGCTGTTTGCGGCCAATCGGCGAGCCCATGTAAAACCAAGTGCCATCGGCCTTGATTTCCATGTCGAGATCGCCGCAGAAATCGGGATTCCAGCGCTCGACGGGCGGAATGCCGCGCTCTTTCGTTGACGGTCCGCTTTGCGCATCGGCATGCGCGCGTGCAATCAGGGCTTCCAGACCGCCGGTCGACCCGGCGTCTTGCAGCGCGTTTTGCGGCGCAACTTTGCCTATAGGGGTGCTCTTTGTCATCCGACTCGGTTATTCCTGTTCGAATGTGCTTAATATGATGGAAGTCATGAAATAGTCACCGTTTGACGGCTTGTCAGCACTATATGCGATTTATAGGTGTCTGAATCAAAAAGCGTCAGGCCGTGAATGGCGACTTTTAGATAAGACACCAAGGCACTTCCGCCAAAGCGGTTACACATTGCGAGGTCACCATGAGCGTCGTCATCACGCCTGAAACCGCCAATTCCGAGCAGATTGTTGCGGAAGCCGAACGGGCGCTCGCAGATATTGCGCGCATCAAGGAAGGCGTCGGCACCGTCATCTTCGGACAAGAAAGTGTGATCGAGCGCACGCTCGTCGCCATTCTGGCTGGCGGTCATGCGCTTCTGGTCGGCGTACCCGGCCTTGCCAAGACCAAGCTGGTGGAAACGCTGGGCGTGGTGCTCGGTCTCTCCGGCCAGCGCATCCAGTTCACGCCTGATCTGATGCCATCCGACATTATCGGGTCTGAAGTCATGGAACAGGACGCCGACGGGCGCCGTTCGTTCCGCTATCTCAAGGGGCCGATTTTCGCCCAACTGCTGATGGCCGACGAAATCAACCGCGCCAGCCCACGCACCCAGTCCGCGCTATTGCAGGCCATGCAGGAATATCACGTCACGGTCGCAGGCCAGCGCTATGACCTGCCCGCGCCGTTCCACGTTCTGGCAACGCAGAACCCGCTGGAACAGGAAGGCACCTATCCCCTGCCGGAAGCGCAGCTCGACCGCTTCCTGATGCAGATCGACATTCTCTATCCGGAACTGGAAGCCGAGCGCCGCATTCTTCTTGAAACCACCGGCGTCGCTGAGGCGAAGCCTTATGAGATTCTCGATGCGGAACGATTGAGGCAGATGCAGACATTGGTGCGCCGCATGCCGGTTTCCGAAAGTGTCGTCGAAGCGATCCTGAAACTTGTCCGTTCGGCGCGCCCGGATGCCGACAACGATCATGCGAAGCAGCATATCGCCTGGGGTCCCGGCCCCCGCGCCAGTCAGGCGCTGATGCTCTGCGCCCGCGCCCGTGCGCTTTATGATGGCCGCCTCGCCCCTTCGGTGGACGATGTGAAGGCGCTCGCCGAGCCGGTGCTGCAACACCGTATGGCGCTCAATTTCGCCGCCCGCGCCGATGGCATGCATATCCGCGATGTCATCGCCAATCTGGTAAAGGCCGCCGTCTGATGGTGATCGGCACGCAAGTTTCCACCGCAGATCGCAAGGATACGCTGGCCCGCGCACGTGCGCGGGCAGCGGCGATCCCCGATCTGCTGGTCGAAGCGCAGCGTGTCGTCAATACCGTCATGAATGGCTGGCATGGACGGCGCAAACGCGGTCCCGGTGAGAACTTCTGGCAATTTCGCCCCTATGTGCAGGGCGAGCAGCTTTCGCGCATCGACTGGCGGCGTTCCGCCCGTGACGATCATACCTATGTGCGCGACCGCGAATGGGAATCAGCGCATACGGTTTGGCTGTGGTGCGATTTCTCGCCCTCCATGCTCTATCGCTCGCAGATGTCGCCTGTTTCCAAGGAAGCCCGCGCGTTAGTGCTAACGCTGGGGCTGGCGGAAATCCTGTCGCGTTCCGGTGAACGCATTGCTTTTCCAGCGCTCATCCCGCCTTTTGCCGCCCGCAACGGCGCAGAACGTCTTGCCGGCGCGCTCATGCATGAAGCGCCTGTAAGCGTATTGCCGGATATCGCGCAGATCCGCCGTTTTTCGGAAGTCGTTCTTGTCTCCGATTTCCTGCACCCGTTCGATGAACTGACAGAACTTCTCGACCGCCTTGCGAAACGCGGCGTGCGTGCGCATCTGGTCGAAGTCGCCGACCCTGCAGAAGAAACCTTTCCCTATTCCGGGCGCACCGAATTTCGCGATCCCGAGACGGGTGCAACGCTGGTTGCCGGTCGCGCCGAAACCTATGCCGAGGATTATCGCCGTCTTTACACGGCCCGGCGCGAAACCCTCTCGGACTTCTGCAAGAGGCTCGGCTGGAGCTATTCTGTGCATCGCACCGACCGTCCGGCGGCGGAAGCCCTTGCGCGTCTGCATCATGCATTAAGCGCAACGGGGGCATTGGGCGCAACGGGGGCTGGCGCATGAATTTTCTGCCGCTCGCCTTCGGCTCACCGCTGATCCTCGCCGGTCTGGTTGCCCTGCCGGTGATCTGGTGGCTGCTGCGCATGACACCGCCGCGCCCGCAGGAGGAAACCTTCCCGCCGCTGCGCATTCTGGCGCAGGTTTTCAAGCGCGAGGAAGTCCCTTCCAAAAGCCCGTGGTGGATGACACTTCTGCGCCTTTTGATCGCCGCACTCGTGATCATGGCGCTGGCAGCGCCGATCTGGAACCCGCGTCCAGTCGCGCTGACCGGCAATGAACCGCTGGCCATCGTGGTGGACAATGGCTGGGCCGCCGCCGAAGACTGGCAGCAACGCGTCAACGCCGCTGAAAAGCTGATCGACGACGCGGAAAGCGCCAACGCGCAGATTTACATCCTTGGCACCGCCGAGCCGGCCAATGCGGAAATCGGCCCCTATGAAGGCACCCGCGCCACGGAACGTTTGCAGGCCATGCAGCCACGCCCGATCCCCGTTGACCGCAAGGCGACGATGGAACGGCTGGCATCCGCCCTGTCCGATGGCGAGAAAGTGCGCCTTGCCTTCATGAATGACGGACTGGCGACCGCGGCCGACAGCGAAACCTTTGCCGCGCTGGACAAGACCGGCCATCTGGCGAGTGTCCTGTGGTATGGTGCCGATCTCGGTCGCACCCTTGCGCTGACCGGGGTGGACAACAAGGCCGACAGCCTCGAAGCCATCGCCATCCGCCCGGAAGGCGTGACCATGCCGCGCAGCCTGACGGCTGCCGCCTATGACGACAAGGGCCGCCGCATCGCCGAAGCGCCGCTGTCCTTTGCGCTGGGCAGCGCCGAAGGCAGGACGCGCTTCAACCTGCCGGTCGAATTGCGCAATGATTTCCGCCTCATCCGCGTTGATGGTATCGAACAGGCGGGTGCCACCCATCTGATCGACGCTGGGTCCGAGCGCCGCACCATCGGCCTGATTGCCAGCGGCGACGGCGATGTCGCGCAGCCGCTTCTGTCACCACTGCATTATATCAAGCGCGCATTGTCGCCCTACGCCAATCTGATCGAGCCACGTTCCGCCGATCTGCTTCAGTCGGTGCCGGAATTGCTGGATGCCAAGCCGTCCATTCTCATCATGGCCGATATCGGCACCTTGCCGCAGCCGGTCGCCGAGCAGATTTCTGCATGGGTGGAAGAAGGCGGTACGCTGGTGCGCTTTGCCGGGCCGCGTCTGGCGGGCGCGAGCGACAACGATACGTTGCTGCCGGTGCGGCTGCGCAAGGGCGAGCGCGCGCTTGGCGGCACCTTGTCCTGGTCTGAACCACAACAGCTGCGCGCCTTTCCGGAAAAGGGTCCGTTTGCCGGGCTGCCAATCCCCGAAGATGTCAACGTCAACCGACAGGTGCTTGCCGAACCGTCCTTCGACCTCAACGACAAGGCGTATGCCATCCTTCAGGACGGCACCCCGCTGGTGACAGGCCAGCAGCGCGGGCGTGGCAATATCGTGCTGTTCCATATCGCGCCGGACGCCACCTGGTCGAGCTTGCCGATTTCCGGCTCCTTCGTGGAAATGCTCCGCCGCATCGTGTCTCTGTCGCAGCGCACCGGCGCGCAGGGCAATCAGGATGCCGTTTCGCTGCCGCCGTTCCAGCTGCTTTCGGCTGCCGGTGCGCTGGCGCCGCCGACCTCGGAAGCCAAGCCGCTGATCGTCGAGCGCAATAAGCAAGCCAGTGTCAGCATCAACACGCCGCCCGGTTTCTACGGCAATGAGGACGGTTTGAAAGCACTCAACATTTTTGCCGACAGCAACACCAAGCTGGAGCCGATCAAGCAGCCGACGCTGTCGGTCAGCGTCACGCCTGTCTCTTATACGGCAGATCAGTCGATATCGCTGGCAGGCCCGTTCTTTGCCGCCGCCGCCATGCTTCTGGCGCTCGATTCACTGCTGATGCTCTGGCTGCGCGGCGCATTCCGCCGCCGCATGAAGGTGCGTGCCAAAACGGCGGGGATTGCTTTGCTCCTCGCAGGCAGTCTTGCTGTCCTGTCTGCCGGTCATGACCGCGCCTTTGCGCAAGCACCCTCGCCGCAGCCGCCACAAATTCATGACGACAGCAAGCCCGGCGATGAGGCGATCATCGGCTCGGTTTCGCAGACCCATCTTGCCTATATCATCACCGGCAGCGCGGAAACCGACAATATCAGCAAGGCCGGACTGAAAGGTTTGACCTTTGCACTGACCGACAAGACCGCGCTGGAACCGGGCGACCCGATCGGCGTCGATCCATCCAAGGATGAACTGGCCTTCTATCCGCTGATCTATTGGCCGATTGATCCGAATGCACCGATGCCGAGCCCGGAAGCCATCGCCAGGGTGGATGCCTATATGCAGCAGGGCGGGACGGTCCTGTTCGACACGCGCGACCAGTTGCAGTCGGGCGCGAGCCTCGATCCGTCGGTCTCACCCGCCAACCAGCGCCTGCGCGCCATTCTGGACGACATGAATGTGCCACCGCTCGAACCGGTGCCGGATGATCATGTCCTGACGAAATCCTTTTTCATCATGCCGGATTTTCCGGGCCGCTATGAGGGAAGCCCGCTCTGGGTGGAAGCGACCGCACCCAATGCCTCGCCGCGTGACCGCCCGGTCAGAACCGGCGACGGCGTGACGCCGATCATGATCACCGCCAATGATCTGGCGGGCGCATGGGCCGTAGACGATCAGGGCAATCCCCTGCTCCCCACCGTGCCAAACGACCCGATGCAGCGCATCTATGCGATTCGCGGCGGCGTCAACATCGTGATGTATATGCTCACCGGCAATTACAAGTCCGATCAGGTCCATGTCCCGGCCCTGCTCGAACGGCTGGGGAATTAGAGCATGATGTTTTTTAGCGAAGCCGTCAGCAGATCCAGGTTCCCTTTTCCCCTCATCCTGAGAGGCCGTCAAAGACGGCGCATCATCCTGAGCTTGTCGAAGGATCGAAGGGCGAGGGGAAACGCACGGCGCGCCGGCCCTCGATCCTTCGAGGCTTCGCTGCGCTCCGCACCTCAGGATGAGGGGGGAGCGTTGCAATCCGTAAAGATAGGAACCTACGGGATTAGGAGGCGGGCATGAATATCGAATTCGAACCGTTCCTTTCCACGCCGTGGCTCATTGGCATTCTGGTTCCACTGGCGCTGCTGGTGCTGGCAACTGTCGCCCTGCGCATGCGCGGGGGATTGATCCGTCTTCTGGCCGCCGCGGCGCTGGCGCTGGCGCTCTTCAACCCTGTCGTGATCAATGAAGAACGCGAGCCGCTGAAAAGCGTTGTCGCCGTCGTGGTGGACCGCAGCCAGAGCCAGGAACTGGGACAGCGCCGCGCCGATACCGATGCCGCGCTGAAAGCCGTGCAGGATCAGCTTGCCACCATGCCGCAATTCGAAACGCGCGTGGTGGAAACCGGCAAGCCGGGCGAAAACGAGGACGGTTATGCGACGCGGCTTTTCGGGCCGCTGGCCCGCGCCCTGCTCGACGTGCCGCCCACGCGTGTCGCGGGCGCGATCATGATCACCGATGGGCAGGTGCACGATACCCCCGCCAACAAGAACGCGCTGGGCTTCGACGCGCCCTTGCATGCGCTGGTGACCGGCAAGCCGAACGAATTCGACCGCCGTATTCGCTTCAACAAAGCCCCGCGCTATGGCATCAGCGGCAAACCGCTGGAAATGTCGTTCACGGTCATTGACGAGGGCAAAGACCTCGGCATCCCGGCTCGCGTGGAAATCCGCGTCAATGGCGAAGCAGTTTCGCAGGAAGACGCGCAGGTGGGACAGGAAACCCCTGTCACCATCACCCTGCCCCGCGCTGGTGTGAATATCGTTGAAATCGCTACGCCTGGAATTCCCGGTGAAGTAACCGACACCAATAATCGCGCGGTCGCAACCATTGACGGCATTCGCGAAAATCTGCGCGTGCTGCTCGTCTCCGGCGAGCCGCATAATGGCGAGCGCACCTGGCGCAATCTGCTGAAATCCGACGCTGCGGTCGATCTCGTCCACTTCACCATTTTGCGCCCGCCAGAAAAGCAGGACGGCACGCCGATCAACGAACTGTCGCTGATCGCCTTCCCGACGCGTGAGCTGTTCGTGGACAAGGTCAACGAATTCGATCTCATCATTCTGGACCGCTACCAGCATCGCGACGTGCTGCCGCTGCTCTATTACGATTACATCGCGCAATATGTGGAAAATGGCGGCGCGCTGCTGGTCGCTGCCGGGCCGGAATATGCGGGCGAAATGTCGATTGCCCGCACACCGCTTTATAACGCCCTGCCCGCCATGCCGACCGGCACTGTAACCGAAAAGGCGTTCTATCCGCGCCTGACCGATCTCGGCAAACGCCATCCCGTCACGCGCGGTCTGGACGGCAGCGAGCAGGAGCCACCACGCTGGAGCCGTTGGTTCCGCACCATCGACATCACCGCGCCGCAGGGTGAAACGGTGATGAGCGGTGCCGACAACAAGCCGCTTCTCGTTCTCAACCGCGTCGGGAAAGGCCGCGTCGGCATGTTCCTGTCCGATCAGGGCTGGCTATGGGCGCGCGGTTTTGAGGGCGGTGGTCCCTATGCGGCGCTCTATCGCCGCATCGCCCACTGGCTGATGCAGGAGCCGGAGCTGGAAGAAGAAGCGCTCACCGCAGCAGGCAATGGCCGTGTGCTTTCCATCCGCCGCCAGACCATGGGGGACAATCCCGGCACCGCGACCGTCAGCACGCCTTCGGGCAAGGAATTGCCGGTCAATCTCGCCCAGAGCAAGCCGGGGCTGTTCGAAGGGTCGTTGCAGACCGACGAAATCGGTGTCTTCCGGATCAGGAATGGCGATCTGGAAACATTGGCCCATGTCGGGCCCGTAGATGCGCCGGAATTTGCCGACAGCATTTCGACGGTCGATCGTCTGAAGCCGCTCGCCGAGGCGACCGGCGGGTCGGTCTATCGGGTTCATGCAAGCGCCGACAGCGCAGTGCGGGTGCCAGCGATTACGGCTGTCGCCGCCAATCGTACCGCCAGTGGCAATGACTGGATCGGCCTGCGCGAAACCGCCGATACGCAGCTGAAAAGCGTGAACCGTCTGCCGCTATTCTCCGGCTTTCTGGCGCTCGCCGCTCTGCTGCTCGTCTTCGGCGGCATGTGGTATCGCGAAGGGCGGTAATCCGCCCTCGCGCACCGTTCCTCGTCTGACACCCCCGTTGCCCCCTCATCCTGAGCAGGTGCGAAGCACCGTGTCGAAGGGCGAGGGCACGCGCTGATTTCCCCTCTCCTTCGATCCTTCGAAAATCTCAGAGCCTGAATCAAAAAGCGGCATGTGTGTGTGAAAATGGTGATTTTCGAGTACCGGAGCGGAGCGTACTTAAGGTACGTGAGCACCGGAACGTGGAAAATTGCCATTTGCAGCCGCACAGGGCGACTTTTGGAACAGGCTCCCAGGATGATGCGCCGTCTTCGACGGCTCCTCAGGATGAGGGGAAAAGCAAACGTTTTCGCTGAACTGAAATCAGGCCCGGTTGGCGTGGCGCACAATGCCGCTGACGCCGCTTGCGGCGCCGGGGGTGAGTTCGCAGGCGAGCATCCGGCGCGGATCGACCGCCGCTGGCATCACCATGGTGCCAGAAGGCACCATCTTGAAGCCGAACGGTCCATAATAAGGTTCGTCACCGACCAGAATAACCAGCTTGTGACCGGACTTCGTCGCCGCTTCCAGCGATAGACGCATCAGCGTGCCGCCAATGCCCCGCTTCTTCCATTCCGGCCGCACGGCAAGCGGACCCAGCAGAAGCGCTGGCGTCTTGCCGATCACCACCGGCGTCAGCCGTACCGAACCCACCACGATGCCGCCCATCAGGGCAACGAAGGAGAGGTTCAGATCATGCGGGCCACCTTCGCGGATGAAATGCGCAGCGCGGGTAAAGCGCCCTGGTCCGAAAGCTTCGGCATTGATGGCTTCGATTTCAATGTCGTGCGCCGGGCATTCCTGCGCGTAGGTCAGTTCAAGCTGCTGCATGGGCTTAAGATCACAATTGGAGACTTCGGGGACCGTCAGGTCAATGGAATGCATGCCGCGCTCGCAGCGCGGTTTGAGTTTCATCGTCGGATGAAAAGCATTTCCATTATGTGTCTCCTGGGCGACCTAACATTTGGATGATCGCAAATTGGAAACCCCATTACACCAAATTGAGCAGCGGTAAAACCATTTTTTTCAAATTGGCAGTTTCTGCTTCTCTTTTTGGCAGCGTGACGCACTGTTCACGACTTGTCGTGCTGTAAAATCGCCGGTTTCGCTCTATTTTGAGTTCCAAAAGGAGAAATCACATGGGACTTCTGGTCGATGGCAAGTGGCAGGATGTCTGGTACGACACCAAAAGCACAAAAGGCCGCTTCGAGCGCTCGAAATCGCAATTCCGCAACTGGGTAACCGCCGATGGCAGCGCTGGCCCAACTGGCGAAGGCGGCTTCAAGGCTGAACCGGGGCGCTACCATCTTTATGTTTCCTATGCGTGCCCATGGGCACATCGCACGCTGATCTTCCGCGCGCTGAAGAAGCTTGAAGATGTCATTTCAGTTTCGGTCGTGGACTATCTGATGGTGGAAGAAGGCTGGACCTTTTACGGCACCACCGGCAGCACCGGTGATGATCTGTACGGCTCCAAGCGCCTTTATGAAATCTACACCCGCGCCGATCCGAATTATTCCGGTCGCGTTACCGTGCCGGTTCTGTGGGACAAGCAGCGCCAGACGATTGTTTCCAACGAATCGTCAGAAATCATCCGTATGCTCAACACAGCGTTCAATGAATTCGGCGATGCCTCGCTCGACTTCTACCCGGACGCGCTGGCGGCTGAGATCGATGCGCTCAACGATTTCATCTATCCCAATATCAATAACGGCGTTTACCGCGCAGGCTTCGCCACCTCGCAGGATGCTTATGAGGAAGCGTTCAAGCAGTTGTTCGCCGCACTCGACACATTGGAGGACCGTCTGTCCCGCCAGCGCTACCTGGCGGGATCAAGCCTGACGGAAGCAGACTGGCGTCTGTTCACGACGCTGCTGCGTTTTGATCCGGTCTATGTCGGCCATTTCAAATGCAATCTGCGCCGGATCGCCGATTATCCGAACTTGTGGAACTATACGCGCGAGCTTTATCAGGTGCCGGGCGTTGCCTCGACGGTGAATATGGAGCACATCAAGGGCCATTATTACCGCAGTCACAAGACGATCAACCCGACCGGCATTGTGCCAACAGGCCCTGAGATAGACTTTACCGCCCCGCATGACCGGGATCGGTTTTCAAAGAGCTAACCCTTCCGACCCGCACTGCGCCTTTCCTGCAACAGTCCGGATTCCTAATTCAGTTCTCTCTCATTCTCTCGTGCCCCTTTGATCTCGATCAATGGGGCGCCAGGCGACGCAGTTCAGATTGGATGCATCCCCCAAGGACGAAATCCAAGACTGAGACCGTGACCAAGGAGAGATTTGATGAACCGTTTTGCGAAAGGGCTGCTCGCAGCAACCGCGCTGGCCTTTGCCGCACCGGCAGCCTTTGCCGCCGATAGTGTGGTCGCCCCGCCGGCCTCTGAAATTCAGGCGGTGCCTGAAGCGCTTTCACCCTGGCAGATTCGCGTGCGCGCGCTCGGCGTGATTGCGGAAAACAAGGGTCATGTGAACGGCGTTCCGGGTTCCGATCTCGACTATTCCAAGTCGATCACGCCGGAACTCGATATCACCTATTATTTCACCGACAATATCGCCGCCGAACTCATTCTCGGCACGACCTATGCCAATATCAATGGCGCAGGCTCGATCAGCAGTCTGGGCAAGGTTGGCAAAACGTGGATTCTGCCACCGACGCTTACGCTACAGTACCACTTCACCAATTTCGGCGCGTTCAAGCCTTATGTCGGTGCAGGCGTCAACTATACGATCTTCTACAATCAGGATGCGGGCAGCGCGGATTATCTGAAGGTCAAGAACACGTTTGGCGGCGCGCTCCAGTTCGGTGTCGATTATATGATCGACGAACATTGGGGCCTGAACTTCGACGTGAAGAAACTGTTCCTCGAACCGAAATTCGACGTCACCGTCGGCGGGCAGGAATTGAGCGGCAAGGCCAAGCTCAACCCCTGGTTGATCGGTACAGGTATTACCTACCGCTTTTAATTCAGTGCTATTAAAAAGGGCGCGCGCTGCGCGCCCTTTATACCAAAGTATTACTCAGTATCCCCGCTCAGAATCAAACAATAACGCTGGGCGCCAGTGGTATTACCACATCGGCAGCGGTTCCAGATCATACAGCGCTTCCTGCAAGCGCCGCTTGGTGGAGGCCGTGGTGCCTTCTGGTAGATCATCCAGAGGAAAGAAACCGCTTTCGGCGATTTCTCTATCCGGCTCTTTGGGCGCAAGTTGTTCAAAGGAACGGCATACATAAAGTGCAACGTGATCGCGTGGCGAAGCATGGGCATTCTTGTAAAGAGCAAGAAGTTGCGGGCGACTTTTCAGGATAATATTACCTTCTTCCCGCAGTTCTTTTTCCAGCGCCTGTTGAAAAGTCTCCCCACTATCAACACCGCCGCCTGGTAACTGCCAACCCGGCACGTAAGTATGTCTCACTAAAAAAACCGAGTTATTCTTTTCATCATACACAATTGCCCTCACCCCAAGGGTCATGGGGCGTCGCAAAAGAAAATATGAATGAAATATAAAATGACGAAAGCGCATTCCGACTCTCCAGCAAACATTATATGCAGCTATCAATGCAGCAATCGCATCAACAAAAAGTCGCTAAATACGGTTTCTATTTCAGAAATTATCCAGTAAACGGGCCATATGTTTCGCCTCGCTCACATCTCCGATATCCACCTTTCGCCACTGCCGCGTGTGAGATATCGCGAATTGGCATCAAAGCGCATCACTGGTTATATCAATTGGCTGCGCAACCGCGAGGGTGCAATGCATGGAACGGTACTCGATAAACTTGTAGCCGACATGCTGGCGCAAGCGCCGAATCATATTGCCGTCACCGGCGATCTGGTCAATTTGGCTCTCAATCTGGAAATAGACATCGCCTCCGACTGGCTGTCGAAGCTGGGCAATCCCGACGATGTTTCGGTCGTGCCCGGCAATCACGACGCCTATGTGCCCGGCGCACTCGACCGGTCCTGCCGCAAATGGGAGCCGTGGATGCGCGGCGACGGCATCGACAACAAGGGCAAGCGGCCACAATTTCCCTATATGCGGGTGCGCGATGATGTCGCGATGATCGGCGTCTCGTCGGCGCGCGCCACAGCACCCTTCATGGCGAGCGGCGATTTTCGCTCCGCGCAGGCCAAACGCCTCGCCGCAGCACTGGATGAGGCAGGCGCGCGCGGGCTTTTCCGGGTTGTGATGATCCACCATCCGCCGATCCACGGCGCAACGCCGACGCACAAGCGCCTATACGGTATCCGCCGTTTTCAGAAGATCATTCGAAAGCACGGCGCGGAGTTGGTCATTCACGGCCACACCCATCTGGCGACGAAATATGAAATCGACGGACCGAACGGCCAAGTACCGGTGATCTGCGTCCCGTCGGCCAGCCAGAACTATGGCGGCCACAAGCCTCCTGCCCGCTACAATATTTTCAACATTGAACGCAAACCGGACGGCGGCTGGCATTGCCTGTGGGAACAGCACGGCATTGAAGATGTGAGCGAGCGCATTTTCAAGATCTCCGAACAGGAACTCTACACATGAAAAAGGCGGCCAATGGCCGCCTTTTCAACTCGTACAGACGTTCGGCCTATTTGCCGATCACGCGGTTAGCCGCCGATACGATGGCCTCCAGCGAGGCGCTGACGATATTGTCATTGATGCCCGCGCCGAACAGCTTGCCACCCGGATGCGCCATTTCGACATAGGAGATGGCCGATGCGTCCGAACCCTGCTGGAGCGAATGTTCGGAATAATCCACCACCGACATTTTCACCCCGAGATATTTGGACAGCGCGTCGACAAAACCGTCGATCGGACCGGTGCCCTTGCCTTCGATATTCTTCGTCACGCCGTTATCGGTGATTTCGGCGGTGAGAATGCGGCGGCCCTTCTGTTCCGGATCGGGAATGGTGTGGTGATCCACGAACTTGATGCGGGCATCGGACTGCGTCACATAGAGCTTCTGGAACTCTTCATGAATGCGCTTCGACGGCAATTCCTTGCCTTCGTCGTCGGTGATCTGCTGGATGATTTCGCGGAACTCGACCTGCAGATTGCGCGGCAGGTTCAAGCCGTAATCGGCCTGCAGGATATAGGCGATGCCGCCCTTGCCCGACTGCGAATTGATGCGGATGATCGCTTCATAGGAGCGACCTACATCCTGCGGATCGATCGGCAGATAAGGCACTTCCCAAACCGGCGAATTGGCCGACTTGCGCGCCTTCATGCCCTTGTTGATCGCATCCTGATGCGAACCGGAGAAGGCGGTATAGACCAGCTCGCCGACATAGGGGTGGCGCTCCGCGATCTTCAGCTGGTTCGAATATTCATAGACATCCTTCATCCGATTGATGTCGGTGCAATCCAGCTCGGGATCGATGCCCTGCGTGTACATATTCAGCGCCAGCGTCACCACGTCCACATTGCCGGTGCGCTCGCCGTTGCCAAACAAAGTGCCTTCCACGCGGTCGGCACCGGCCATCAGGCCCAGTTCCGTCGCAGCGATGCCCGTACCGCGGTCATTGTGCGGATGCAGCGAAATAATCAGGTTCTCGCGATTGTCGAGATTGCGGCACATCCATTCGATCTGGTCGGCATAGACATTCGGCGTGTTCATTTCCACCGTGGACGGCAGATTGACGATCAGCTTGTTGTCCGCCGTCGGCTTCACGATCTCGATGACCGCATTGCAGATTTCCAGCGCCACATCCAGTTCCGTGCCGGTAAAGCTTTCCGGCGAATACTGGAAGCGATAGCCGCCGCCTGCCTTGGCAGCCATATCCATGATCATCTTGGCGGCATCGGTCGCGATCTGCTTGATTCCGCCCACATCCTTGGCGAAAACCACGCGGCGCTGCAATTCACTGGTCGAATTGTAGAAATGGATGATCGGCGTCTTTGCGCCTTCCAAAGCCTCAAATGTGCGGGTGATCAGTTCCGGGCGGCACTGCACCAGGACCTGCAAATCCAGTTCGTCCGGAACATTGCCCTGTTCAATCGCCCACCGGCAGAAGTCGAAATCCGTCTGCGAGGCCGATGGGAAGCCGATCTCGATTTCCGGGAAACCCATATCGACCAGCAAACGGAACATGCGCTCCTTGCGGTCGTGGCCCATCGGGTCGATCAGCGCCTGATTGCCGTCGCGCAAATCGACCGAACACCAGATCGGCGCCTTTTCGATCCGCTTCGATGGCCAGGTACGGTCATCGAGCTTCGGGGCCGGGAACGGCGAATATTTGGTGGCTGCGTCCCGCATGCCTTTACGTTCGGCTTCGGCTACGGATTGCGGCGTGATAACGGACTGGTTCATTTCTCGTTTCCTCCCGGCTTCTGGACGGCATTACAGCTCGTCAAGCACGGATATTCATGATCGATTATAAGGGTTTTCTGAAAAGGAGCACAGGCCAGCGGGACCGTTTTCGACCGCCGGACGCTCCTTCAACGAGCCCGGCGATCGCCGCTAAGGCCGAGGGTAAGAAGCGAGTTGAGAACGCAAACATCGACGCGCGCGCCAGTGGCGGCAGCCGAATGTTCCAGAGATGTTGCGTTCTTCGTCATCATGGTCAAGCTTTTACACGCGCGATTTGGCCGACGCAAGATGGATTTACGACAGCTGCCTCAGTCATACCTGTTTTTAAATCAGGCGAATGGCACAGCACTTGTCCCCAAAGGCAGCTTCGCTTCGTCCTCCGGCTCGACATGGATCACCACGCGGGCGCTACTGATCTGCTGCTTCAGCGCATCCTCAATGCGGTCACAGATCACATGCGCATCGCCAACGCTCATGTTGGCCGCGACAACCAGATGAAACTCGATGAAGGTGACGCGTCCGGCAATACGGGTTTTCAGGTCGTGCACTTCGATGGCGCCGGCGGCATTGGCCGAAATGACATCGCGGATGCGCATTTCTTCGACAGGCTCGACGCCAATATCCATCAGGCCCTGCACCGACGAATTGATCACATGCCAGCCCTGCCACAGAATATTAAGCGCCACGACAATGGCGAGCAGTGGATCAAGTATCGCCCAGCCGGTGACGATCGCCCCAACCAAGCCAACCAGCACGCCAGCCGAGGTGACAACGTCGGTCATGATATGCTTGCCATCGGCTTCCAGCGCCGGGGAGCGCGCGCTGCGCCCGATGCGGATCAGCAGCATCGCCCAAACAGCGTTGATGGCGGCAGCGACAGCGTTGATGCCAAGGCCAAGCCATGGCTCTTCGAGCTGGCGTGGCGTTTCCAGTGCAAACCAGGCTTCCCGAAAGATCAACAGCGCCGCGACACTGATCAGCACGCCTTCAACAACAGCCGATATATATTCTGCCTTATGATGGCCGAAGGGGTGGTTTTCGTCGGCGGGCTTATAGCTGACGCTGATCGCCCACCACGCGCCCATGGACGCAATTACATTGACGATGGATTCGAGCGCATCCGAATAAAGGGCCACGGAGCCTGTGAGCAGATAGGCCACATATTTCAGACCCATCACTCCCAGAGCAACCGGAATCGACCAAG
Organism: Ochrobactrum sp. C6C9; assembly: GCF_022627935.1. NCBI lineage: Bacteria > Pseudomonadati > Pseudomonadota > Alphaproteobacteria > Hyphomicrobiales > Brucellaceae > Ochrobactrum > Ochrobactrum sp. C6C9. Next base: position 80,462 of record NZ_JABXGB010000009.1, on the reverse strand, counting down.
CGGCTAGCCGCCGAACTCTTGCACTCGCGTCCATGACGAACCTTTGATTTGTCCTAATTACGGCCCGAAAATCGGGAATTGGCCAATTCGAGGCCCATCACTCATGCGTATCGACTCGAACCCGGGATAACTTCCCGAAGCCGGTCAAGTCCTATGCAATAGCATTTTAATGACCGCTCTATAGCCCAGTTTGGTCCAAGTTCGTACCCCTGTTTTTTCAGTTATCGCATTTAATTTTCTTCTGCAAATGCAAGGCATTACAGTTGCAAATGAGTTGCTACAGCAAGCAGCGAAAATGCGCCTTCGACACCCCAAAACAAAACCGGCCACAGGGTGCCTGCGACCGGTTGAGTATGCTGACGATTACGGGCCTGGTCAGTAGTTGCTGCGACGCTTCTTATGCTTGCCCGCCAGATGCGTGACCACATTTTCGATCATGCGCATACCAGCATTATGGCCGAGCGTCATGATCGATTCCGGGTGGAACTGAACAGCCGCCACCGGCTCCTTCTTATGCTCGAAAGCCATGATCACACCGTCTTCGGTTTCCGCCGTGACGAGGAAATCGTCCGGCAGACGCTCCGGATCGGCAAAGATCGAATGATAACGTCCGACCGTCACTTCCTTCGGCAGACCGGAGAAAATGCGTTCCGGCTTCGACACGCGAATGCGCGACGGCTTGCCGTGCATCGGAATGCGCAACTGGCGCAGTGTGCCGCCATAGGCTTCAGCCAGCGCTTGCAGCCCAAGGCAGACGCCGAAGATTGGCAGTTCGCGCTTGCGGGCCTTGTCGATGGTTGCCTTGCAGTCGAAATCCTGCGGCGAGCCGGGTCCGGGCGAAAGCACCACGAGATCAGGATTGACGCGGTCGAAAATATCGTCGGCAACCGGCGAACGCACCGTCGAAACGGTTGCGCCCGTCTGACGGAAATAGTTGGCCAGCGTGTGCACGAAGGAATCTTCGTGATCCACCAGCAGGACCGAGATGCCCTCGCCCACCTTGGCGGCAACGCGTTCTTCCGCGATCTGATTGCTCTTCTGTGCCTCACGGACAGCCGCGATCATAGCCGATGCTTTCAGCTCGGTTTCGGCTTCTTCCTCTTCCGGGTTGGAATCGAACAGCAGCGTCGCACCGGCGCGGATTTCAGCCACGCCATCCTTGATGCGAATGGTGCGCAGCGTCAGGCCGGTATTCATGTCGCCGTTGAAATGCATCATGCCGATGGCGCCACCGTACCACGCGCGCGGGCTGCGCTCGTTTTCTTCCAGAAAACGCATCGCCCACAATTTCGGCGCGCCGGTCACGGTCACAGCCCATGCGTGGCTGAGGAAGCCGTCAAAGGCGTCCATGCCGTCGCGCAGGCGACCTTCGATATGATCGACCGTGTGGATCAGGCGCGAATACATTTCAATCTGGCGGCGACCGATCACCCGCACCGAACCCGGCTCGCAGACGCGGCTTTTGTCGTTGCGATCCACATCCGAACACATGGTCAGTTCGGATTCATCCTTCTTGGAATTGAGCAGTTTCAGGATCTGCTCCGAATCCGAAATCGCGTCCTCGCCGCGCTTGATCGTGCCCGAAATCGGACAGGTCTCGATGCGGCGACCATTGACGCGCACGAACATTTCCGGCGATGCGCCGACCAGATATTCGTTTTCTCCAAGGTTGATGAAGAAGGAATAAGGCGACGGATTGATCGTCTTCAGGCGGCGGAAGATTTCCGACGGTGCGGTGTGGCAGCGCTCATAGAAAGTCTGGCCCGGCACCACTTCGAACAGGTCGCCCCGCTTGAAGCTATCCTTGGCGCGCTCGACGAGCTTTGCGTATTCGCCCGGATTGTGATCGCCGCGCGGCAAGGTGCGCTCCGATGGCTTGAACGCCTCGGAAGGCGTTGCCCGTGCCAGACCATGCGTGGAAGACCCGCCGCAGCTGAACTCATAGCGATCCACCCAGGCGCGTGCGGCGTAATGGTCGGCGACGAAGATTTCGTCGGGAATGAACAGCACCAGATCGCGCTGGGTTTCGGGGCGCTTCAGCTTGTACTGGATCGGATCGAACTGGAATGCCAGATCATAGCCGAAAGCACCGTAGAGGCCGAGATTGGCGTCTTCTTCCGAGAAGAAAAGCCCGACAATGGCGCGCAGTACGGTAAATACCGAAGGCATACGCGAGCGCTCTTCTTCGGTGAATGCGCCTGTCGGCTCCGCGATGGTCAGTTCGATGCGGTCCTCGGTGGATGCGTCCACCGTCACTTCGCCCAAGGCCTGCACGGTCTCCAGAATGGGGCGTAGCAGGATCACGCCGCGGGCGTTCAATGCCTCGATGCGCATGGTGCGCTGGCGCGAGGTGATGACCACCGGCGGATCGACGATTGCCGTATCCCATCGCGTGTAGCGGCCTGGATATTCGTAATTGGACGAGAACACTGCACCGCGTCTTTCATTAAGCACATCGATGTAGGTTTCGATGGCGCCCTTATACGCAGTGAGATGGCGCACGCGCTCGACGACAATGCCGCCGGCCGTTTCGTGCTGAAATATCTCGCTATCCGCTATCTTCGCATTCATGGTCGGCTAATCCCAATTGCTTTGGTTTTTCGAATATTTCCGGGCTTCGGTCCCATTCGGGCAGCCAAACAAAAAGGCCGCCCGGATAATCCCAGCGGCCCTGTCTCCTGAACGCATATGCGCAAACGCCTGCGTGGCCGCTTTTAGCGAGCCCACCACCAACCGTTGATGCGAATGTGCGAAATGTTCATGGGCGCTAGTGTTAGCGCTCCGCCCCGCCCCTTGCAACCGGAAAATTTCAAGCCCGCTTTTTCCACGGCGGCAGCAATGCGATACCTGATAATTCTGTCAGGCATACACCTGTCAGAATTATTGCTAGACCTGCGCAGCGGGCAAAAGAAAAGTCCGGACACCACGGAAGGTCCGGACTTTCCCCTGTCCTTAATGAGGACATACAGACAAGGAAGCGGGGTGCCTTGCCTGATCACAACGAGGCTCCTCGCCCCCCAAATGACTAAATTTATAAGTGTAATACGATTTTTAGTATGGCCAAACACTACCATGGGTTGCATATTCTTGGCAACTAGTAATTGATTCGATCTTACCTGTTCGTATTTGACACAGGCCGCGACTGCCCCCGTAAATTTGTCGGCCTTCCACCAAGTTTCGTCTTGCGCCCAGCCCCGATTTCAGATTCATTCCCGTGACTTAATTCAGAATGAATGCATGAAGAAAAGAGTCGCCACGAACAGGCGACCATTTGGGGACACACGCATGAAGAACCTTGATGCCATGGACCGGAATATCCTGCAGGCCCTTCAGGAGAACGGGCGCCTGACTAATACCGAGCTTGCCGATCGCATCAATCTCTCGCAGACAGCCACAGCCGAACGCGTCAAGCGCCTGACGCGCGAAGGCTACATTCTGGGCTATTCGGCACGGCTGTCGCCCAAGATGCTCGACCGCGCCATGCTTGTGTTCATCGAGATCAAACTCGACCGCACGACGCCGGAAGTCTTCGAGACCTTTGCGACTTTTACGCGCAACAATCCCGACGTTCTGGAATGCCATATGGTGGCGGGCGGCTTCGACTATCTCGTCAAAGCCCGCGTTTCCGATATGGACCATTATCGTCGTTTTCTCTCCGAAGCGCTGCTTTCGCTGCCCGGTGTGCGGGAATCGCACACCTATGCCGTCATGGAAGAAGTCAAGGAAACCGCGCATATCGCGGTTTAAAAGACCGCTCATCGCGGTCAGCTGCTGTCAGGATCATCACCTTCCCTGCAAGAGAGTGCTTGTCAAAAGATGATTACGGGTATATACCCGCATCATGGCACATTCCTGTTTCTGTATCCTTCTGCGTCAGGCATCACGCAAGACCTCCGCCATCTATGACGAGGCGCTGGCACCGCTTGGCATCAATGTCGCACAGTTCAGTCTGCTGCGTCGGCTCGACCGTGCGGGAACGCTGTCGATCACCGAACTGGCGCGCATGGCGGAGCTTGATCGTTCAACCATGGGGCGCAATGCCAAGGTGCTGCAGCGGATGGGCCTGATCGAGCCCGGCGACGGTCAGGATCACCGCGAAACCAATATCAGATTGACCGATACGGGCCGGGACCTTCTCGCCCGTGGCGGTCCGCTCTGGGACAAAGCCCAGGAAGAAATCGAGACGAAACTTGGAAATGATGGGGTTCAACAGTTGCAGGCGCTGCTTCAGGCACTCTGAAGTCGGTGGACGCGATCCCCTACTTAAAATTGACTGGAAACAATGACGGAGCGGGCTGTGATCGCTACGAACGCCGCTGCTCGCCTTCCTATCCGTGGCCATTTTTGCAAAAATGGTCCTAACCGAAAGCGCTCAAGATGATATCTGCCCGCCTCGCACGCGTTCTCGAACAGAGAAACATCCATTACGGATGGGTTGTCGCCGCCATCACCTTCCTGACCATGCTGGCAACGGCTGCCGCCATGGGTTCGGCAGGTATATTGATCGAACCGCTCCAGCGCGAGTTCGGCTGGACCAACGCCAATATCTCCTTCGCCATGGCACTGCGTCTGGTTCTGTTCGGCCTGATGGGTCCTTTCGCCGCCGCTTTCATGAACCAGTTCGGCCTGCGCCGCGTTGTAACCGCAGCGCTGATCCTGATCGCCAGCGGCCTCGTCGGTTCCATCTTCATGACTGAGGAATGGCAGATGGTGGGCCTTTGGGGCATCGTCATCGGCGTCGGCACCGGCATGACTGCGCTTGTGCTGGGCGCGACCGTTGCCGCGCGCTGGTTTGAAAAGCGCCGTGGCCTCGTTGTTGGCCTGATGACGGCCAGCAATGCAACTGGCCAGCTCGTCTTCATGCCGATCCTCGCCAGTGTCAGCCAGACCATCGGCTGGCGCACATCGCTCACCATCGTCATCGGGTTTCTGACCGTTGCACTGCTGCTGGTTCTGGCGCTGATGCGCGATCACCCGGCAGATATCGGCCTCAAGCCCTATGGCCGCACGGCACCGCTGCCCGCGCCGGAACCGATGAAGAGTTTTGGCGCCATGCTCGCCTCGCCACTCGTCACCCTGCGTGAAGCATCGTCCACGGCCACATTCTGGGTGTTGTTCCTGACCTTCTTCGTCTGTGGCTTTTCGACAAACGGCCTCATCCAGACCCACTGGATCACGCTTTGCGGCGACTATGGCATTGCGCCGGTCGGTGCGGCTGGTATCCTTGCCGTCATCGGAGCATTCGACCTGATCGGCACGATCATGTCCGGCTGGCTGTCGGACCGTTTCGACAATCGCTGGCTGCTGTTCTGGTTCTATGCGCTGCGCGGCCTATCGCTGATCTATCTGACCTTCACCGACTTCTCGGTCTATGAACTGGCGCTGTTCGCCGTCTTCTACGGCCTGGACTGGGTCGCAACGGTGCCACCAACTGTAAAGCTCGCCGCCGAACGTTTCGGCCCGGAAAAGGCCGGTCTGGTCTTTGGCTGGGTGTTCACCGGACACCAGATCGGCGCGGCAGCGGCTGCCGGTTTTGCGGGATTCGTCCGCACCGACTATGACAGCTATACGCCGGCACTCGTTTTGGCTGGCGCCATGTGCCTTGCGGCGGCGGCGATGGTGTTCATCATCAACCGCCCTGCCCCGCGTGTGGTGTTGCAGGCTTCCTAGAGCATTTCCAGCAAAAGTGCGAAGCGGTTTTGCGTCGGATAATGCGTAAAAACAAATAGATAGAGCGGTTCCGACGATTCCATCAAAACAGGAACCGCTCTAACGCGCAGGCTCTTCAAGATAAGCGTCGCCCCAATCGGCGCGGCGCGCCCAGCGGAAGAAATCGCCATCGCGTTTGGTGAACAGGCGCTCTTCCGCTGTTCCGTCACCCTTGCAGAGCTTCACTGAAACCTTGCCGCCGCCGACCCGCGGCGGCGCAATGACCCGCGCTTCAACCGCCTCGGACGGCTGGCGCACTGCCGCCAGATAGATGAATTTCTCATCTTCCCACGGCACTTCCGCATCCTTGGTCATGCGGTGAATGCGCGAACGCGCCACACGCCGCGAGAAATGGCACCAGTCCGGCGCGACCAGCGGGCATTCCAGCTGATGCGGACAGGGCGCGGCAATCACAGCACCCAATTCGATCAGCGCCTTGCGCGCATCGAGAATACGCTGCCAGCCCGCAGGTGTGCCTGGCTCGACAATCACGAACATCTGCCGCGTGGACGCCCAAAGCTGCGCAACCAGCTTGCGACGGTCATCGGGGGCCAGTTCATCGAGCACATAGGCGATGGTGACGAGATCGGCCTGCGGAAAATCGAGCTTTTCCCTCACCACATCGCCCGCCCGCCAGTTGAGCGATGCAAAGCCACTGTTTCCGGCAAGACTGCTGCCGACCGCGCGAATGGCCGGGCTTGCCTCGATCATCGTGGCGTTTTCAAGCGACGGCCAGCATCCACGGGCTGCCCACAGGGCCGTCCCTGGCCCTGCCCCGACATCGAGCATGGATTGCGGCGCAAAGTCCGGGCAGACTTCCGCAGCGCTGTCGAGACTGGCCCGCACCGCCGCATAAGTGGCGGGCAGACGCGCCGCGAGATAGGCCTTCGCGGCCAGATCGTCGGAAATATGCAGGCGACCGTCCCGCGTCTCCGCGCGATAGCGGCGCGACAGAAGATCGGAGGCGCGTTTGAGATCGGCCAATGCCACGCCCTCAAGCGCGGCATCCACCGCCTGACGCAAAATCGGAGGCAGTTCCATTGCCCGTCAGCGCTCCAGAACCTGCTTCACATCGACCAGATTGGAACGAACGCGCAGAATATAGAAGCCCATCGTGGTCAGATGCGACGGTGTAAACCATGCATCCGGGCTACCGTTGGAAACGATGAAAGGCTGCATGTCGAGCGCCGAGCGCATCTGCTTTTCCATCTCGTCCCACACGCCATCAAGGTGCTTTTCGGCCAAAACGCCGCGGAAATCGGAATGCGCCGAGCGGAGCAGGCCGTAATAGGCGTAAAGCTGGCCATAGGCGAACCAGAAACGGTCATCCGCGCGGGTGTCGAACCAGCCATTATGATAGTTTTCCGCCCGGTCCTTGAGAATTGCGGACGTCGAACCAAGGTCGCTGGCGATGCGATCGACAAACTGGATCAGATTGTCGGCGCGGGCATCAAAGGTCGCCTGACAGTTTTCAAGACGCGTGTTGAACGAACGCAGATCCTTGATCGCCGAGCGATAATAGCTGGGCGTCGGGGTCTTGGGGCCGAACGGACTCAGGCCGAAATACCAGGAATCCTCCGCAAACTGCAGATTGCCACGGGCCTTTTGCAGATCGCCATCAATCTGCGACGTGCCGCGCAGACGACCGATATTGTCCACCAGTTCAATCGCCGTGCGGCGCACAGCGGCATTGATGCCGCGCTGGAACGAAGCCTTATTATCGAGGAACGGTGTGCGATCCCAGTCCAGACCGAAGAAACCGGTCTTGTAGAGCAGCATGGAAGAAATCCACGCATTCTGGTTCACGTTGAAATCGGTAAGGTCGGCGGCAACCTCGGCAATCGCCGAACGCGAGCACTTGCGGGCCGATGACGGTATCTGCGCCGCCTGAACCGGCTGGCTTGCCGCCGGTGTTTCAGCAGATGGCTGATTGCTGTTCTCGGTCGCGGGCGCGGTGGAAGGTGCTGGCTCCGGCGCGACGGCAGGCGTCGAGTTTACTTCCTCGCCGGGCGTGTTTGCGGTCTGATAGCTATACTTTGCCGGATAGTCCGGGTCGAAATTGGTCCAGACCTGAGTCTGCCAGATAAAATAAATATAGAGCGCGGCCAGACCGACCACGACGACGCCAATCACGGCTTTCCACAATATTCCGAACTTCAGATAAACCCGCCATAAAGCGGCCAGTGGAACGGCTATCAGCCGGGCCAAACCCGCAATCATGCGACCAAGGAAGGAGAAAACGGCCCGTACTGCATTCCACACTATCAATCATCCTTCCATTGGCCCGCAATTCCGGGGCTTCGAACCATTCTCGCTCGCACATCGGGCCGTCGTAAAAAACGCCGTTTCCCGAAAAGCAGCGAGCAAGAAACGCTGTTCCTCTTCAAATAGAGTGCGCTCGTCTTTTCGACAACCGCGATCGCTCATCCAACTGATTTTATCCGGCATTTTGGCGCGACAGGGTTGAAACCGGGGGGCCGATCCGTAACATGGCGCAACTTGGAGCCGTTCCGGTAAAAGTGCGGGATATTTTTTCGTTCTCATCACGACAAAAGAGACAGACGTCGCAATCGAGAATATTTTCGCCGCTGTGGTACTTGAACGGCGCAATCTTTGGTGTTTGCTAAAGCCGGAACCGGAAAAATAAGCAAACCGTCAAAACGGCCCGGAAATGGAGAGAACAATGAAACTGACCTATACGCTTGCCTTTGCTGCGCTTGCCACGGGAACGGCAATGCTCGCGGCACCTGCTGCCAGCTTCGCGGCCGAACCGGAAAGCTGCTCGACCGTGCGCTTTTCCGATGTCGGCTGGACCGACATCACCTCGACAACTGCGGTTGCGACCGAAATTCTCAAAGGCCTCGGCTACAAGACCGATATCAAGGTTCTATCCGTGCCGGTGACTTATGCGTCGCTGAGCAAGAAGGACATCGACGTCTTCCTCGGCTACTGGAACCCTTCCATGAGTGCCGATCTGAAGCCTTATCTCGATGACAAGAGCGTTGAGACGCTGCGTACCAACCTCACCGGCGCGAAGTATACGCTTGCCGTGCCGAAATATGCCGCCGACGAAGGCCTGAAGGATTTCAAGGATATCGCCACCTTCAAGGACAAGCTCGGCGGCAAGATCTACGGCATCGAGCCGGGCAATGACGGCAATCGCCTGATCCTTGACATGATCAACAAGGACGCTTTCGGCCTGAAGTCGTTCGAACTGGCGGAATCCTCCGAACAGGGCATGCTTGCGCAGGTTGCGCGCGCCATCAAGAGCAAAGAGCCGGTTGTGTTCCTCGCATGGGAACCGCATCCGATGAACAAGCGCTTCGAGATCACTTATCTCACCGGCGGCGATGACTTCTTCGGTCCGAACCTCGGCGGCGCCAAGGTCGAAACCAATGTGCGCAAAGGCTACACGCAGGAATGCCCAAATGTCGGCAAGTTCCTGACCAATCTCGAATTCAACCTCGACCTCGAAAACGAGATCATGGGCAAGATTCTGGACGATGGCGCAGAGCCTTCGAAGGCTGCGACCGACTGGCTCAAGGCCAATCCCGCCGCGCTCGACAAGTGGCTCGCAGGCGTGACGACGGTTGACGGCAAGGATGGTCTGCCTGCCGTTAAATCGGCCCTCGGCCTTTGATGTGAAGCACTCGCAGGCCGCGGTTAAACCCGCGGCCTTTCCATCTGTAGATACTCAGGCACGCAGCAGGAGACTTCATCGTTGAACTGGCTGACGGACTATAAAATTCCGGTTGGACCGACTGCAAAGACGGTCGTTGACTGGCTGACGAACAATATGGGTGGCTTTTTCGACCTGCTGGCAGCGGTCATGCAAAGCATGATCGACGCCCTGCTTTTCGTCCTGAAACTGCCGCACCCGCTGCTGCTGATCGCCATATTCGCAGTGATTGCCTGGCTGATCCAGCGCCGCATTTCGGTGGTCGTGCTGACGATCCTGGGCTTTCTGTTCATTCTCAATCAGGGTTACTGGGACCGCACGCTGGAAACGCTGACGCTTGTGCTTTCGTCCTGTGTTCTCTGCATGGCCATCGGCGTTCCGCTCGGCATTGCCGCAGCGCATCGTCCGACGCTTTACGCGGCCATGCGACCGGTGCTCGATCTCATGCAGACGCTGCCCACCTTCGTCTATCTGATCCCGGCCATCGTCTTTTTCGGCATTGGCATGGTGCCCGGCCTGCTCGCCACAGCCATTTTCGTTCTGCCCGCGCCGGTGCGTCTGACACATCTCGGCGTTTCGTCCACGCCATCCTCCTTGATCGAAGCTGGCGAAGCCTTCGGCGCTTCCCGGTCCCAGCTTCTCTGGAAGATTGAGCTGCCCTATGCCATGCCGCAAATTCTGGCGGGCCTGACCCAGACGATCATGCTGTCGCTTTCGATGGTGGTTATCGCCGCTCTCGTGGGGGCCGATGGTCTTGGCGTTCCGGTCGTCCGCGCGCTGAACTCGGTCAACACCGCGCTCGGCTTCGAGGCTGGCCTTGTCATCGTCGTGGTCGCCATTGTGCTCGACCGCATCTTCCGCGCTGGGCGCGAGAAATAGGAGATCGCGGATGACCATTATCGCAATTGAAGATGTCTGCATCATTTTCGGCAAGAACACGGATAATGCGCTGGCGCTTGCTGATCGCGGTGCAACGCGATCCCAGATTCAGGCCGAAACCGGCCATGTTCTGGGTGTGCACAACTGCACGCTGAATATCGAGGAAGGCGAAATCCTTGTTCTGATGGGCCTGTCCGGTTCCGGCAAGTCCACGCTGCTGCGCGCCATCAACCGGCTCAACCCGATTTCGCGCGGCCGCGTCACGGTGCGGGATGGCGACCGGGGCATCGACGTCGGCAAGGCGGATCGCAACACGCTGCGCCATCTGCGCACCGAACTTGTTTCGATGGTCTTTCAGCAATTCGGCCTGCTGCCCTGGCGCACCGTCGAGGAGAATGTCGCCTTCGGGCTGGAAATCTCCGGTATGGGCAAAGAAGAGCGCACTTCCAAGGCCCGCCAGCAGCTCGAACTAGTCGGGCTTCAGGACTGGGCCAAGCGAAAGGTCGGTGAATTATCCGGCGGCATGCAGCAGCGCGTCGGTCTCGCCCGCGCCTTTGCCACCGGCGCGCCGATCCTGCTGATGGACGAACCCTTCTCGGCGCTTGATCCGCTGATCCGCACGCGGTTGCAGGACGAGCTTCTGGCCTTCCAGTCGCGCTTAAAGAAAACCATTGTCTTCGTCAGTCACGATCTTGATGAGGCCATGAAGATCGGCAATCGCATCGCCATTATGGAGGGTGGGCGCATCGTGCAATGCGGAACGCCGCAGGAAATCCTGCTGCAACCCGCCGACCAGTATGTCGCCGATTTCGTCGCTCACATGAATCCGCTTGGCGTGCTGCGCGCGGGCGATATCATGACGCCGTTCGACCGTAACGCCGCCCCTCGCCCCTTTGCGGCCACAGCGCGACGGGAAACGCTGGTGCGCGAGCTGATGAATGCCGTTGCCGACAGCAGCGGCGATGTCGGCATCGTCGAGAATGGCAACATCATCGGAAAGGTCGCGGCCGATGATATCGTCCGGGCGCTCGCCTGGCACCAACAACGCGCTGGCTGAACAAACAAAAACGCCGCCCTTTACAGGCGGCGTTTTTGTTTCAGGATTTGCGGTAACCCGTTAAGCCTGTGCGGCCTGTCTGGCGGCGGCACGCGCCTCGACGCGGGCGCGAATGGCATCCACATCCGCACGCGGCGTCGCGGCAAACAGCTTCTTCGTATAATCGTGCTGCGGATTGTTGAACACGTCGTCACGCGACCCGTATTCAACCACCTCACCAAAATACATCACCATCACCTCGTCAGCGATATAGCGCACCACCGAAAGGTCGTGGCTGATGAAGACATAGGTGAGACCGAACTCTTCCTGCAGGTCGGACAACAGGTTCAGCACCTGCGCCTGCACCGACAGATCGAGCGCAGAAACCGGCTCGTCGAGAATCAGCAGCTTCGGATTGAGCATCAGCGCGCGCGCAATGGCGATACGCTGGCGCTGGCCGCCCGAGAACATATGCGGATAGCGGTTGAAGTGCTCGCGACCGAGACCAACCTTCAACAACATCTGCATCGCCTTGGCGCGACGCTCTTCCGCCGACATATTCGTGTTCAGTAGCAGCGGTTCGGCCAGCACATCGCCGATCTTCTGGCGTGGATTGAGCGAACCGTAAGGATTCTGGAACACGATCTGCACCTTCTGGCGCATTTCGGCGGTCAGCCCGTCACGAGCGATGTTCACATCCTTGCCGCCGATCATCAGATCGCCGGAAGTCTGCGGATCGATCATGGTGAGGATGCGCGCCAGTGTGGACTTGCCGCAACCCGATTCGCCAACGATTGCCAGCGTCTTGCCCTTTTCGAGCTTGAAGCTGACGCCCTTGACGGCATGAACCACCTTCGGCTTGCCGAACAGGCCGCCGCCGACATGGTAATCGCGCTTGATATCGCGCGCTTCGAGAACGATCTCGCTCATCGCGCTTCTCCTGCACTGGTCTCGTCAAAAGCGAAATCCGACACCGTCGGCAGACGGTCGCCTGTGGCATTTTCCGGCAGAGCCGACAGAAGCGCGCGCGTGTAAGGGCTTTTCGGTGCGGAAAACAGCGACAGCACGTCGGCGTCCTCCATCTTGTGACCTTTATACTGCACGATGACACGATCCGCCGTTTCAGCGACGACACCCATATCGTGGGTGATCATGATCAGGCCCATGCCATGCTCCACCTGAAGCCGCATCAGCAGATCGAGGATCTGCTTTTGGATCGTCACGTCGAGAGCCGTGGTCGGCTCATCAGCGATCAGTAGCTTCGGATTGCAGGCAATCGCGATAGCAATCATAACACGCTGGCACTGGCCGCCCGACATCTGATGCGGGAAGCTGCCGAGACGCTCAGAGGCATCGCGGATTCCAACCAGTTCGAGAAGCTCGATCGCGCGAGCACGGCTCGCCGAACCATTCATGCCCATATGCTGCCTGAGCGCTTCTTCAAGCTGATAACCGACCGTGAAGCACGGATTGAGGCTCGCAACAGGCTCCTGAAAGATCATCGAAATGTCGCGACCAATGATCTGGCGGCGCTCCGAACTGGAAAGCGTGCGCAAATCCTTGCCGTCGAACGACATCTTGTCCGCCGTCACGGTCGCGGTCTTGGGCAGAAGGCCCATCACTGCGAGCATGCCGACCGACTTGCCCGAACCGGACTCGCCGACAATGGCCAGAACTTCGCCCTTGTCGACCGTGATATCGATGCCATCGACCGCCTTGAAAGGACCAGTCGAAGTATCGAACGAAACCGTAAGGTTCTTGATTTCAAGCAAAGCCATCGATCAGCTCCTCTTGAGTTTCGGGTCAAGCGCATCGCGCAGACCGTCGCCGATCAGATTGATGGCGAGAACAGTGATCAGGATTGCCAGACCCGGGAAGGTCACAATCCACCAGGCGCTGGTGATGAACTCGCGCGCCGATGCGAGCATGGTGCCCCATTCCGGCGTTGGCGGCTGTGCGCCCATGCCAAGGAAGCCCAATGCCGCCACGTCGAGGATGGCGTTGGAAAACGACATCGTCGCCTGCACCACGAGGGGCGCGAGACAGTTCGGCAGGATGGTCTTGAACATCAGGCGCAGCCTGCTTGCTCCGGCAAGCTTGGCCGCGGTCACGTATTCGCGTTCCTTTTCCGCCATGACGGCGGCGCGGGTGAGACGAGAAAAATGCGGCAGCAAGACAAGCGTGATCGCAAGCACGGCATTGATGAGGCCCGGTCCCAGAATAGCCACCAGAACCAGCGCCAGCAGCAGCGACGGGAATGCCAGGATCACGTCCATGATGCGCATGAACACCGTATCGACGCCGCCACCGAAATAGCCGGTGATGAGGCCGATGGTGATGCCGAGGCACATCGAAATGATGACGATGACGAAACCGACCAGCAGCGAATATTGTGCGCCATAGATCAGGCGGGACAGAATATCACGGCCCACCTCATCCGTTCCAAGCAGGAACTGGGTCGAACCGCCTTCCTGCCAGAAAGGCGGCAGCTTGATGTAGTCGCGGAACTGATCGACAGGACTATGCGGTGCAATGACCGGCGCCAGAATGGCCACGAGAATGACCGCCATGAAGACGTAGAGGCCGATAACCGCGCCGCGATTGACGCTGAAATAGAACCAGAAATCCTTCAGCGCGCGCATCTTGCCGATGTCGTTTGCGGCTTCCGGCTGAATAGCTGAGTGTGTCATGATACCCTCACTTATGCCGGATACGCGGATTGATCAGGCCGTACAGCAGATCGACCACCAGATTGACCACCATGATAATGGCGGCAATCAGCAGCAGACCGCTCTGCACGACCGGATAGTCGCGGCGGAAAATGGAATCGAGCATCCATTTTCCGATGCCAGGCCAGGAGAAGATGGTCTCCGTCAGGATCGCACCGGCCATCAGCACACCGACCTGCAAGCCGATTGTCGTGATGACGGGGATCATGGCGTTGCGCAGCGCGTGAATGCCCACGACGCGGCGCGTCGGCAGACCCTTGGCGCGGGCGGTGCGCACATAGTCCTCACCCAGCACTTCCAGCATCGCCGAGCGCGTCTGGCGCGCAATGACCGCGAGCGGAATGGTCGCCAGCACGATGGTCGGCAGGATGAGATGCGAGACCGCCGAAAGGAACGCGCCCTTCTGGTCCGACATCAGGCTGTCGATCAGCATGAAACCCGTCACCGACGGGAAGAAATAGAGGAGCGAAATGCGGCCTGAAACCGGCGTCCACTGCAATATGCCCGAGAAGAAGATGATGAGCAAAAGCGCCCACCAGAAAATCGGCATCGAGTAACCAACCAGGGAAATGCCCATGAGGCCCTGATCGAACCAGGAACCGCGCTTGACGGCGGCGATGACGCCTACCGGAATGCCAAGGCACATCACCACAATGTTCGCGCAGATCATCAGCTCTACCCTAGCTCCAAACAGCGTGAAAGATTCATCCTGAACGGGCTTCTTGGTCACCAGAGACTGGCCAAAATCGCCGTGCAGCAGGTTCCAGACATAATCCAGATATTGCTGCCAGATGGGGCGGTCAAAGCCGAGCTGCGCCATCAGTTCTGCATGGCGTTCCGGGCTGACGCCGCGCTCGCCTGCCATCAGCAGGACGGGATCGCCGGGCAGGACCCGGACGAAAGCGAAAGCAACGATCGTGATGCCAATGAAGGTCGGCACCAGATAGATGAGTTTGTTTAATATAAAACGAAACATACAAAAACTCCGACCGGGTGCGGAGGAACCCTCCACACCCGGCCGCTGGTGTTGTTAGACTTTACTCGGAGATATCGACATCTTCGAAGCGATAGTCACCAAGCGGGCTCTGCTTGAAGCCCGTAACCTTGGCCGACATCGGCACGAAGACCGTCGAGTGAGCGATGGTGTTCCAAGGAGCCTGCTCCTTGAAGATCACCTGCGCTTCTTCGTAAAGCTTGGTGCGTTCTTCCTGGCTGGTCGAAACCTTGGCCTTCTGGATCAGGTCTTCGAACGGCTTGTAGCACCACTGGGCGCGGTTGTTGTTGCCAACGCCGGCGCAGCCGAGAAGCGTGCCCATGAAGTTGTCCGGATCGCCATTGTCACCGGTCCAGCCGAGGATGACGGAACCGTCGCGGTCCTTGTCGGACGACTTCTTGAGGTATTCGCCCCATTCCATCGAAACGATTTCGGCGCTGACGCCAACCTTGGCAAGATCGGACTGCATGAGTTCGGCAGTACGACGAGCGTTCGGCATGTACGGACGGCTGACAGGCATCGCCCACAGCTTCATCTTGAGATCCTTGACGCCAGCGGCTTCAAGAGCCTTCTTGGCAGCTTCCGGATCGTACTTGTCGTCTTCGACCTTGTCGTTATAGCCCCACATTGTCGGCGGGATCGGGTTCTTGGCAACCTGGCCCTGACCCTGGAACACGGCATCGACGATGGCCTGCTTGTTGATAGCCTGGTTCAGGGCCTTGCGGACTTCCGGCTTATCGTAAGGCGCCTTCAGCGTGTTATACGCGAAGTAAGCCACGTTCAGGCCAGCCTGTTCGTCAACCTTGAGGTTGGAATCGGCCTGAAGGCCCTTGATGTCAGCCGGAGCCGGATAGGACATCAGGTGGCATTCGCCAGCCTTCAACTTCTGCGCGCGCACAGCTGGATCGGTCGTGATTGCGAAGACGAGATCGTCGATCTTCGGCTTGCCACCCCAATAGTCGGGATTGGCCTTGAAGCGAACGACGGCGTCCTTCTGGTAGGCGACGAACTGGAACGGGCCAGTGCCGACCGGAATCTGATTGAGATCGTCCTTCTTGCCGTCGGCAGCCAGCTTGTCGGTGTATTCCTTCGAGATGATCGAAGCGAAAGGCATCGAGATATTGGCGAGGAACGGTGCTTCCGGACGGTTCAGCACGAACTTGACGGTGTAATCGTCAACCTTGACGATGTCCTTGATCAGCGCGCCCATTTCCATGCTGTCGAAATACTCGTAGGTGATCCCTGCGGTATACTGGTGCCATGGATTGTCCTTGTTGCGCATGCGATCGAACGAGAAGATCACGTCATCCGCATTGAATTCGCGGGTCGGCGTGAAATAGTCGTTCGAATGGAACTTCACGCCCTTGCGCAGATGGAAGGTGTATTCCAGACCGTCGCTGGAAACGTCCCAGCTTTCAGCGAGACCCGGCACAACCTTGGTCGTTCCGTTCTCGAATTCGGCAAGACGATTATAAACCGGATGCGCAGACGCATCGAACGTGTCACCGCCCGTATATGCCGCCGGATCGAAGCCTTCTGGCGATGCCGGAGAGCAATACACAAAAGTCTTTGCCGAAGCAGCACCGCTCATAAGAGCCACCAGCGCGGTTGCAGCCAGGAGTGTTTTGTACATTTTCATTTATTGTCCGCCTCCACGGAAAAGTGTGCCGCGCGCGCCCCATTGCCCGCAGCCTGGCCTATCGAAACGCTTGGTTCCCCACTTTGCAAGCGCAATTGTTAGAACCAGTTCACATTCTTATGCGTTTATCACCTATATTTTTAGATTTTAATTTCTTCAAATTGCCATATTGCGGAATATTGCGCTAAAGGCGGTCAAATCATAATATTATTTGCGCAAATTTTCGCATAACGTCACGCAGCGGTTGCACGGCATCTTTGGAATCGCTGAAATTGCGGGCAATATCAGTGCGCAGGCCTGTTCCATTGTGCAGAAACCAGCTAATAGCGGATTATCATACTCAAGTTTATGACAGCGCGATGAACCAGACCAAAGAGCCAATCGATTCTCCCATCAGGCCGACAACGCCGGAAGCCATTCAGCTGGCAAAGACGCTGATGCGCACGGCGCGTTATGGCGCGCTGGCAGTGCTGGATGCGAAAACAGGTCGCCCGCTGGCAAGCCGCGTTGCAGTCGCGACCGACACGGACGGCACGCCGCTCATTCTGGTTTCGGGGCTGGCCGCGCACACGCCGGGCCTCATCGCCAATCCCGCCTGCTCTCTGCTGCTGGGCGAACCCGGCAAGGGCGACCCGCTTGCCCATCCGCGCATTACGTTGCATTGCGACGCCGAAAGGGTCGAGCGGACAGCGGATGATTATCCACGCCTGCGCCGCCGCTATCTCAACCACAATCCAAAAGGCGCGCTTTATGTCGATCTTGGCGACTTCGCGTTCTTCCGCATGAATGTGCTTGGCGCCAGCCTGAATGGCGGCTTCGGCAAAGCCTTCATCCTCGCAACCGAGGACCTGATCTGTCCCGCAGCCACCGCCGAAAGTATAGCTCCCAACGAACAGGACATTCTTGATAGTGTCAAAGAAAACGGAGAAGATGCCATCGCTGCCCGCATCAGCCAGATGACCGGCACAGCGACTAGGCCGTTGAAGGTGGTGGGGATAGACCCCGATGGTCTCGACATCGCAGCTGGCAATGAGATCGTTCGACTCCCCTTCTCGCGGAGCTGCGCCAGCGCAGCCGAAGTGCGCGCAGAACTGCTAAAAATGACCGCCTCGCCCGCCTGAAACGGATTCATGCTCTTTTTGGGACAAATTTGCGCGATTTAAACATGGGCGAATTTAAGCAAGGTCTTTTCAAACCAAATACCAACCATTAAATTTGACCTGCGTGTTCCAAAATGGAAACGTCATTTGAACCTACCAGCGGTCTTACGGGGGTATGACAGCAGATGAATAAAGAACATACTTTTTGTGATTTAACAGAAAATGCAGATCAGGCAGCAGATTTTCTTTCAGCACTCGCAAACAACAAGCGACTATTGATTTTATGCAAGCTGCTACACAATGAAATGTCTGTTGGCGCGCTCGCCAAAGCCATTGACCTCAGTCAGTCGGCTTTGTCGCAGCATCTGGCCAAATTACGGGCTCTCGACCTTGTTTCGACCCGACGCGATGCCCAGACCATTTACTACATGGTTTCGTCACCGCATATCGAGTTGATGTTGTCGACGCTCTCAAGTCTCTATATGAGTCCGACACCGCGCCGGCAGGAACAGCCGGTATTAGCCATCGCCTAAAGCATGAGGTTACAGCCGTGCAATGAAACAAGAAGATCATTTGCACGGCTGTCTTCAAAGAATAGACGATCCGGCTGACGAACGTCTTTCCCCCTATCGCGACATTCGCGAAAAAGACCTCGTCGGACGCCAGAAGCGTTTCATCGCCGAAGGCAAGGTCGTCATCAATGTGCTGTTCTCTTCCACCGCGCGCTTTGAGACAGAATCGTTGCTCGTGCTGGAAAATCGTCTCGACGGACTGACGGAACAGCTGAAACAGATCCCTGCGGGCACCCCGGTCTATTGCGTGCCGCAGACCGTCATGGATGCCGTCGCGGGCTTTCACGTTCACCGCGGCATTCTCGCCGTTGGTCGCCGCAAGCCGCAGCCGGAATTGGCTGACTTGCTGGCCACGCTTCCGCAACGGTCGCTGGTCACGGTGCTGTGCGGCATATCCAATCACGACAATGTCGGTTCCATTTTCCGCAACGCTGCCGCCTTCAAGGCCGATTGTGTGCTGATGGATGAAACCTGCTGCGATCCGCTTTATCGCAAGGCCATTCGTGTTTCAGTCGGCGCAACGCTGAAAGTACCCTATTTTCATGGCGGGCGTATCGATGAGATTCTTGGTGCGCTCCAAGATGCAGATTTCAACGTGCTGGCGCTGAGCCCGTCGTCGGAAACCAGCATCTATCAGGCAACCGGACTTGATCGTCAGGCGCTGCTGCTTGGCACAGAAGGCGAAGGACTGCCGCAACGGCTTCTGGCGCGTCTGCAGACGGCCCGCATTCCCATGTCGAAGGAATTCGATAGCCTGAATGTCGCCACCGCTTCCGGCATCGCCCTGTCGCGCTTCAGCCGGTTTCAATAATTCGCGCGCAAAGAAAGAGGCGGGCGCTTTCACACCCGCCTTGATGTTTTTCAATCGCTTCTGAAACGGGTCAGGCTGCCGAAGCGTTTGCCGTTCCGGCCACCAGACGGCGCAGCATTTCTTCCGCCTGCGGTTCGCGTTCGGACCGGCCAATGAAGCCGCCGCCGAAGACGCGTGCCGTATTGCTTTCGTCGGAATAAAGCACGCAGGCCTGTCCCGGAGCAATACCGCTTTCGCCATCGACCAGTTCAACCCAGGTCTTGCCATCCCCATGACGCAGAACGGCAGGGCGCGGCGGACGCGTGGAGCGAACCTTGGCGAAAACTTCCATTCCACCTTCTGGCAGATCACTGATCGGGCCATCACCCAGCCAGTTGATATCACGCAGGAACACCTTGTGCGTTTCCAGCGCCTCACGCGGACCAACGATGACGCGCGCATTGGCGGCATCGAGATGCACGACATAAAGCGCCTCGCCGGTGGCCACGCCGATGCCGCGGCGCTGGCCGACCGTGTAATGCACAATGCCGTCGTGACGGCCAAGCGTGCGACCGTCGATATGGACGATATCGCCCGGATTGGCTGCTTCCGGCTTCAACCGGGAGATAATGTCGGAATATTTGCCCTGCGGCACGAAGCAGATATCCTGGCTATCCTGCTTCTTGGCAACCGTCAGGCCCATTTCCTCGGCGATTTCACGCACCTGCGCCTTTGGCAGATGGCCGAGCGGGAAACGCAGATAGTCGATCTGCTCCTGCGTGGTCGCAAAAAGGAAATAGCTCTGGTCGCGGTCGGTATCGACGGGACGATAGAGCGAGCGATGCGCACCATTTGCACGGCTGCGAATATAATGCCCGGTCGCCAGAGCGTCGGCGCCAAGATCGCGCGCGGTCTGGAGAAGGTCAGCAAACTTGACCGTCTGGTTACAGGAAACGCATGGGATTGGCGTCTCGCCGCTGACATAGGAATTCGCAAACGGATCGATCACGGCTTCGCGGAAACGCGCTTCGTAATCGAGGACGTAGTGGGGAATGCCGAGGCTTTCCGAAACGCGGCGGGCGTCTTCGATATCCTGTCCTGCACAACAGGAGCCGGCGCGATGAACTGCTGCGCCATGATCATAAAGCTGCAGCGTCACGCCAACGACGTCATAACCTTCACGTTTGAGAATCCCGGCCACAACAGATGAATCGACGCCGCCCGACATGGCGACGACAACGCGCGTGTCTTCCGGCTTTCCCGGCAGATCGAGGCTGTTCAGGCTCATGATTGATTCCAGCTTCCGGGCATGCGCCCTGCTTCTCAAAATTCAGATTTCTAAGGCCTATATAGGCGAAACTGCGGCAATTTGCCAAGGTGTCGCAGAATAAACATTGGTCGAATTGCGACCCGGCCCCCCACACTTCCCCGTGAAATTCGCAGAAAAATGGCCGAATTGCTTCGGTCGGCTCATTTTTCGTCAAAATTTTTTCAAGTGTTACCAGAGTGTTACCGGCGGTTTAGGTAATTTTTAAAGCTGTGGCGCTAGTCTCACACTCGATTAGGTCCTTGAGTGTTGTGTAGAGAGTACAATGACCGATCTGGTAAGACCGCGTATAAAGTATGTAATTGGTCCCGATGGCAGCCCGCTGACCATTGCGGACCTTCCCCCCGCCAATACAAGGCGCTGGGTCATCCGCCGCAAGGCCGAAGTTGTCGCTGCTGTTCGCGGCGGGCTTCTGAGCCTTGAGGAGGCATGCCAGCGTTATACATTGACGGTGGAGGAGTTCCTTGGCTGGCAATCCTCAATCGACGAGCATGGTCTCGCCGGTCTCAGGACGACCAGAATTCAGCAATATCGGCACTGATGGATCGGGCCGGGATTGAACCCTTGTGTTCAATCATCCGCGCCAATCCGGCCTATGGATCTGATAAATTGAAAACCGGCCCACTGGGCCGGTTTTTGTTTGCGCAATTCATTCCTATCACTACAGTTGCAAATTCGTCAGGCCGTGGCGAAAAGAGTGATTTTCGAGTACCGGAGCGGAGCGTACTTCAAGGTACGTGAGCACCGGAACGCAGAAAATTGCTCTTTGCAGTCCGGCATCACGAAGAATGCAACTGTAGTGCTATGTTGAAGACTGTATGCGTTCACACTGGAGGATGGCATGAGCGGAAATATCGACATTCGCAAGGAAGACAGTTCCGATGGCGGACGCTATGTGGCGTCGCTGGATGGCAGCGAAGCCGAAATGACCTACACCAGGCTGGGGCCGTCCCTCATTTCCGTCGATCACACGCGCGTGCCGGAAGCGATGCGTGGCAAAGGTGCCGCACAGGCGCTGGCCAAGAACGCTATTCTTGATGCGCGCCGTAATGGCTGGAAAATCATTCCGCGTTGCAGCTTCATGCATGCGCAGGCAACGCGTCACCCCGATTGGTCGGACGTGATCACCAACGGCTGATACGAATCGCCAAACAACAGAAACACCGGCCAGACGCATTTGAAGCATTTCCAGCAAAAGTGCGTAGCGCCTACGCGGGGAAATCAGTCCACTGGACTGATTTCTGGTCCCGCTTCGATGCGCAGGATAATGCGTAAAAACAAATAGATAGTGCGGTTCCACGATTCCGTCTTAATCGTAACCGCTCTGGCCCGGTGTTTTTGAATCAGAATCGGATCAGGGATCGATCAGGCTTTGGGCAATTCCTGAATGCGGCTTGCCAGACTTTTGGAAACGGCTTTGCCATTCTTCACGCTTTGGCCGCCCGCTGTTTCTGCCGCTTGCAGAATGCCATGAATGGGCGAATCGGGGCCTTCCTTTTCAGCGGTTGCAGCGACCATGCGCGCAGCAAGCTCCGCCATTTCTTCGCGAAGAGCTGCATTCTGGCGCATGATCTCCGCCTGATCCGTATCGGTCAGCGCATGGGCCACGGCACCACCACGCGAAAAACGTTCCAGCTTTTCCTGTGCATCCGATAGTTCGGAAATCAGCTTTTCCAGCTTCTGCTGCAAATCGCCATTCCGGCGTTTCTCGCTCTTCAATTCCGTTTGCGCCGAAGTGAGCTGCGTTGAAAGCTCGTTATAGCGGGCAGTTGCTTCCTTACGGTCACGGCGCATTTCTGTCATCTCGCTCGACAAGCGGCCACGTTCGGCCTCGTTAGCGCTTATCTCGATACGCAGCGTATCCGCAAGCCCCTCCAGCGCAGTGTAATGGCTTTGCATTCGTTCTAGCTCGGCTTGCAGGATTTCAGACTTTTCCGATGCCGCCTGCCGGGACGCCCTGGCGTCCGACAGCATCTGATCCTGTTCAGCCAGTTTCTTTTCAATGGCGGACTGGCCTTCCTCAAGCAAGGGAATGCGCTTCAGCTCTTCATATTGGCGGCCAAGCACGACGGCCTGTTCGGCAGCCTTCTGGCGTTCCCGCTTCAACTGCTGCTCCAGCTTGCTGATGGCCACGGCAAATTCGGCGCGCAAACCGTCCTTGTCTGCACGAATTTCCGCAAGCGTAATCGGCAACTCGGCCTGAACCTGCCGTCGCGCCAGAAAGAAAGCGCGCCGCCAGACCGATGGCCCGAGCAGGATCAGGACGAAAACCGTCACAAGAACGCCAAGCAGGAAGAAAAGTGCCGACTGGATCAAGGTTTCACACGAAGTTGAGCTTTTTGCAGCCAAACAGAACCATCAAGCGATGGTAGCGCATAGGGCTGGAATGCGCAAAAGGCTTTCTAGCACCGAAACATTCCGGGTGCAGAACAGCCTTCGCGCAACCAGCAATTCACAACGACTTAGAACGGATTCCAGGTCGGGGCAGCTGAAACCTTCAGATAGCCGATATTCACGCCGAGCCTTGCGCCGACGCCGGTGCGGATCGGTACGAGCACGATATTCTGGCGCTTCAGCACGTTGAACCCGACGCCTGCGACCACGTAGGCCGAACCGGCAACGCCCGCATAGCGACCGTAGAGGTTCTGGATATCGTCCAGATTATAGACGAGCATCATGACGCGCGAGCCCTGACCGCCGAAATCCCAGCCAAGGGAAGGCCCCTGCCAGTAGGTCTTATGGTCACCGGCATTCTTCGTATAAAGCGTGCCTTCGCCATAGGTCAGGCCGCCGATGAAAGCGCCGGAACCTTCTTCGCCAAGAACATAGCCGTTCGGCAGGCCGAAGCTCTGGAACGCTTTTTCGACAGCGCTGGCAAGTCCGCCTGAAGCCGAACCGAAAAACCGATGACCGGAATCGACGATTTCCTCGGCGGTGTAGGTGTTCTGCGCCCGTGCCTGATGCGGCAGAGCGAGGATGGAGACAATCAGTGCCGCAAGAAACGCAATAGAATACGCCGCATTGCGGAAACTGGTTTGCGACAGGGATGGTATGGCCATTTTTAATTCCTTCTGGCTACCGCTTCTCTGTCTGACGCCCTGTTAAAAGCATGACGCTGCCTCTTCCGGGCTTTCGCGTCGAATCGCGCATATTGTACGCGCTAATATGTTGTCCAAATCTTTATGAAACGAAATTGGCGTTTGAAAGGCGAAAAGCCGACGCGGAAAACATTAGCGCACGACAGGCGATCCGGCTTTCGAAAAAGACAGCTTTGTTGCGGCTTTCCAGCATGGCGTGTATCCAGTTAAACCGACATTCAGGGCGATTCGCCCGCCATCATGCCGCGCGGGAAACGACAGGTTTACGTGCGGTTTCGTTAACCGATCAGGACGCGACCGTCCGGCCGAAGCGCCGCGGAGCCGGGTCCATCCGCGTTCCGGAGAAAGCGCCATGCCACTACCCGTTACCCTTTCCGCACTCGACCTCGGTGCGCTTCTGTGCAGCCGGATCTGTCATGACATAATCTCGCCGGTTGGCGCGATCAACAACGGTCTTGAACTGCTGGAAGAAGGCGGCGCAGACGAAGATGCGATGGCGCTGATCAAGTCGAGCGCGCGCAACGCTTCGGCCCGCCTCCAGTTCGCCCGCATTGCCTTTGGCGCCGCCGGTTCGGCAGGCGTGCAGATCGACACGGGCGACGCGCAGACTGTCGCCACCGAATATTTCAAGAATGAAAAGCCGGAGCTGACCTGGGAAGGCACCCGCGTACTTCTGCCGAAGAACAAGGTGAAGCTGCTGCTCAACATGCTTCTGATCGCCAATGGCGCGATCCCGCGTGGCGGCTCGCTGGCCGTGCGCCTGGAAGGCGGTGATACAGAGCCGCGCTTTGTCATCACGGTCAAGGGCCGCATGCTGCGTGTTCCGCCGAAGTTCCTGGAGCTGCATTCCGGCGCCACCCCGGAAGAGCCGATCGACGCGCATTCCGTCCAGCCTTATTACACCCTGCTGCTCGCTGAAGAAGCCGGCATGACGATTTCCATTCACGCAACCGCAGAAGATATCGTATTCTCCGCCGAGTAAGCGTATCAGGCGCGCGGGACCGCCCGCGCTCCTGCTGACAAGACAGCAGGCAAATATCGTGTCGCGGTAAGATGTTTCGGCAGCTTCGTTGCCGCTCTGGGGGAAAGTCGATGGGAGACGAAGCGATGGCCGGTTATTGCCTGCTGGTTGACGATTCATCCGTCATCCGCAAGGTCGCGCGCCGTATCCTGACCGATTCCATTGCAGAATTTGCCGAAGTCTCCACCGGACATGAAGCGCTCGACAGTTGCGCATCGCGCATGCCGGATATCATTCTTCTCGATTTCGATCTGCCGGATATGACGGCCCTTGAAGTCATTCCCGACCTGCGCGCCCTGCCCGACGGCCAGCATCCGCGCATTATCGTTTGCCTCTATGAGCTCGACGTCACGCGCATCATGCGCGCCAAGCGTTCCGGCGCCGATGGCTATATATTGAAGCCCTTCGACCGCGCTTATCTCACCGAGCAATTCGCTCTTCTGATGAGCACCGAGCCGCAAAAACGCCCTCGCCCGACTGTTGGCGAAACGCCGCGATAAGACTGCCTGATCCAATAGGACCAAAAGCAAAAAGCTCCGCCGAAGCGGAGCTTTTTTGTTCGTTGACCGTAAGGCCGGGACCGATCAGGCGCTTTCGCGCAGTTCGGCATCCGGCTCGCGCAGCACATAGCCGCGGCCCCAGACGGTCTCGATGTAGCTCTGGCTACCGGAAACCGCATCAAGCTTCTTGCGCAGCTTGCAGATGAAGACGTCGATGATCTTCAGTTCCGGCTCGTCCATACCGCCATAAAGGTGGTTGAGGAACATTTCCTTGGTGAGCGTCGTACCCTTGCGCAAGCTCAAAAGCTCGAGCATCTGGTATTCCTTACCCGTCAGGTGAACGCGCTGGCCGGAAACTTCCACCGTCTTTGCGTCCAGATTGACGATCAGGTCGCCCGTGGTGATGACCGACTGTGCATGGCCCTTCGAGCGGCGAACAATCGCATGAATACGCGCGATCAGCTCATCCTTATGGAAAGGCTTGGTCATGTAATCGTCGGCGCCAAAGCCAAGGCCGCGAACCTTGTCCTCAATGCCGGCCATGCCGGAGAGGATCAGGATCGGCGTTTTCACCTTGGAAAGGCGCAATGTACGAAGAACTTCGTAACCAGACATATCCGGCAGATTCAAATCCAGCAGGATGATGTCGTAGTCATAAAGCTTGCCGAGATCGATGCCTTCCTCGCCCAGATCGGTCGTGTAGACATTGAAACTCTCGGACTTGAGCATCAGCTCAATGCTCTGTGCGATAGCACTGTCGTCTTCAATCAAAAGGACGCGCATCTCTTATCCCCTTTCCGCAGCCGACCAGATGTCCCTCAAGGCGGCACACGGAACCGTCGTTGCCTCTGTATGAAGGTGCCAGCAAATGGTTAACAAAATATGATTCTGGTTGGCAAGCATATTTATGCCCTGTTTAGAAAATTCTTATAGCGATTTGAATCATAAAGAGATTCACGTCTCCCTGACTCTAAAGCATCGCTTTAAGAATCTTCGCTAAGCGATTCATTCGACTCTAGCTTTCACCTGTTGCTCAAAAAGCACATTAGGTTTACCGAGCCTTAAGTCCTAACGCGTATGATTAACCTCGCCGGTAAAGGAATGGTTACCAAACGAGCAAAATCTTAACTTTTTGTTTCGTTGTAAACGGTGATTTCTGACAACGGCCGCGACGCTTTCCCCCTGTAGGGGCTGGATTCGCGGGGGATTCGCGGTGTGAACGGACGTTTTTTGTTTATTCACACCTGTTAATAAAGCCCAATCAGATCGACTTGAAATGAAGTCGATACGATTGTGCTTCAAGTCCGGGGGGAACGCCCCAACACATGGAAGCTGGTTGGTGTTCAAGGAGTATTGCGTATGAAGCCACGTGAAAGCCTGGTGAGGCTTAAACTGTTCCAGGTGAAGGAAAAGCGCCGTCAACTGGGCCAGCTTGACCTGATGATCGGCGAGTTCGAGCGAATGGCGGGGGAACTCGACGCTCAGATCCTGTCGGAAGAAAAGAAGGCTGGCATCACCGATATCAATCATTTCGCCTATCCGACCTTCGCCAAGGCTGCACGCCAGCGGCGTGACAACCTGTTCGGTTCGATCGGCGATCTGATGTCGCAGAAGGAAGCAGCCGAGGCAGAACTGGCCGTGGCCGAGATCGAACTCTCCAAGGCGGAAGCGTTGGAGGAGCGCGACGGCGGCAAGGCGCCACGCGAAGTCGTCGAGCGCCCGGCCAATCAGCGTCGCGCCATGATCGGCTGATCCACGGCAAAACGATTGTTCTTTTTCAGGCGCCGCCCTTCTTGCGAGGGGCGGCGTCTTTTCGTCTATGCATAGCCTGCCCACCGAACGGCAATCCGTTACCAACAAACGCCGTCGCAGTCATGGAAACTTGGTTTGCATCCCGCCTCACCCGCATGTAGGGAAGAAGGGCAATGCAGAAATCCGCCCCCTCAGGGCTTCAACCAGCCCCAGACAAATTCAATTTCAGGAAAATCCCGAAGCTGCTCCAGTGGGGCCTGCTTCTGTTGGTGTCGGCTGTCCTGATTTTTGCAGGCGAAGTTCTGCATCTTCCGGCAGCCCTGCTGCTGGGCGCAATGGTCGGCGGCATCCTGATGGCGGCTGGCGAAAGTACCGTGCGCGTCCACAGCCAGCTTTCGACACTTGCGCAGGCGGTGGTCGGCCTGCTGATTGCCCGCGCCATCACGCCCGAGTTCTTCTCCAATATGGGCAGGCACCTGCCGATTATCCTGGTCTCGATGCTCTTCGTGCTCTTTGCCAGCACACTGATCGGCTATCTGCTGGCGCGGTTCCGCGTCCTGCCGGGAACCACCGCCGTGTGGGGTTCGTCACCGGGTGCTGCCACCGCCATGACCCTGATGGCGGAATCCTTCGGCGCGGATGCGCGCCTCGTCGCCTTCATGCAGTATCTCCGCGTCGTGCTGGTCGCGACCACGGCATCGCTCGTCGTGCGCCTTGGCGCGGGCGTGGAGATGGCGGCCCCTGCCGCGGTAGACTGGTTCCCACCGCTCAACCCGTCCAGCCTCGGCGCAACGCTGCTTCTCGTCCTTGGCGGTGCCTTTTTGGGGCATATCTCGCGCATACCAACGGGCGCCATGCTGGTGCCACTGGTGTTGGGCGCGATCCTGCAAGATACCGGCGTCATAACCATCGATCTGCCGCCATGGCTGCTGGCCATCAGCTATACGTTGATTGGCTGGCGCATCGGGCTTGGCTTCTCACGCGCAATCATCGCCCATGCGGCGCGGGCTTTTCCCGCCGTTCTGGCTTCGACACTGATCCTGATCGCCGTCTGCGGTCTGTTCGGCATGGCGCTTGGCCATATGCTCGATCTTGATCCCCTCACCGCTTACCTCGCGACAAGCCCCGGTGGCGCAGACACAGTTGCCATTATCGCGGCATCCACCAATGTCGACCTGCCCTTCATCATCGCCATGCAGACAAGCCGGTTCTTCGTGGTGCTTTTCGCCGGACCGGCGATTGCCCGCTTCGTCGCCAAACGCGTCGAAAAACGGCTGGAAAAAACTGGCAAATAAAAAACCCGGCTTTCGCCGGGTTTTTTCTTCAACGAACTGATCAGATCAGGCCTTCTTACCGTGAAAACCACGGATGGCGCCGATGATCTTGTCCTGATCGGCTTCCGACAGATAGGGATGCATCGGCAGGCTCAGAATGCGCGATGGCAGAGCTTCAGAAACCGGCAGGCCGCCCGGCGCAACCGGATAATGCTTATAGGCCGTCTGCTGATGCAGCGGCTTCACATAATAGATTACCGACGGTACGCCCTCGGCCTGAAGATGCGCCTTCAACCCGTCGCGGTTCTCACTTTCGATGGAATATTGCGCCCAGGCAGAACGGTTGCCAGCGGGAAGAGCCGGAACCTTCACCACATCCTTCAGCGCTTCGTTGTAACGCTTGGCGATACGATCGCGCGCTTCCATCTCGTCTTCGAGAATCGCAAGTTTTTCCAGCAGAACGGCAGCCTGGATCGTGTCCAGACGCGAATTGATACCAATGCGGACATTGTCGTACTGGGTTTCGCCCTTGCCGTGGAACAGCACCGAACGCAGCGTATCCGCAAGCTCGGCATCGTTGGTGAACATCGCGCCACCGTCGCCATAGCAACCGAGCGGCTTGGCCGGGTAGAAGCTGGTCGCGCCCACATGGCCAAATGCGCCGCACATGACATTGTCGCGCTTTCCGCCGATGGACTGCGCAGCGTCTTCGATGATGAACAGGCCTTCGCGCTCGGCAATCGCGGTGATGCGGTTATAGTCGGCAGCAAGTCCAAACAGATCGACCGGAATGATTGCCTTCGGCTCCAGACGGCCTTCCTTGCGGATAGCGGCAATGGCAGCTTCAAGCTGTTCGACATTCATGTTGTAGCTGTTGGCGTCGACATCGACGAAAACAGGCTCTGCTCCGACCAGCGCCACAACTTCCGCAGTCGCAGCAAAGGTGAAGGACGGAACGAAAACAGCATGGCCGGGACCGATGCCGCGCGCCATCAGAGGCATCTGCAAGGCGTCGGTGCCATTGGCGCAGGCGATCACATGTTCAACGCCCAGATATTCTCCGAGCTTCTTCTCGAACTCCGCCACTTCAGGCCCGAGAATATAGCGGCCTTCCGCAACAACCTTGGAAATGGCGGCATTGAGACGGTCTTCGATACGCGCGCGCTGCGCCCCAAGATCAATAAACTGCATGTTGGCTCCATAGAGTTGGCCTCGCACGAACCAACGTGCGAATCCTTGGCACCTATTTATTCGCTTGCGCGCCGTCCTGCCATGGCCGGGGCGTTCAAAGTTTTGCGAATGCTGTAACACCGCTTGACGAAACGTAAAGCTCCGTCCGCGAACGCCTTATCTGGTGTGCTGCACCGAACCTTCGGTCAAGATCCGCAAGACACTGATGGCTTCCTTGCCGTCAGTCCGCGGGGTTTCACGGGTTTCGATGCAATGCAGGAAATGCTGCAACTCGCGGGTGAGCGGCATGCCTTCCTCGACGGGTATATAGATCGGCTCTGCCGACTTGAAAGCCCACTGGTCGTTTTCCCGCCAGACTTCGTGTTTGTAGAAGGCAAGCTTGCGGTCCCACGGCTCGCCGTCGTCGAAAACGGCCATGCCCTTGGTGCCGGTCACGCTCAGGCGCCGCTCGCGATAGGCATTGAGCCGCGAGGCAAAAAGATGCCCGCGAATGCCGCCCGGGAACTCCAGATGAACATGGGCAAAATCGTTCAGATGGTCGATGATGGCCGTGCCTTCGCCGCGAATGGCGCTGGGCTCTTCGCCGGTGATGGCGAGAATCATCGACAGATCGTGCGGCGCCAGGTCCCACAGCGCATCGAACTGCGCGTGAAACTTGCCAAGACCGACGCGATGCGAATGAACATAGCGGATATCGCCGAGTTCACCGCTCTTGACCATGTCGAGAAGCTTTTCGAAGGCCGGATGGAACCGCAGAACATGGCCGACCATGAAGATGCGACCATTTTCGCGCGCGGCTTCAACTTCGGCTTCCGCCGAAGGGACGTCGAGCGCAATAGGTTTCTCGACGAGAACATCCTTGCCGTTCTTCACAGCTTCGGTCGCATATTGCGCGTGGAACTGTGCAGGCAGGGCCAGAACGATGCCGTCCACGTCGGGACGGGTGAACAATTCATCAACCGGAACATTGGGAACGCCAAATTCGGAAGCGAATCGTTCGGCATTTGCCGGGTTGGCGTCGGAGACCGCCTGAAGGGCGCCGAGGCTCTTCAGGGTACGAATGTGGTTGCCGCCCCAATAGCCGCAACCCAAAACCGCAATACGAGGTGCCATGAAACTATGCCTTTGCTTATGCACAGTTCCTTATCGGTGCAAATGATGGAAAACAAGACGAAACCTGTGCGAAGAGTGCTTGACAGGGTTTCATTCCCCACATATACCGCCGCCATTCCTTGCAGGAACAATGCTTTGTCCCACCGGAAACGGCGACGACAAAACTTCTGCAAAGCGACGCGTGGCGGAGTAGCTCAGTAGGTTAGAGCAGAGGAATCATAATCCTTGTGTCGGGGGTTCGAATCCCTCCTCCGCTACCATTCGCTAACCGCTACCGAAAAATTCTCTTTCTAACATCATCGTAGGTAGTTGCGCTCGCAGCCTTTCGCACGGCTTTAGAGCTGCCGTTGTGATGCCGACTCATCCGATGACAAGTGGCCCGCTAAATATTGATGGGCCTGAAGGCCCGCTCACTGGCTATCGGATATCGTGGTCATAGGGAATGGGGCCCCAACGTCCGGTTTTGGTGAAGTTCACCCATAAGCCGAGGGAATTGCGCATTGTGCGCGTCCCGAACCTTTTCAATTCCCGTATGACCAGTCGAAAAAGCGCCGGCCGCTTTTGCTCACGTCGGTTCTTGCCGATCGTGCTTTCCAATCCTGCCTGTCGGCAAATGGCTGGCGTGATCTGGTAGATATTCAATTCGTCGAAAGGACCATCATTGGGGTCGAACAGGAAATGATCG
Source organism: Ochrobactrum sp. C6C9 (assembly GCF_022627935.1). NCBI lineage: Bacteria > Pseudomonadati > Pseudomonadota > Alphaproteobacteria > Hyphomicrobiales > Brucellaceae > Ochrobactrum > Ochrobactrum sp. C6C9. Next base: position 49,374 of record NZ_JABXGB010000009.1, on the reverse strand, counting down.
ATGGGAGCAGGCGCTTTCTGCATAAGCGGCAGAAGTTTGCGCGCAGCGTCGCGAGACACGACGTAGCCTCCCGTCAGCAAATGTCTGGAGCGAAGCCGCGCCACCGCATAGGGTCCTTCGCTTGCAACCGAACGGGATATCAAGACCTCATGCCCGTAGGCATCGATTTTGATAATATCCGCGTCTTTCGGTATCCATTTGTCTGAAGGCAACAACTGCGCAGCCCCGCTGCTCAGCTTGATATCATCTTCAAAAATGACCGCGTAAGCATCGATACCGGTCGCTATAATTTCTAGACACTTGCGGTGAGACAGGAAACAGCCAATTTCCGCTGGCGAAAGCGGATCGGGCCAGTTTTTGCTGAACGTGTTAAATGAAGCCAGCTCCTGTTCGGGCATAACCCGACCATTGACAGCCTCAACACGTTCGAATTCTAGACCCATGCGATTAAATTGGGATGCCATATAGGCCAGACGGTCCTGGCTCCGCTCCAGATTTATCAAATAGCACTTCACTTCAGCCCCCTTGTCGCGCACCTCTTAGGACATAGGGGGGTGAAAAACAACCAATGGAGAAAAGCGCCCCCGCGCCATATCTTGTCGTTATCCACGGGGCGATTTTCTGGACTGGACCAGCGCCGGTCCTGCTCGCAGCTACTGCTGGACAGTTTCCGGTGCTATGCCCTGATCGAAGATGAAGGCCGGGCCGACCACCCGCACCTTTCGGTCCGTCAGCGGCGCAAAGGTTGCCGTCGCAACCGTATCGACCATATCGGCATTGCGGCTCGGCCGGCTGTCCGGCATCGGCATCACGACATTGCGCATGGCTCTCGCCGACCGACTGCTGGCGCGCAGTTCGCTGACCTTGGCGACATAACCCGCCCAGTCGCATTTTTTGAAATCGCTGCTCTCGTGATAATTATAGGCCGTCGGCAGTTCCGCATAGGACTTGCCGCTGGTCGCGGAAATCATATCCGCCGTTTCGCCATTCACATCATTGAGAACATAGAGATCGACGCTCTCGTTCTGGCAGATGAAGCGGCATTGAGCCAGCGTTTCCGTTGTGCTTTCCGTTTTGTCGAATTGAGAGTGCGGCGCCGGGAACAGATAACCGTCCGAAAGGCGCACGCAATAGGTCAGTGCGCCTTTGCCGGCCCAGGATTTGGGTTTCTCGGTCGCATTCGACGTGACAGCCGCCGGTGTCACCTTTGGCCGATCCAGTCGCGCGCTGCGTTGTGTCGTGGCCGATGGTTCGGAACATGACCTTGCGGCCAGCCCGGCGGAAATCTGCCGCTGCACTTCCGCAATGCGCACCGACAGATCGCGGCAGGCATTGAACAAGCCCCCGCCGCCATCACCCTTGCAGCCACGCCCGCGCTCCATGGCGCGCAGGGCGGATAGTTGCCTTTGCGCTGCCAGATCGGCAGCGCTGGCAGCACCCGAACAGGCCGCAGCGGCCAGTTGCGGGTAACTCACAAGACCTATCAGAAAAAGCAGGACGTAAAACTTAGTCACGATACTATCCTCAGCCCTGGGGGATGACTTGAGACTTTCTATCGGGGTTACAGAAGATGCACTGGCACTTCCATTGCAGGAGGCGAATGCGTCGCATTCAGCACCTTATCCGGGTCGATTTCCGACAGGAGTGCAGCAAGCGCCAGACGCAGATAAAGGGGGGTATCTGGACGATTGATTGCCTTTAGCGCGATGCGCGATATGCCGAGCGCGTAAGCCAGTTCCTGTTCAGAGGTCTTCAGAGATGCACAAATCTTCGCAAGTTTGTCATAAGCCCGTCTGCCCATTGACGTTTTCCCTCTCCTTCAAAATGCAATGGCGACGCCGTCAGCCGCCACATTAGACGCACATCTGCTCCGAAAACCGTTTCACACTTTTCGGAATGTGCTCTGGAATCACCATTTTACATTCAGTCCGATATTGCCTTCCCAGATCCGCGTTCGCTCTCCTCCGAGATTGGTTGTGTAGTCGGCAGTTGCAAAAAGGCTGGCCTTTTCCGTGATATCGACCGTTATCCCGCCGCCGACTTCCAGCGACGTTCCTTTCAGATCGGTAACAATCGGATCGGTGCCGAAGGATACGGTCTCGTCCGATGAGAAATTCTGCCAGAGATTGGCCTTCAGATAGGGGCGCAGCTTGCCTAACGAGGTTTCTTCCGCGCCCTGCAACCGCATGCCGATACGGCCCGTCCACGCATTGTCGGAATCGAACGTCACCGTGGAATAACGGTCAGCCTGATCGTCCAGCGAGAGATGCTGCCAGATCAGTTGCGCCTGCGGTTCCAGCGTCCAGTTGCCGCCGAGTGCCACCGGATAGCCGCCTTCCAGCGAGGCCGTCACCCCGTGGCCGTCAAGGTCTATGCCCTGCTGCGCATTGGAGCTGGCGCTGCCATCGAACCATGTTCCCATCACCACCGCATCGAGATACCAGCCTTGCGGGCCGATATGGGTCCAATAGCCGCCGAAACTGGTGCCGGTAACGTCAAGGTCGCCGACGGCAAGATCGTTCCAGCCGAGCGCCTGCCCGGTAATATCGCCCGAGGCGCGCGCATAACCGAAGAAGACGCCGAAACGGTCGAAATGGCCGCCGTCGGATTCACGTCCGAACAGGTCCTGCCCGGCCTGAATACCGAGAAGACTGCCATCGACCCCCGGCGCAACGGTGCCCCTCCACTTCATGTGGATGTCCTGACCGAACACCCGCACCCAGCTCGACGGCAGATAGCCACCGCTCTCGAGCAGGTCCTGCTGGCCCCGGCGCTCATGGAATGTGCCGAGCGTAGACAGCGCCAGATGATGCGCGACGGGCGGCAGAGCCGAATAGACCGGCACTTCTTCACGATAGAGATTGACGACATCGCCTTCCACGCGCGTCGCCCCTGCTGACGGCGGCGCGACGCCGTTGCCGGGCAGTGGAGGCTGCATCAAACCATCAACGGAATTGTCTGGCGGGTCGGCAACATCTGCGGCCTGGGGAGCCGGAGGCGCAGTGGGCGCGGCGGAGTTTCCGGCGACCGGCGCAGAATTGTCCTGCGGGTCGGGATCGTTCGGATCGACTGGCAGCACCGCAGCCGGCTGATCCAATGGCGGCGGAGCGGCCACCGTTTCCGGAGCCTCTGGTTCCGGCGCGTCCGACCCCACGGCAGCCGGTTGGCTACCGTTCACCAGCGTTGAGCGCAGATACCAGTTTTCTGTCGTTCCGGCAGAAACACCACCCTTGAACAGATAATATTCATAGGCGCCAGCCGCGACACGGCCATTCAAGGTGAAGGCGCCCGCAGTGGTGGTTGCGCCATTCAGCGTCTCAACGACCATGATGCCATTCGACACTGTCGAAGCACCTGCGCCACCGATATTTTCCACGACAATGCCGGTATTGCCGGAAGCCGAACCGCCATCGATCACCAGCTTGTCCGAAGGCGACGCATCACCCGCAAGCACCGTGTCGAGGAACAGCAGGCCATTTTGCCCGGTATAGTTGCCGCGAATGGTCAGGCTATCGGTCGTGCTGGAGCCGCCATTGGTCAGGTCGATGCGGCCTGCATTAAACACATTGGTCAGTTGCGTTGCGGCATAGGGCTTGATAACCGACTGGGCCGAACCACCATAAATGGTGCTGGTCGCATCGATGTTGAGCGTGCCCTTTCCGGTTCCCGCATCGCCAAGCGTCAGCGGAGCATTGAAAACCAGACGCGTATCGTTGGTGAGATTGATGGTTTCCCATCCGCCGAAGCGATAAACCGCGCCGGTTTTGACATTGCTGAAGCTCAGACTATCGGTGCCTTCGCCACCGGTGATGAACTTGGTCGTCCCCATATTGGCGTCGGTCAGATTTGGTCAGCGTGGCTACGTCGTCATCCGCGCCGAGATCGACATTTCCATACAGAATGCCGCCGCCGTTCCAGCTGAACGTGTCGGTGCCGAAGCTCAGCATGATGTCACCGGCAACCGTACCACCGGTAATGGTCACGCTGTCGGTGCCACCGCTGACACTGATACTACCGCCAATCATGCCGCTGGAGATGATGATCGTATCATTGCCGAAACCGGTCACCAGATTGCGATCGATGGTGCCGCCGGACATGTTGAAATAATTGTTGTCCAGCTTCATGTTGACGCGACCGATGCGCCCGCCAGTCATCACAGCATAATCGCCATCGTCGAAAGCATCGATAATGCGGCCATCGGACATGAAAAACGTGTCGAGCCCGTCGCCCTGATTGAGCGAGATAATCTGGCCGCCCGTCATCTGAAAATCGTCGATGCCCCCGCCCTGTTGCACATTACCGACAACCGAGCCGCCAGAAATAATGAATGCATCCGCGCCATCGCCCTGATCGATGCTTCCCGCAATCGATCCCGAATGTAACTCGACGCGGTCCGTTCCGGCACCGAAGGTCACATTGCCATTGACCGTACCGCTGCCGCCTGTGGGCAGAAGGAGCGTGTTGTTGCCGCTCGTATCGGTCAGACCGGATGCGGATGTACCGCTGTCGCAGATGAAAACGTCATCACCGGCCGTTGGTGAAAACGAACATGCGGCCTGCGCATTTCCAGATGGCAAAAGCACGGCACCCACCGTGAACAGTGCCGTCGTGGAAAGCAGCAGGGTGGCCGAAACCCTGCGAATACCTAAATGCATCGAAACCCCTCAGTTCATTGCATAAAGCCCCCGCGACATTAAAAAACGAATTTATTTTGATGGGCAATACTTAAATTCCCAGTAGAGAATTTCAAAACATCATAAAAGATAAACAAAAATTAGAGGAAATGATTTAACAGCAAATAAGCCGTTGATTTCTTTCGATAAATCCCAATGCCCTCCAGATTCACCATAGCTGACATTTCACTCTGGAAAAGCCAAAAAAACCGTTACATATCAATATCAAGACACCCGCCGCCTTGCGGCATTCGCCGCTCTGAAAGATGATCGCGGGCCCATGCGGAGCGAGTCACAAAAAGCCTATTTAGACGCGCGCCGTGCCGGTTGAATTACTGGTTGACCGCTTCATATATTTCTTCTGAAAAGCATGATCCGGTTGAATTGAGGAGGAAAACCATGGATCAATTTACTGGTGGCTGTCTGTGTGGCGATGTCCGGCTTGTCGCCACGGGGCGTCCCTATCGGGTCGGCCTTTGCCACTGTCTCGACTGCCGCAAACATCATGGGGCGCTTTTTCTGGCATCAGCAATGTTCCCGCAGAATGCGGTCACGATCGATGGCGAAACACGCGATTATGCCGGGCGTCATTTTTGTCCGCGCTGCGGTTCCTCGGTCTTTTCCCGTTCCGATGACGAAATCGAGGTGCATCTGGGTTCGCTCGATGCTCCCGACCAGCTGGTGCCGACCTACGAATTGTGGACAATCCGCCGCGAAAGCTGGTTGCCGCCATTTCCGCTGAAAAAGCATTATGAGCGCGACCGCGAAAATGATGGCCGCTTCGAGGAATAGCGCCGGTATGCGGCAAAGCTGCGCTGGATTAGCAGGTGACGAGCGCCTATATCCGGCTGGAACAACCCGGAAAGCCTCGCCATGACCCTGCTCATCAACCAGCCGCATCCCTCGATTGACCCCGCATCCATTCAGGAACTGGTGGCGACATTTTATGGACGCGCGCGGGCGGACGAGCTGCTCGGGCCGATTTTTGCGGAAGCCGTGCATGGCTGGGATCACCATATCGCGCAGATTGCGCAATTCTGGTCGTCGGTCATCTTGAGAACCGGCGGTTATGACGGGCGACCCATGGCGCCGCATCTGAAGCTCAACCTGAAGGGCGAGCATTTCGACCGCTGGCTTGCCTTGTTCGAGCAAACCGCACGCGAGATTTATCCTGCGGAAGCGGCGATCATTTTCATCGATCGAGCGCGGCGCATTGCCGACAGTTTTGAAATGGCCATTGCAACGCAAGCGGGGCGTATCGCCGCCCCGCGTCATGCGCGCCGTCCGCTCTGATTGATCAGCCTGATCAGGCGGCAGGCTTCGACTTTTCGGCTTCCAGCTGCTTTTCGTGACGCAGCAGCATGCCGAACAGATCGCGCGGCTCATCCGGGTCGGCAAGAAGGTCGAGCTGCTCATACAGGCCCGTATCCTTCAGCTTGTCGCGCACATAACGCAAAGCCGAAAAATCTTCCGTGGCAAAGCCGACGGAATCAAACAGCGTGATCTGGCGCGCATCCTTGCGGCCCCGCGCCTTGCCGGTGATGACTTCCCACAACTCGTTGACCGGATAGTCTGCCGGGAGCTGCTGGATTTCACCTTCGATGCGGGTCTGCGGCGGATATTCGACGAAAATGTCGGAGCGGCGGAGAATATCGCCGTGCAATTCGGTCTTGCCCGGGCAATCGCCGCCCACCGCATTGATATGCACGCCAGCGCCAACCGTATTGTCGGTCAGGATGGTGGCATTGGCCTTGTCCGCCGTGACCGTCGTGATGATATCGGCGCCCTCGACCACTTCTTCCACCGACTTGCAGGCGACAATGTCGAAACCTGCATGGGCAAGATTGCGCATGCATTTTGCGGTCGCTTCCGGGTCGAGGTCGTAAAGGCGAAGCTTGTCCACGCCGAGCAGCGCCTTGAATGCTATGGCCTGAAATTCGCTCTGTGCGCCATTGCCGATGATCGCCATCGTGCGGGCATTCTTGGGCGCCAGATATTTGGCGGCAACCGCTGACGTGGCAGCCGTGCGCAGCGCCGTCAGGATCGTCATCTCGGTCAGGAGCATCGGATAACCGCTGCCCACATCGGCCAGAACGCCGAAAGCCGTGACAGTCTGAAGACCTTCACGTGTGTTCTTCGGATGGCCGTTGACATATTTGAAGCCATAAAGCGTGCCGTCGCTCGTCGGCATCAACTCGATCACGCCTTCGCGGGAGTGGGACGCGACACGCGGCGTCTTGTCGAAATTTTCCCAGCGGCGGAAATCCTCTTCCACATATGCGGCCAGTTCCTTCAGGAAGGTCTCGACGCCGATGGAAAGCACCAGCTTCATCATGTTGTCGACACTGACGAAGGGGACGATGTTGAGTTTCGGCTGGGTCATTCATATTCTCCTTAAACACGCTCCGAAAGGCTGACACGGCCTTCGGAGCGTATTGCGCATTGATACAATGATCGGAGCGTCATTCGGCAAGACGCGCCTTAATAGCTGATCGTCGGACGATCCATGACGCTGCGGCCCAAAAGGCTGGCCATCAGGTCCACCATGACGGTAGCCGTGCGGCCGCGCTCATCCAGGAACGGGTTCAATTCAACCAGATCGAGGCTCGTGACGAGACCGCTGTCATGCAGCATTTCCATGATGAGATGGGCCTCGCGGAAAGTCGCGCCGCCCGGCACCGTGGTGCCGACAGCTGGCGCCACCGACGGATCAAGGAAGTCAACGTCAAGGCTGACATGCAGCAGGCCGTCTTCCGCTTTCACACGGTCGAGGAAACGGCGCAGCAGCGCGGCAACGCCATGCTCGTCAATCATGCGCATGTCGAAAACCGAAACCTTGGTCTTCTGGATAGCCAGACGTTCCGCCGGATCGACGCTTCGAATACCCATCATGCAGACATTGTGCGGATCGATGGCGGCTTCAAGCTTCGGGAAAAAGCCGTCAAAGCCTTTCTGGCCGGTGTAATAGGCAACCGGCGTTCCATGCAGATTGCCGCTGGTTGTCGTTTCCAGCGTGTGGAAATCCGTATGCGCATCGAGCCAGAGCACGAACTGCTTGCGGCCCTTTGCGACGGCGCGGCGCGCAATGCCCGGAACCGTTCCGGCAGCCAGAAGATGATCGCCGCCAAGGAAAATCGGGAAGCCCTCTTCGCTCTCGCGGAAAGCGGCTTCGCTGATTGCTTCAATCCAGGCAACAGCGCTTGGCAGCGCCTTGATCGCATGGTTTGGATGTTCGCGCGACGCTTGCTTGATCTGAGCCGGGCTTGGAACCAGATTGCCGAGATCCGTAAAACCGTGACCAAGCTCGCGTATGGCATCGGCAATGCCTGCGGCACGGTAGGAATCGGGACCCATATTGCAGCCTGCGCGGCCAGTGCCTTCCTGAACGGGTAGTCCCAAAATCTTGCAATGCATAAAACAAGGTTCCTTCTGATTATTGTCATAAGATTCATCATTTTTATTTGGCGATGTGAACCAACCGGATTGGCAATTTTATCGGTTTGGTTTATCAGAATGTCGGATTGGCTTTTCAAATTGGAGAAACTATGGACGATCTGGATGAAAAGCTCATTACGCTTTTGCGCCATAATGGCCGCCGCAGCATTTCCGACATTGCGATCGATCTTGGCGTTTCCCGCGCAACGATCCGCGCGCGCATGGAACGGCTGGAACGCTCCGGCGATATTCTGGGCTATACGGTCATTCTGCGCTCGGACGCCGTGGACCTGCCGGTGCGCGGCATCATGATGATCGAAATCGAAGGTCATGTCGCCGACCGTGTGGTCAAGGCCCTTGGTGGTTTCTCGGAGATTTCCGCCGTCCACACGACCAATGGTCGTTTTGATCTGGTGGTCGAACTGGGCGCCGCGACCCTCGCCGATTTCGATGCGGTGCTGCGCCGTATCCGCCTCGTGCCCGGCATCAAGGCCAGCGAAACAAACTTATTGCTTGCCACACCGCGTTCCACCCGGGCGCGGCTCTAACTATTCACGCATGTGCAAAGAAAAAGCCCGGTCTCGCGACCGGGCTTTTTCATTCTGAGGATTAGGCGAGAGCCGGATAATCCGTATAGCCCTTTGCGCCACCACCATACATATGCTGCTGATCCAGCTCGTTGAGCGGCGCATTTTCCTTCAGACGCCGCACGAGATCCGGATTGGAAATGAACGGCTTGCCGAAAGCAACCAAATCGGCGCGACCGCTGGTGATTTCTTCCTCCGCCAGTTCACGGTCATAGCCATTATTGACCATCCAGGCGGCATCGCCGCCAGCGTCACGATAGACCTGCTTCAGACGCGCATAATCGAACGGCTGCGGGCCCTGCTGGAAGTCACGCGGACCACCGGTTGCGCCTTCGATGACATGAACATAGGCAAGACCGTAAGGCGCAAGCTTGTCGACCACATAGTCAAACAACGGCTGCGGATCGGAATCCGATGCGTCATTGGCGGGCGTAACCGGCGAAAGGCGGATACCGACCTTGCCTGCATCCACCGTCTTGGTGATTGCATCGACCACTTCGAACAGGAAGCGCGCGCGGTTTTCAATCGAGCCGCCATATTCGTCGGTGCGGTGATTGCTGCCAGAACGCAGGAACTGGTCGATCAAGTAGCCATTGGCCGCATGAATTTCGACACCGTCGAAACCGGCAACGTCAATCGCGTCCTTCGCTGCCTTGGCATAGGTGGCAACGATGTCTGCGATCTCGCTTTTTTCCAGCGCGCGCGGCTCGGAGGTCGGTGCGAATTCGCCCGTGCCATCGGGATGGACCAGATAGGTCTTCGACTTGGCGGTGATCGCGGACGGCGCAACCGGCTTGCCGCCATTCGGCTGCAAGGTGTTGTGGGAAATACGGCCCACATGCCACATCTGCACGACGATTTTGCCGCCGGCGGTGTGAACGGCATCGGTTACCCGCTTCCAGCCGGCCAGTTGCTCGGCCGAATAAAGGCCCGGAACATCGGCATAGCCCTGTCCCTGATGGCTGATCGGCGTTGCCTCGGTGATGATGAGGCCAGCGCTGGCGCGCTGCTCGTAATAGGTAACATTGAGATCGTTCGGCACGGCGCGCGGCGAGCGATTGCGCGTCAGCGGCGCCATCACAACGCGATTGGCAAGCTTCAGATCACCAACGGTGACAGGATCGAACAAGGTGGCCATGGGCATTTCCTTCAAGTTGGAAAAGGTGGGCAAGTTGGAAAAGTTGGTCAAAGATCGGATAGGGTTGCGATGAAGGCGGCTATCGCCTCTTCGTCGCGCTTATAAAACGTCCATTGGCCGACGCGGTGGGGCGTGATCAGCCCCGCTTTTGTCAGCACGGACAAATGGGCTGAAACGGTGGATTGGGAAAGACCGCACCGCTCGAACTGGCCCGCGCACACGCCCATCTCCAATGGCATGTGCTGAGCGGAGAAGTGTTTCTCCGGCTCTTTGAGCCAGCTCAAAATGTCGAGACGCACCGGATGACTAAGCGCTTTCAGCATCTCATCCAGGGGCACTGGCAAGGCTGTCTGCTGCTTTATCGATTGAACTTTCGACATTGCACTCACCTCGCTGATCCGATGCATATCGTCATTTCACGATATAGATATCGCTTAGTTTCGATTTAAAAAGAGGCGCAGCGTTCACATGCGCGTGAACGGCCAAACTGCCGCCTTTCCTGTGGAACATCGATATCGCCTTGATTGCGCCGAACAGACATCCGACTATGTTCGCTGCAAATATTTGGGATTGGAATACATATGGCGGACGACAGCAGGCGCATTGCCGCGATTATCGCGGCGGAAATCAACGCAAAGCCGGAACAGGCAATGGCCGCCATCGGCCTTCTGGACGAAGGCGCGACCGTGCCCTTCGTGGCGCGCTACCGCAAGGAAGTCACCGGCGGGCTGGACGACACGCAACTGCGTCAGCTTTCTGAACGCCTCGCTTATCTGCGTGAACTGGAAGCGCGCCGCGCCTCCATTCTGGAATCGATCCGCGGTCAGGAAAAGCTGACGCCCGAACTGGAATTGAAGATTGCCAATGTCCAGACCAAGGCTGAGTTGGAAGATCTTTATCTGCCCTATAAGCCGAAGCGCCGCACCCGTGCGGAAATCGCCCGTGAGCGCGGGCTTGGCCCTCTGGCCGAAGCGATCCTCGCAGACCGCAGCCTTGTGCCCGCCGACATTGCCGCGTCCTATGTCAGCGGCGAAGTTGCTGATGTGAAAGCCGCGCTCGATGGCGCACGCGATATCATCGCCGAAGGTTTTGCGGAAAATGCCGAGCTGATCGGCAATTTGCGCAACTATCTGAAAGATCGCGCTGTTTTGCGCTCGCGTGTCGTGGACGGCAAGCGGGAGGCGGGTGCGAAGTTCTCCGATTATTTCGATCATTTCGAACGCTGGGCCACCGTTGCGGGTCACCGTGCGCTCGCCATGCTGCGCGGACGCAACGAGGATTTCCTGTCGCTCGACATTGAAATCGATGCCGACGACACCTCAGCCGTGAAACCGGTCGAGCGCAAGATCGCCGCCGCCTATGCGATTGGCGGCACGCTTCCGGGCGACCGCTGGCTGATGGAAGTGGCAGGCTGGGCATGGCGCGTGAAGCTTTCTCTCTCGCTGTCTCTCGATCTGATGCGCGACCTGCGCGAGCGCGCCGAAGAAGAAGCGATCAATGTTTTCGCCCGCAATCTGAAAGACCTGTTGCTGGCCGCGCCCGCAGGCTCCCGCGCCACCATGGGTCTCGATCCGGGCATCCGCACCGGCGTCAAGGTGGCAGTGGTCGATGGCACGGGCAAGCTGCTCGACACCACCACGGTCTACCCCTTCCCGCCGAAGAATGATGTGCGCGGCACACAGGCGGAACTGGCAAGCCTTGTCCGCAAACACAAGATCGAACTGATCGCGATTGGCAATGGCACCGGCAGCCGCGAGACGGAACGTCTCGTGGTGGACATGCTGTCGGACATGCCAGCTCCAAAACCGCTGAAAGTCATCGTGTCGGAAGCGGGAGCATCGGTCTATTCGGCGTCTGAAGCTGCCGCCTCCGAATTCCCGCAGTTGGACGTGTCCCTGCGCGGTGCGGTTTCCATCGCGCGCCGCTTGCAAGACCCGCTGGCGGAACTCGTCAAGATCGAACCGAAATCCATCGGCGTCGGCCAGTACCAGCATGACGTCGATCAGATACGCCTCGCCCGTGCGCTCGACGCCGTGGTGGAAGACGCGGTGAATGCAGTTGGTGTTGATCTCAATACGGCTTCCGCCTCGTTGCTTGCCCGCGTTTCGGGACTTGGCGCATCGATTGCGGAGGCCATTGTGGCGCATCGCGATGCCGCAGGCGCGTTCAAGAACCGCAAGGAACTGCTCAAAGTCGCCCGCCTTGGCAACCGTACTTTCGAGCAATGCGCGGGCTTCCTGCGCATTCCGAACGGCACCGAACCGCTCGACGCATCATCGGTTCACCCGGAAGCCTATGGGGTGGCGAAGAAGATCGTTGCCGCCTGCGGTCGCGATGTGCGCTCGCTGATGGGCGACAGCGTGGCGCTGAAAAGCCTCGATCCTCGTGTTTTCGTGGATGAACGTTTCGGCCTGCCGACCGTGCGCGATATCATTGCCGAGCTGGACAAGCCGGGCCGCGATCCGCGACCGGAGTTCAAGACCGCGACCTTTGCCGACGGTATCGACGATATCAAGGACCTGAAGCCCGGTATGATGCTGGAAGGCACCGTGACAAACGTGGCCGCCTTCGGTGCCTTCGTGGATATCGGCGTGCATCAGGACGGCCTCGTCCATGTCTCGCAACTGGCCGACCGTTTCATCAAGGACCCGCATGAAGTGGTGAAAGCGGGCGATGTGGTGAAGGTGCGCGTGGTGGAAGTGGATGTGCCGCGCAAGCGCATCGGCCTTTCCATGCGCAAGGATGGCGGCGAAGCGCCTGCCCCGCGCAACAACGCGCAACGCGATCCAAGGCCTGCCAAGAACTTCACGCCGCAACGCAAACAGGAACAGCCTTCGACCGGCGGTTTTGGCGCAGCGCTACTGGAAGCGATGAAGAAGAAATAAGGCAGTCTACCGGGCGTTGGCTCGCTCTCGCGCTGAGCCTCCGCCCGCCCTCACCCCTCAGCTTCCCCCTCGCCCTCACCCTGGGCTTGTCGAAGGGTCGAAGGGCGAGGGAAAACACAGAAACCGCCCCTCTCCTTCGAGACGGCTCCTTTCGCAAAACTCAAGGAGCCCCTCAGGATGAGGGGCTGGGCTGTGGCTAGGGCTGAGCCAAGCTCACGATCAGTCTGTTGGAGTTAAGTTAGATCTTGTTGCCGATCGGAAAGCCGGTTGAGGCTTTTCTCACCGGCATGTCCTCGGTGGGGATGATCCAGCCGCCGCAAATGGCGATGCGCACCTCGTCGCCCTCTTCCAGCCGGACGGGATCACGCACTTCGAAATGCAAGGAAATCTCTGGCTTGGCGATGACTTCGGCCTCAAGGCGCGAGCCGCCGCCGCGATAGACAGAACGCTTCACGCGGACCGGAATGCCGCCGGTCTCGGTAAGCTTCAGATCGGCCGCACGCACGCAAAGCTGCGCATTGGCGCGCGGCATTTCGATGCCTGAACACCGCACCTTCGCGCGGCTGCCAAGCACCAGCGCTTCGCAATGGCCCGTTTGCGCAAAAGATAGCACTTCGGCAGGCAGAACCATGCCATGCGCAATGAAGGAGGCCACCATTTCACTGGCGGGTTCTTCATAGAGCTTTCGCGGCGTATCGAACTGCTGCAGCTTGCCGTGATCGAGCACCGCGATGCGGTCGGCCAGCGCCATGGCTTCCGCCTGATCGTGGGTGATGTAGATGATCGTCGTGCCGGTGCGCTTATGGAAAGCGGCAAACTCGTCTTCCATCGAAGCGCGCAGATGCACGTCGAGATTGGCCAGCGGCTCATCGAACAGTACCAGCGACGGTGCTGCCACCAGACAGCGGGCGAGCGCCACGCGCTGGCGTTGCCCGCCGGAAAGATTGGCGGGGCGGCGATCACCGAACCCGTCGAGATCGACCAGCGCCAGTGCTTGCCTCACCCGGCGTTCACGCTCGGCCTTGGCGACCTTGGCCACGCGCAGACTGTAACCGACATTTTCCGCCACGTTCATATGCGGCCAGAGCGCATAATTCTGGAAGACGATGCCGACCTGCCGCTTTTCCGGAGGCACATTGCCGCTCGCATGGGAAACGCAGCTGTCACCAATATGGATTTCGCCGCCGTCCACTTCTTCGAAGCCCGCAATCATGCGCAGCAATGTGGTCTTGCCGCAGCCGGAAGGCCCGAGAATGGCAACGAACTCGCCGTCATTCACATCCAGCGTCACGCCGGACAGGGCCTGAAACCCGTTGAACGTCTTGGATACCTGGTCGATCTTCAGTCGCGCCATGGCAGGACTCCGTTTGGAAGACGCCGCGCAAACAGATTTGTTGCAAGCATCAGCATGAATGTCACCGCAACGGCCAGAATGGATATGGCAGCCGCATAGGCGGAATCACCCGCCTGTTCGAAAGAAAACATCACCACACCCAGCGTTTCCGACCCCGACGCCCAGAGAAGTGCCGAAACCGTCAGCTCGCAAAACGCGGTCATGAAGATGAGCACGCCGCCTGCAAGCGTCGCCGGTGCGACAAGAGGAAATATAATCGTGCGCAGCCGATAGAAAAGCCCTGCGCCCGCAACCCGTGCCGCTTCCTCCATCGCACGGTCGATCTGGTGCAGACCGGCAACCGTCGGCCGCAGTGCCAGCACGAAGAACCGCGCCAGATAGGCAAAAAGGATGATCCAGAGCGTGTTGTAGATGCTGACGCCGATCACGGGCAGCGGCTTCAGGAACATCAACAGGCAGGCAATCGCCAGCACGACGCCCGGAAGCGCATAGGGAAGCTCGGCTGCGAAATTGAGCACCGGCGTCCAGCGCCGTTTGCGCCATGCCAGCATATAAGCGAGCGGTACGGCGATCAGAACCGCAAAGAGTGCTGCGATCAGCGACAGCAGAATGCTGTTGCCGAAGGCCCGTGCCGCACCACCATGTTCCATGAGCACAAAGCGGAAATTTTCAAATGTCGCGGTGGCAAAAGTCAACGGTACGCCATAGGCCGGGACCAGCGCCGAAAGCGTCAGTCCGATCAGCGGCAGCAGCAGCACGATGACGATCATCAGCCATGCCGCCACTTCCGCCAGAAGTCGCCAGCGTCCGAGCGCAAAGGGCGCTGCGGGCAGCGATGTGGAGACGATGCGGAAATCGCGCCTGCGTGACGCATAGTCCTGCGCCGCGATGCCCGCCATGGCGATCAGCCCAATCAGCACCGACAGCACAGCAACGCTCGACAGAACCGATGGCCCGCCACCGGCAAGGCGTTGATAAATAAGCGTCGGCAGGACGAGATAATTCGACGGAATGCCAAGAAAGGCCGGAATGCCGAAATTGCCGACACAGGATACAAAGGCCAGAGCGGCAGCGCCGATGATCGACGGCGTCATCAGCGGCAATATGATGGTGCGCAGCACGGTCCATTTGCCGGCACCGGCACTCAAGCCCGCCTCGACCAGTTCACGCGGTAGCTTGCGCAGACCCGCCCGCACGATGAGGAAAACCAGCGGCCCATATTGCACGCCGAGCAGAAAGATAATGCCCCAGACGGAATAGAGCGGATTGCGGCTGCCAAGCGGCGGCGCCATGCCGAGAAGTTTGAGAAACTGGCTCGACGGGCCGAAAAGCTGGAGCCAGGCCAGCGCCGTCACCTGCGGCGCGATCAGAAGCGGCGTCACATAGAAAAGCACGAAGACATTGCGCCCGCGCATATTGGTGAGGCCCACCAGCAAGGCCGCGGTAATGCCAAAGGCAAGCGCCAGCACCGTGCCGCCAATGCCGATTTGCAGGGAATGCCAGGTTGCAACCCATGTCGACTGGCGGCCCAGTGTCTCCACCAGAACGGAAGTCGAAAACTGCCCCTGCGGCACAACAAGTTCCACCAGCAGTCGGCCCATCGGCAGAAGCGACAGAACCGCCACGATCAGCGTTACGCCAACAATCAGGGCCGCATCGCGGCCCTGAAGGTCTTTTTTGATACGCATCGAAATGCCTTATCCGCCAAACAGCTCGGAGAACTGCTTCTTGTCGGCATCAGTCTGATCGAGAACCTTCTGGGTGTCGATGGACATGATGTTGATCTTGGTGCCTTCCGGCAGCCAGGCAGGACGGCCAACGCCTTCCTTGGCAGGCAGATAGCCCTGTTCCAGCGCCAGCTTCTGACCGTCGTCGGAGAGGATGAACTCAACGAACTTCTTGGCACCATCGACATTCTTGGCGGTGGCCATAATGGCGACCGGCTCGGTCACGGCTGGCACGCCTTCCGACGGGAACACGAACTCGACCGGCGAGCCCTTGGCCTTGGCGTTGAGCGCCATGAAATCGACGAGGATGCCATAAGGCTTTTCACCGCTGGCAACCGACTTCAGTACCGCGCCGTTGCCCTTCACGCTTGCCAGTTCATTGGCCTTGAGGCCCTTGAAATAATCCCAGCCCAGATCCTTGTTGAGCGCAAAGCCGCTGAGGAGATAGGCCGCAGCCCCCGAATAAAGCGGGCTCGGCATCACCACCTGCCCCTTATACTCGGCCTTGGCGATATCGGCCCAATGTTCCGGCTTCTGCGTAGCGCCGGTGTTATAGGCAATGCCGGTGGTAATCAGCTTGGAACCGAAATAGGTCTTGTCGGCGTCATAGGAGTCGACGGCAAAACCATCGACCTTGGCTTCCGGATAGGCGAGCAGGCGCTTGTCCTTCTTCAGTCCTTCCATGGTCACGGCATCGGCGATCAAAAGCACATCGGGCTGCGGCGCACCGGCGGCGAATTCGGCGGCAAGCTTGGTGAGGAGTTCACTGGTGCCGGAGCGGAAAATCTGCACTTCCGTTTCCGGATTGGCCTTGCGGAAAGCCTCGACGGTCTTGGTCGCATCCGCTTCGGGCTGCGAGGTATAAAGCGTCAGCGTGTCGGCCTGTGCCACAGCGATGGATAGAGCAAGAAGCGCAGGTACGGCAACGGCCCGCTTCAGCATCTTGTTCATGGGATTTGCTCCTCGGATTTCGGTGTAATGCTCGCCAGCATGGCCGGCAATGCCAGCGCAGCCCTGCCGCGTGCGAACTGATAGCGCGCAGATACTGTTATGGCGATAGGCACGATCATTTCCATTCATGGTGCACCTGTCAAACATCCTGCGATCTGGTCTGCGGAAAACAAAAAGCCTTCCGGCGGATTCACGTCCATCGGAAGGCTTATAAGGCATTGAATATTTTTGCCTATCAGCGATCCGCATCCCTTCGACATGAAGGCGATGCGCACCGCAATAGAGGATTTGCGCTGCGGTTTTATGACAAGCCGCAGAGGGGCAAAAAAATCAGATGACCATTTCTGCGACATGCGCGATCTGTGCGCCCGCCTCGTAATAGGCTTCGCGAACACCCCGGAAATTCTGCGCCTTCGGATCGCTGACCGGCAGCGGCAGATCGTCTTCGGTGATTTCGCCCGAAACGAGCTGCGACAGTATCTTGCCGAACACGGTGCCCGGCACGATGCCGCGACCATTATAGCCGGAGAAACCCACCACATTGCGCGCCAGACGATGGAACTTTGGCAGGCTGTCATTGGTCATGCCGATCTTGCCATACCATTCCGCCTCGAACTCGACATTGCCGATCTGCGGGAACAGGCGCTTGAGCGACTTCTTCGCCCATGCCTTGTGCACGGCAGCGCCCGTATTGCGCAGCGCGCCGACGCTGCCAAAAACCAGACGCCCCTGTTGATCGAAACGGAAGGACGACAGAACTTCTTTCGTATCCCATGCGCCCTGACGTTCCGGCAGAATGGTCCTCTTCAGATTGTCCGAGAGCGGCGTGGTCGCGAAATTGAAATAGGGCAGATGCACCAGTTCGGCTCGGACTTCGGCCCATGGCGCGTTGGTATAGGCATTGGTGGCGACGACCACCCAATCCGCCGTGACCGAACCCTTGGCGGTCTTGACCGTCCACTTGCCGTTCTGCTCGCTTGCGCCGACCACCGGGCTGCCCGTGAAAATCTGTGCGCCTGCAGCAACGGCCGCATGGGCCAGACCGCGCACATAGGCCAGCGGCTGGATTGTTCCGGCGCGCAGATCAAGCAGCGAACCCGCATAGGCCCTGGTGCCGACCTTGGCTTCCGTTTCCTTCGCGTCCAGCAACTTCACATTGGCGCCACGGCGCGCCCATTGCTCACAGCGGTCTTCCAGTTCCTTGAGACCCTTCGCGCCCACAGCGCAATGAAGCGTGCCCTGCTTTTCGACTTCGCAGGCAATCTTGTTTTTCTCGATTATTTCGAAAACCAGCTTCGGGCCATTGCCTAGAACATCGAGCAGGCGCGCACCGTATTTTTCGCCGAGAACGCCCGGCAGATCATCGGGCATCACCCACATGCCCGCATTGACCAGACCGACATTGCGGCCTGAACCGCCATAGCCGATCTCGATGCCTTCAAGGACGATCGCCTTGACGCCCTTTTCCGCCAGATGCAAGGCCGTGGAAAGACCGGAGAAACCGCCGCCCACAATCACCACATCCGCCGTCAGATCGCCTTGCAGCGAGGTCGTCTTCGGAGCAGCCGGAGCGGTCTTTTCCCAAAGACCATGAGAGCGCGGATCGTTCAACATTGAGAGCAACAACCATTTCGTATCGTGGAAGGCACATCGCGTGCCGGACTGCATCTATTTCACGCCGCGAAAGCCGGTTGGACAGCGCTAATTGCGCAACAATTCATTCCGGTTTGGAATGAACCAGTGCCGAATAGTCCGTATTGCCGACTTGGCCGGCAATCCACTGGCAGAATATCTGCGTCAGCGGATTTTCCAGTTTTCCTTCCGGCACGACGAGATAATAGTCATTCTCGGTCCGCATGGGCTTCTCGAAAAGCAGCACCAGCTCGCCATCGCGCAATTCCTGCTCGATCAGGTAAAGCGGCAGAAGCGCAAAGCCGAGACCGGCCAAAGCCGCGCCAATCACCATCGAGAACTGGTCGAAACGATGCCCCCGATAGGCCGACTGCCCCTCGACACCGCAGCTTTCAAACCATTGCGCCCACATTTTCGGTCGCGTCGCCAGATGCAGAAGCGGTTCGCTTTCAAGTTCTTCCGGCGCGGAAGGATGGCGGGTTTCCAGCAGGCGCGGGCTTGCAACCGGCACAATCACCTCGCTGCACAAAAAGCTGCAGGTCGCATGCGCCCAGACTGGTTGGCCGTAATGGATGGCAAGATCGTGCGGCTCTTCCTCGAAATCGAACACGCCGGAACGTGACGCGACATTGATAGCAATCCCCGGGTGCTTCTCGACAAAATCCGGAATACGCGGCATCAGCCAGCGCGAGCCGAATGTCGGCAAGGTCGCGACGCTGAACGAAGACGTGGACTGCGCTGAAGCCATCGCGCGCAACATCGTATCTTCGGTCTGGTTGAGAAGACGCCGCACTTCCGGCAGAAACTTGCGCCCGGCATCGGACAGGAGAATGCGCTGGCGGATACGCTCGAACAAAAGCACGCCGAGCTGGCTTTCCAGATCCTTGATCTGGCGGCTGACGGCGCTCTGGGTGAGATTGAGTTCATTGGCTGCCTGGGTGAAACTGCCATGGCGCGCAGCACATTCAAAGGCTTGCAAAGTGGCGATGTCCGGAATCAGTCTCCTGCTTAGCTTCATTCCAATCTCGCATTAACATAGTTGCTTTCAGCGCGATCATAACCGGAAAACGGCTGATATGATACATTTTCATCATAATCCCGTCATGTTTTCGCATTGCTGAATATGACCCCTACAAAGACAGTTTAGGTTCCACGGAAGCATACGCCATGAACGCGCAGAAATTCGTATCGCCAGACGCCATTCGTTCCGCTTTTTCAGCTGCGATGTCCGGCATGTACAGGGAAGAAGTGCCTGCCTACGG
Organism: Ochrobactrum sp. C6C9; assembly: GCF_022627935.1. Lineage (NCBI taxonomy): Bacteria > Pseudomonadati > Pseudomonadota > Alphaproteobacteria > Hyphomicrobiales > Brucellaceae > Ochrobactrum > Ochrobactrum sp. C6C9. The sequence goes on along the minus strand of NZ_JABXGB010000009.1, from coordinate 29,730 downwards.
CACGCTGATGGAACTCGTCGCGGATGTGAACGCCAGGGTTCTGGCCGACGACAGGCATCTGCATGAACGCCTGACGGAAACTGACTCGCTGGAGCGTATTTCCGAAGAGCGCCATGGCGCCATCCGTCTCGGCACCGCCGCCGAACTTTCCATGATGCGCCGCGTCTTCGCGGTGATGGGCATGTTCCCTGTCGGCTATTACGATCTGAGTGCGGCTGGCGTTCCCGTGCATTCCACCGCTTTCCGTCCGATCGACGACGCCGCGCTGAAACACAATCCGTTCCGCGTCTTCACGTCGCTTCTGCGTCTCGACCTTATTGCCGACGAGCAGCTGCGCGCAGAGTCTGAAGACGTTCTTGCCAAGCGCAACATCTTCACCGCAGGCGCCGTTGCTCTGGTCGAGAAGGCTGAAGCCAATGGCGGCCTCGACGATGCCGACGCCAAGGCTTTCGTGGCTGAAGTGCTGGAAACCTTCCGCTGGCACGACCACGCCAATGTTTCCGCCGAGCTTTACCATCGCCTGCATGATGCGCATCGCCTGATTGCCGACGTTGTGTCGTTCAAGGGTCCGCACATCAACCATCTGACGCCGCGCACGCTCGACATCGACGCCGTGCAGGACCAGATGCCGGAACGCGGCATCAATCCGAAGGCTGTCGTCGAAGGTCCGCCGACTCGCAACTGCCCGATCCTTCTGCGCCAGACCTCGTTCAAGGCTCTGGAAGAAGAAGTCTCCTTCATCGGCAGCGACGGTCAGTGGACCGCCGGTTCGCACACTGCCCGTTTCGGTGAAATCGAACAGCGCGGCATTGCGCTGACGCCCAAAGGTCGCGGCCTTTATGACAAGCTTCTCAACGACACACGCGCCATTGCCCGTCCGGCCCCGGATGGCTCCAATGCAAGCGCTTACGTCAAAGCGCTGAGCGACACCTTTGCGGCTTTTCCGGACACCTGGGCTGGTATTCGCGAAGCGGGTCTCGGCTACTTCGCCTATTCGGTCAAAGATGCCGCGAAGCTTGCAAGTTTCAAGCCGAACACCGATATCGAGCTTCTCGTCGCCGCTGGCGCGGTGCAGTTCGACCCGCTGACCTATGAAGACTTCCTGCCGGTCAGTGCAGCCGGTATATTCCAGTCCAATCTGGGCGATGACGACACGCAGGAATTCGTGGAAAGCCCGAACCAGAAGCGTTTTGAAGAAGACCTTGGCGCCAAGGTTCTCAACGAATTCGAGCATTATGCCCGCATCGAACGCGAATCCATCGAAGCCGTACAGGCCCGCCTCGGCGGCCTTGAAGCGGCAGAATAAAGTTAAGACATAGAGAGGAAAGCTATGAACACCGCTGTCAGAAAAGTCGACGTGAAGAAGGAAGCCGCAGAGCTTCTCGCCAAGCTCGGTGTTGACGCTGCCGTTTACACCGCAGGCAACCTTGCCGGTTTCAGCCCGGTCACGGGCGAGCAAATCGCATCGGTCAAGACCCACAGCAAGGACGACGCCGCCAAGATCATCGACAAGGGCGATGAAGCCTTTCGCGTCTGGCGCAACGTTCCGGCGCCGAAGCGCGGCGAACTGATCCGCCTGCTCGGCGAAGAACTGCGCGCTTCCAAGGAAGATCTGGGCCGTCTCGTTTCGATCGAAGCTGGCAAGATCACTTCGGAAGGCCTCGGCGAAGTGCAGGAAATGATCGACATCTGCGATTTCGCCGTCGGTCTGTCGCGCCAGCTTTACGGCCTTACCATCGCAACCGAACGCGCTGGCCATCGCATGATGGAAACCTGGCATCCGCTCGGTGTTGTCGGCGTCATCTCCGCCTTCAACTTCCCTGTGGCCGTCTGGTCGTGGAACGCGGCTCTCGCCATCGTTTGCGGCAACTCGGTTGTCTGGAAGCCGTCTGAAAAGACCCTCCTCACCGCTCTCGCCTGCGACGCGATCTTCCAGCGCGCCCTGAAGCGTTTCGGCGATGCGCCGGAAGGCCTCTCGCAGGTCCTGCTCGGCGACCGCGAAATCGGCGAAGTCCTCGTGGACAGCCCGAAGGTTCCGGTTCTCTCGGCCACTGGCTCGACCCGCATGGGCCGCGAAGTCGGTCCGCGTCTTGCCAAGCGTTTCGCTCGCGCGATCCTCGAACTCGGCGGCAACAATGCCGGTATCGTCTGCCCGTCGGCCGATCTCGACATGGCGCTGCGCGCAATTGCTTTCGGCGCCATGGGCACCGCTGGGCAGCGCTGCACCACGCTGCGTCGCCTGTTCGTTCATGAAAGCGTTTATGACGCCCTCGTCCCACGTCTGCAGAAAGCCTATGCCAGCGTTTCCGTCGGTTCGCCGCTTGAAACCACCGCTCTGGTCGGTCCGCTGATCGACAAGGTTGCCTTCGACAACATGCAGAAGGCCCTCAAGGAAGCTTCCGCTCACGGCGGTAAGGTTCAGGGCGGCGAGCGCGTCGATACCGGCCATGAAAACGCTTACTATGTGCGTCCGGCCATCGTCGAAATGCCGAAACAGGAAGGCCCGGTTCTCGAAGAAACCTTCGCTCCGATCCTTTATGTGATGAAATATTCCGACTTCGACGACGTTCTGGCGAGCCATAACGAAGTTGGCGCCGGCCTGTCGTCCTCGATCTTCACGCTAAACCTGCAGGAAGCGGAACGTTTCCTTTCGGCTGAAGGTTCGGATTGCGGCATCGCCAACGTCAATATCGGCACCTCGGGCGCCGAAATCGGCGGCGCATTCGGCGGTGAAAAGGAAACCGGCGGCGGTCGTGAGTCCGGTTCGGATGCGTGGAAGGGCTATATGCGCCGCGCAACCAACACCATCAACTATTCGAAGGCACTCCCGCTGGCACAGGGCGTTTCCTTCGACATCGACTGATCTTGAAATAAGCTCAAAAGAAAACCCCGCTTCGGCGGGGTTTTTTATCATGTTTCAATCCGAGCTTAGAGGAGATCGACATCACCGCTTAGGAATATGGGAGCACATCCAGCGGTGGCTCGTCTGTAGGCATTGCCCGGCACACTTCGCCTCACAGTCAACTTGCTTATCAAAGAACGTTCCCTCATACGGGTCCTCCTCAGCTGAAGCCAAAAGAAGTGTCTGAGGAATGGCTTGGGAATCGCGATATACAAATGTGTTGCCTATCGATGATGATGCCATCTGTACTGAAGCCTGCTCTCCCGCATAAGCATATCCTGACGCGATAAAAGTCGACAATGCAAAGAAAAATAAGGAATACTTTTTCATAAAACCCTCTAATATTTATTTACATTTTAGATTTTATATTAATTTTTCTTAAAATCCACTCCAAGAACTCACTCACAAATATTGATAAAAAGAAACCCCGCAAAAGCGAGGTTCTTTATTGGCTTTGTATTGGCGACTAGCGAGATTGTCGTTATGGCGAGCCGAAAATCGTGGCTTTTAAGAACCGGCGCGCAACGTACTGAAGCACGTGAGTATCGGAAGCGCAAAAAGACGCGATTTGCAGGCCGCCAGAGCGGTAATATCACCCCATGCGCTCTGAAGCGAACGACCCGGGGCTCGCCGGGAAGACCACCGTGCGATTACCGTTGAGGAACGAACGGTGGTGGATATGCGCATGGACTGCACGGGCCAGTACCTGCGCCTCGACATCGCGACCGATGGAGACGTAATCGGCAGCGCTCTGCGCGTGCGTAATGCGCGCCACGTCCTGCTCGATGATCGGGCCTTCGTCGAGATCGGCGGTGACGTAATGCGCCGTCGCGCCGATCAGCTTTACGCCACGCTCATAGGCCTGCTTGTAGGGGTTCGCCCCCTTGAAAGATGGCAGGAACGAGTGGTGGATATTGATGATCTTGCCAGACATCTGCTTGCAAAGCTGGTCGGACAGAACCTGCATGTAACGCGCCAGCACGACCAGTTCCGTGCCGGTATCGTTGACAATATCCATCAGGCGCTGTTCGGCTTCCGGCTTGTTGGTCTTGGTGACGGCCACATGATGGAAGGGAATATCGTGGTTCACCACCACCTTCTGATAATCGAAATGGTTCGACACCACGCCAACAATATCGATCGGCAGTGCGCCAATCTTCCAGCGATAGAGCAGATCGTTGAGGCAATGGCCGAAACGCGAGACCATCAGAAGCGTCTTGGTACGCTTGGCGTTGTCGTGGAAATCGAAATCCATTTCGAATGGTGCCGCAACCGGCTGGAAGCCTTCGCTAAGGGTTTCGAGCGCCACGCCTTCTTCCGAAATGAAGCTGACGCGCATGAAGAAACGACCCGTATCGAGATCGTCGAACTGGGCGCTATCAATGATGTTGCAACCCTTAGCCGCAAGGTAACCCGAAATTGCGGCAACGATGCCGCGGGTGGACTTGCAGGTGACGGTCAGGACAAAATTATGCATCGGACTTCCTCAGTTTTCGAAGGCGCAGGCCAAAGCGCGCGCCTTGAAACTAGTTCACGATGCGGTCTCCGCCATGCCAGAATGCGTAATGCACTGACCGGATTGCGCTATCAAGCAACTTTGGAGGAAAGATTGCTCTTATTTGATCAAAGATGCGGATTGCGGTCCCTGTACCGCGCGACCAGTTCCCGGTTCACGTCGCTTGCCCCCGGCATATTGGCGCTGAGATAGATCGGCGCACTGCCGTCATCCACGAGGCGGGACGCAACATCGGCAAAGATCGCATTCAGGATCGTAACGCCCAGTGCCGTTGAAACCGGCCCGACTTTCAGGGCGCTGCCCTCCACTTCCAGCACGGCATCGCCCGCAGGCGCATCATTGTCGAGAACGACATCGGCCAGCGAAAGCAATTGCGTGCGTCCTTTGGCAATCGCGCTGGAATAAGTCACCGAAGTGACTGCGATCACCGCAGCGCCCTTCTCGCGGGCATAGCGCGCAGCTTCGATCGGCGCGGCATTGACGCCGGAATTGGACACGACGATCAGCACATCGCCTTCCTGAATGCCGTAGCGGTCGAGGATCGGCAGCACCGCGCCTTCGATGCGCTCGAAATGCGAGCTGGCTACGGCCCCATCCTGCAGCATGATCGCGCCGCAAAGGATCGGCACGGTGATCGCCAGACCACCGGCGCGATAATGCAGCTCTTCCGCCATCATGTGGGAATGGCCGGTGCCGAACACATAGACCCGACGGTCCGCCCGCGCGGCGGTGGCAATCAGGTCAGCGGCCTTTTCCATCGGTTCGGCCAGGCGGTCACGCAGGCTCGCCAGACGGGCAATCAGATCGTTGAAATAACGGTCGGTAATAGCTGTCATCGGTCTGCCCCTTACCCGGCTGCCTGTTTCACGCCGGAGCGCCAGGTTGTCTTGGCAAACAACCCGTCATCAAGATGCACCGCATCCATGCGCGTGCCGGGACGCAGCAATCCGCGATCAGCGAGCCGCAAATAACGTGCCGGATAAAGGCTTGCCATGCGCAGGGCTTCGGCTAGCGTCAATTCCAGTTCCGCCACGCCGAACCGAACCGCCGAGGCCATGTCGAGGTCGGAACCGGCAATGGTGCCATCGGACAGGATCAGCTTGGAGCAGATGCCACCCGGTACGCGCCGCACGGCGCGACCGTTGATCTCAAAGCTCTCCGCATTGGAGCCGACCAGCGCCATGGCGTCGGTGACGAAGAACAGATGCGCGTCGCCGCGCTTGGCGCGCAGCGCGAGCCGCAGCGCCATCGGATCAACATGGTGGCCATCGGCAACGATCCCGCACCATATATCCGGATGGTCGAGTGCAGCCCCCGCCAGACCCGGCGCGCGATGGCCGATCTGGCTCATCGCGTTGAAGAGATGGGTAACGCTGCGCGCACCGGCATCGAAACGCTTGAAAGCTTCTTCCGCCGTCGTGTCACTGTGGCCAATGCTGACCACCACACCGGCATCGCTCAAACGGCGCACCTGTTCCGGCGTCACCTGTTCGGCGGCCATGGTCACCAATAATGTACCGATCTGTTCGACCGTATGGATATAAAGAGCGATATCGGCGTCATCGACCGGACGCATCAGTTCGGCCAGATGCGCGCCCTTGCGTGCAGGCGCCAGATGCGGCCCCTCAAGATGCAGGCCTGCGACACCCTTGTCGGCTTTCACCGCTTCAACGGCCGCCTCAATGGCGCGGTCACGCACGACAGTCGTATCGGTAATGAGCGTCGGCAGCAGGCTGGTCGTGCCATATTTGCGATGCCCTTCGGCAATCACGAACATGGTTTCCGGCGTCGGCTGATCGTTGAGCATCCGCCCGCCGCCGCCATTGACCTGCGCATCGATAAAACCCGGCGCAATGACGCCACCCTTCAGGCGCTCGACCTGATGGGCCTCGCCAAGTGCCGCCTCCGGTACAATGGCCTCGACCTTGCCGTCGCTGAAAACAAGGGCAGACTGATCGTGAAACCGCTCGCCGTCGAAAATCCGCGCACCGGCTATTGCTGATTTTTTTGTCATACCGTCACCGTCACCTTGTTGAGATTGCGCGGCTTGTCGGGATCAAAACCCTTGCGGCGCGTCACCGCTTCAATGACACGATAGTAATTGATGAGCGAAACCAGCGGATCAAGATGCGGGCTGCCCGTGCTGGCCGATGGCAGACGGAAGCCCGGCGTTTCGGCATCGGACAAGGTCACGATGCTGGCGCCGAAGGAATGCAACCGCTTCAAGGCCGCAATATTGGTGTCGAAAGCCTCGTCGCGCGGCAGGAAGGAGATAATCGGGAAACCTTCTTCCACCAGTCGCATCGGGCCATGCATCAGTTCGGCCAGCGAAAAGGCTTCCGCATGAATATTGGCGGTTTCCTTGGCCTTCAGGGCGGCTTCCAGCGCGATGGCATAGGCCGTGCCGCGACCGCCCGTGTAAAGCGAGCGCGCATTGAAAAGAAGGTTTTCGACAGCTTCACGCCCATCGGGGCGGGTTGTGGCAAGCGCTTCCGGCAGACGCTCTAAACCGGCGCGCAGATCGGCATCGCCGCTTGCAGCCGCGACCACGCCCGACAGGGCAGCCACTGCGGCAATGAAGGACTTTGTGGCCGCGACGCTCTTTTCCTCACCGGCATTCAGCGCAAGCACGAGATCCGCCTCTTTGCCGAGGGGGCTGTCCACCACATTGACCACGGCAATCGTCGTCGCGCCGCCCTTTTTGGCTGCGGCCTGTGCTGCCACGATGTCGGGGCTGGCACCGGACTGTGAAACGGTAAAATGCACGCCGCGCGCAAGCTTCAGCTTCGAGCCGTAGACCGAAGCAACCGAAGGCCCGATGGAGGCGACCGGAATACCGAGCGTGATTTCCATCAGATATTTGAAGAATGTCGCCGCATGATCGGAAGAACCGCGCGCCGCCGTGGTGATGACTGCCGGTTCATTCTTCGCGAAAATCTTTGCGATCTCGGCCAGCGTGCCGGCTTCCTTTTCCAGAAGCGTTGCAACCACCGCAGGCGATTGCTCGGTTTCCTGCAACATCAGGGATGGTTGGCTTACCATGGTCATTCTCCAATTTTCAGTTCGGCGACAAAGTCATAGGCGTCGGCGCGATAATGCGAGCGGGTGTATTCGACGATACGGTCGTCATCGAGATGCGAGATGCGTTCAATCAAAAGCGCCGTAGCGCCGCGATGCACGCCGAGAAGGCGCGCGGTGCCGGGATCGAGAGTCACGGCGGTCAACCGCTGCAAGGCGCGCACCGGCTTGTAACCGCGCCGCGCCAGCGCGCCATAAAGCGACGCTTCATCGACACGATCCGTATCCAGATAATGGCGCGGCACCACGGCGCGTTCAAAAGCCATCGGCACGCCATCGGCAAGACGCAGGCGGTCGAGCCGCACAATGGACGTATCCACGCCGACGCCGAGCCGAAAGGCTTCATCCGGCGACGGCTTGTCGAGGCGGTTCGTCACCACGCGCGCGCCCGGCTCCTTGCCACGCGACAGCATGTCTTCCGAAAACGATGTCAGCCGCCACAAATGCTGGCTGATGCGCGCGGGGCGCTCCGCAACAAATGTACCGCTGCCGCGCCTTGATTCAACCGCACCCTGCGCCAGCAATTCCTTATAGGCATTGCGCACCGTGATGCGCCCCAGCCCAAGCTCCTCGGCCAGGTCGCGCTCCGGCGGCAGACCGACAGCGGGGGCCAGTTTCCCCTCTTCAATCAGTTCACCGAGAATACGCGCCAGATTGCGATAAAGCGGCCCCGTCCGCTGCGGATCGTGCAGGCCGCGCTCTTCGATGGATGTGATTAAGGTGGTTCTATTCATGCCCGACATAATAGAACCTATATAGAACCAATAGCAAGTGATGTTTTTATGAAATACGCAAGCGCCCATTCCCGCTGGCTATTTTTGCAAACGCTTGGCGCAATAGGGCCGCGTCAAGCAGGACGCACCCGAAGGACTGTTTAAATTGGAAGCGGATTGGTTCTAGATTTTATCAACCAGCTGCCGACCAACAGGGCTGAGTTCGTAGCGTGTGCGCTGGGTTCGCGGGTCGCGCTGCGTAATCAGGATATAGCCACCGTCTGCGCCCAGCAGATTCACCTCACGCAGCACTAGCGCATGCTCGATACCCAGCACCCGGCCAAAAGTCCGACTGTCGGCGGCAACGCCCAGCGCCAGTGCGGCGATGATGCCCGCGCCAAATGGTGAAAGATTTTCGGACGTGGCAACCAGCCTTTCGACCAGCGCCATATAGTCGGCAGCAGCTTCATCCATCAAGCGGCGACGGGCTGTACCGGTCGGAACGAAACGATCACCGATTTCGAGGTCGGCGTGAAACTCTCGTCGCCGGAGCTGCCAAGCGGCACCAGCACATTCATTTCCGGATAATAGCCAGCGATGCAGCCGCGCGGAATATCATAGGGTACGAAACGGAAATCGCGCGCGACCCGTTCCAGACCATCGACGAATTCGCCGACAATATCGGCGCGGTCGCCCGCCTCGACACCGATATCAGCCATGTCGAGCGGGTTCATGAACACGACTTGCCGCTCGCCATAGACACCGCGATAGCGGTCGTCCATGCCGTAGATGGTCGTATTGTACTGGTCGTGGCTGCGGAAGGTCTGCAACACATAGCGGCCCGGCTTGCCCCGCGCCTGCTGATGCTCGATGGCTTCCGGCAGCGCGCCGGTCCAGAACGTGGCCTTGCCGTTCGTCGTATTCCATTCCAGTTCACGCGCCGTGTTGCGCAGGTGGAAACCGCGCGGCACACGCACACGCTTGTTAAAATCGTAGAAATCTGGCAGCACCCGCGCAATGCGGTCGCGGATCAGGTCGTAATCATCAGCCATTTCCAGCCAGTTGACGGGCTTTGGACCGAGCGTCGCATTGGCCATGCCCGCAATGATCGCCACTTCCGAACGCAAATGCGGCGAGGCTGGCGAATTGATGCCGCCCGATCCATGCACCATGCTCATGGAATCCTCAACCGTGACGATCTGCGCCACACCCTTGGAATTCAGATCGATTTCAGTGCGTCCGAGACACGGCAGAATGAAGGATTCCTGACCCGGCACCAGATGCGAATGATTGAGCTTGGTTGCGATATGCACGGTCAGACGCTGGCTCGACAGTGCTTTCGCGATGATCGGGCTGTCTGGCGTCGCGCGGGCAAAATTGCCGCCAAGCCCGATAAAGGCCTGTGCCGTTCCGTCCAGCATGGCGCCAATGGCGCCGATGACGTTATGGCCCGGCTCACGCGGCACATCGAAACCGAATTCCTTTTCCAGCGCATCGAGAAATGCCTGCGGCGGATTTTCGTTAATGCCGACCGTGCGGTCGCCCTGCACATTGGAATGGCCGCGCACCGGGCAAAGGCCAGCGCCGGGCCTGCCAATATTGCCGCGCAACAGCATGAAATTGGTGATCTCGCGGATGGTGATCACCGAATGGCGATGCTGGGTCACGCCCATGGCCCAGGTGCAGATGACCTTTTCCGCCTGCATATAAATCTCTGCCGCCCGCTCCAGCGATTGCGGCAACAGACCGGACTGATCCTCGATCTCCTCCCACGTCGTCGCATCCACGGCAGTGCGATAGGCTTCGAGCTCGGCGGTATGGGCGCTCAGAAATTCCCGGTCGAGAATGGACGGCTCACCTGCGGCGAGCGCCGCGTCATCGGCTGCGAACACTGCCTTCGCCATGCCGCGAAACGCCGCCAGATCGCCGCCCAGACGTGGCTGGAAATAATCGCTGGCTATCGCTTCGCTGCCGCCATGCAGCATTTCAAGCTTGTTTTGCGGATCGGCAAAACGCTCCAGCCCGCGCTCGCGGATCGGATTGAACACAACGATGCGCGCGCCGCGTTCGGCAGCGCGGCGAAGATCGCCCAACATACGCGGATGATTGGTGCCGGGGTTTTGCCCGACGACAAAAATCGCATCGGCTTGTTCGAAATCTTCCAGCAGCACCGTGCCCTTGCCGACGCCGACCGACTGCTTCAGCGCCACGCCGCTCGCTTCGTGGCACATATTGGAGCAGTCAGGGAAATTATTGGTGCCATAGGACCGCACGAAAAGCTGATAGAGAAAGGCGGCCTCGTTGGAGGCTCGACCCGACGTATAGAACTCTACCCGATTGGGGTTGTCGAAGGCGCGCAGAAGCTCGCCGATGCGGGCGAGCGCAGCATCCCATTCGACGGCCTCGTATTTGTCAGTCGCCGCATTGTAGCGCAGCGGATGCGTCAGACGACCAGTGTTTTCCAGATCGTAATCGGTCCAGTTGCGCAATTGCGAAACCGTATGCTCGCGGAAAAAGGCGGGTGTGGTGCGCCGGTCGGTCGCCTCCCATGCCACCGCCTTGACGCCGTTTTCGCAGAATTCGAAGGATGAGCCATGTTCCGGATCGCCCCATGCACAACCGGGGCAGTCGAAACCATCGGGCTGGTTGGCCTTGAGCAAGGCACGGGCGCCCGTCAGAGGCGCGCCGCTGGCAAGCAACTGCTTGCCGCAGCTTTTCAGAGCGCCCCAGCCACCGGCAGCACTTGAGCTTTTGCCGATGAAACCGGTTTTGGAACCCTTGCCATCCTTGCTCATCTCGAAATCCTTGTTGCACTGCGAACGCATACCATGAAGCAAATAGCATAAGCAGAATTGCCGCTCCCTTCAATTGACGACCAATTGATGTCGGTGTTTTGTAGCTTCGCACTTGATTTCGGTCGCGCGATCCTTCATGCGATTGGTCAAGAAAACTTACCACAAGGGGCAAGAGTCATGTCCAACATCGTTGAAATCGCCGATCTGAAGCGGCTCGCCCAGCGCCGCGTCCCGAAAATGTTTTTCGATTATGCGGATTCGGGCGCCTGGACTGAGTCGACCTATCGTGCCAACGAGGACGACTTCAAGAAGATCAAGCTTCGCCAGCGCGTGCTGGTCGACATGACCAACCGTTCGCTGGCAACGACCATGATCGGTCAGGATGTGGCCATGCCGGTCGCGCTTGCGCCGACAGGCCTTACCGGCATGCAGCATGCCGATGGCGAAATGCTGGCCGCACAGGCTGCGGAAGCTTTCGGCGTGCCCTTCACGCTTTCCACCATGAGCATCTGCTCCATCGAGGATGTTGCCTCGGTGACGAAGAAGCCGTTCTGGTTCCAGCTTTATGTGATGAAGGACCGCGACTTCGTGAAGAACCTGATCGGTCGCGCAAAGGCGGCAGGCTGCTCGGCTCTGGTGCTGACACTCGATCTGCAAATTCTCGGCCAGCGCCACAAGGATATCCGCAACGGCCTGTCCGCGCCGCCGAAGTTCACCCCGAAGCATATCTGGCAGATGGCGACCCGTCCGGGCTGGTGCATGGGCATGATGGGTACGCAGCGCCGCACCTTCCGTAACATTGCCGGCCACGCCAAGAACGTGACCGATCTGTCCTCGCTGTCCTCCTGGACGGCAGAACAGTTCGACCCGCAGATGAACTGGAACGACGTGGCCTGGATCAAGGAACAATGGGGCGGCAAGCTGATCCTCAAGGGCATCCTTGATGTGGAAGACGCGAAGATGGCCGCCAAGACCGGCGCCGATGCCATCATCGTGTCCAACCATGGCGGTCGCCAGCTCGACGGCGCGCCGTCGTCCATCTCCATGCTGAAGCCGATTGTCGATGCCGTTGGCGATCAGATCGAAGTGCATGTCGATGGAGGCATCCGCTCCGGTCAGGACGTGCTGAAGGCCCGCGCGCTTGGCGCTCAGGGCGTCTTCATCGGTCGCCCTTTCCTCTATGGCCTCGGCGCCATGGGAAAGGAAGGCGTCACGCTGGCGCTCGAAATCATCCGTAAGGAACTCGACGTCACCATGGCTCTTTGCGGCAAGCGCGATATCAACACCATTGACGCATCGGTCCTGCACTCGGTCGATTTTTAAACGACCACGCCTCTTCTTCCCTCACCCTGAGGAGCCTCTCCTTCGACAAGCTCAGGAGAGGCTCCTCAGGATGAGGGGGGATGCGTGGCAGCTACATTGATCAGCACATGCGTTGAAAACGCCCGGCGATGCCGGGCTTTTGCATTTTACGCCCGCGATGACGGCGCTTTCGAAAGCAGCACCGTGCGAATGGCGAAGCTGGAATGGATGCGCGCCACGCCCGGCAAGCGCGACAGGATTTCCTTGTGAATGATCTCGTAAGCCGCCGCATTCTCGGCTTCAACGCGCAGAATATAATCTGCATCCCCCGTCATCAGATAGCATTCCTGCACTTCCGGGTGACGGCGCACCGCCTCTTCAAAGCGGTTGAGATATTCTTCCGTCTGCCGGTCGAGCGTGATGCGCACGATTGCGACCAGCCGTTCGTCACCACCCGATGAACCCACAATGGCCGTATAGCCACGGATGACACCGCCCTCTTCCAAAATCTGCACCCGCCGCAGACAGGCGGACTGGGACAGCCCCACCTCGGCGGCAAGCTGGCTGTTGGTCATGCGCCCGTCGCGGCGCAGGCAGCGAATGATGTTCCGGTCTATACTGTCGAGTGCGGCCATGCAGATTCTTCGAATGAAAAGCTAAAACGTGCGCAAGATGTGCCAAAATTCGCATAATCTGCGATAGATAGCAAAAACATTCGAATAGTCTTCGATTAATATATTTCGATACCCTGTCGGGATGCGGCAACGCGTTCGGAGGATAAGGGCAATGACCGTTGCGCAATGGATATGGTTGAAATGTCGATGCATTTTTCGAAAGAGCAAAGCGATCTCGCCGCTGGCGGCGTGTTGACCATCGACCTTGCGGCCTTGCGGCACAATTATACTGCCGTCGCCCGCCATATCGCGCCGACCCGTGCGGCGGCGGTCGTCAAAGCCGATGCCTATGGCCTTGGCGCGCATCGCGTTGCGCCTGCCTTTTATGAAGCGGGTTGCCGCGACTTCTTTGTGGCGCATTTGGGCGAAGCCATCGCGCTGCGGCCTGCCCTGAACCCTGACGCCACACTTTATGTCCTGAACGGCTTGCAGCCCGGAACGGAAGCTGCCTGCGCCCGCGAAGGCATCGTGCCGGTGCTCAACTCGCTGGAACAGGTGGAAAACTGGGCCAGACTCGCGGCCAGCAGCGGCAAGAAACTGCCAGCACTTTTGCAGGTCGATACCGGCATGTCGCGCCTCGGCCTTTCGGCCAAAGAGCTAGACCGGCTGGCGGACAATCTTTCGCTTCTCGACGGCATTGACGTACGCTTCATCATCAGCCATCTGGCGAGCGGCGACGAACCGGAAAATCCGGCCAATGCAAGCCAGCTTGCGACCATGCGCGCCGCTCTGGCTCGGCTGCCGAAGCTGCCGGTGGCCTTAGCCAATTCGGGCGGCAGCTTTCTCGACAAAGCCTATTATTTCGACCTCGCCCGCCCCGGTGTCGCGCTTTATGGCGTCGGCCCCAAAAGCGCTATCGTGCCGGTGCTGACACTGTCGGCCCGCGTCATTCAGGTGCGCGACGTGGATAAGGGCGCGGCCATCGGTTATGGCGGCACCTATATCGCACAAGCGCCCATGCGGATCGCCACCATTGCGGTGGGCTATGCCGATGGCTGGTTCCGCGCGCTCAGCAACAAGGGTTCGGCCTTTTACGGCGGCACCCGGCTGCCCATCGTCGGGCGCGTTTCGATGGATTCCATCACGCTCGATGTCAGCGCGCTGCCGGAAGGCACGCTCAAGCTCGGCAGTCTCGTGGAACTGATCGGCCCGCACCAGCGGCTGGAAGACGTGGCCAGCCAATGCGACACGATCCCTTATGAAATTCTGACTGCGCTCGGTCATCGCTATGCTCGTATCTACGTGGATAGTGCGCTGTCGAGCCAAAACACATAACAATAAGAGGCGAACATGCAGATTACCGTACTCGGCAGCGGCGTTATTGGCGTCACAACGGCTTACTATCTGGCCAAGCTCGGCCATGAAGTGACGGTCATCGACCGCGAGGAAGGTCCGGCGTTGGAAACCAGCTTCGCCAATGCCGGTCAGGTTTCGCCCGGTTATGCCTCGCCATGGGGCGCGCCCGGCATTCCGATGAAGGCAGCAAAGTGGCTGTTCCAGAAACATGCGCCGCTCGTCATTCGCCCGACTTCCGATCCCAAGCAGTATGTGTGGCTGATGCAGATGCTCGCCAACTGCACGGACAGCCGTTACAAGGTCAACAAGACCCGCATGGTGCGCGTGGCAGAATATAGCCGCGATGTACTTGTGGAGCTGCGCAAGGATACCGGCATCGAATATGACCAGCGTATGCAGGGCACGTTGCAGCTTTTCCGCGAGCAATACCAGCTCGACGGCATCGGCAAGGATATCGAGGTGCTGCGTCAGGACGGCGTGCCGTTCGAAGTGCTCGACCGCGACGACTGCGCGAAAATCGAACCGGCGCTAGCCCGCGTGAAGGACAAGTTCGTCGGCGGCCTGCGCCTGCCGCATGATGAAACCGGCGACTGCTTCAAATTCACCAATGCGCTGGCCAAGATTGCCGAAGGTATGGGCGTAAAATTCCGCTTCGGCGTGAATATCAAGTCGCTGGTTCTATCCGGCGGGCGCGTTTCCGGCGTGGAAACGTCAGACGGTATTCTGACAGCCGACCGCTATGTGGTCGCGCTCGGCAGCTATACGCCCGCGCTCATCAAGTCGCTGGGTCTCAACGCGCCGATCTATCCGGTGAAGGGCTATTCGATCACCGCACCGATCATCGACGAAAGCCGCGCACCGGTCTCGACGGTTCTGGACGAAAGCTACAAGATCGCCATCACGCGCCTCGGCGACCGTATCCGTGTCGGCGGCATGGCCGAAGTGTCCGGCTTCACCAAAGACCTTCCGGCAGCGCGCCGCGCCACGCTCGACCTGTCGGTCAGCGATCTGTTCCCCGGGGGCGACCTCAAGGCCGCGACCTTCTGGTCGGGCCTGCGCCCGATGACACCGGATTCCACGCCAATCATCGGCGGAACCCGCTACGACAATGTGTTCATCAATGCCGGTCACGGTACGCTGGGCTGGACCATGTCCTGCGGCTCGGGCAAGCTTCTGGCCGATCTGGTCAGCGGCAATAAGCCCGACATCCGCGCCGACGATCTCGGTATCTCGCGCTACAACTAAAAGACCCGCCTGCGCGCCGTCAGAAACTCGGCGGCGTGCAGGCGCTGACCACCTCGCAGACTGTCGGTCCGATACAGCGAAAGCGATGCGGCAGTTTTGAGGAAAAATAATAGGCGTCGCCCGGTCCCAATATGCGCCGGTCGCTGCCCACCGTCACTTCGATGCGGCCCGATATGACGATGCCGCCCTCCTCGCCCTCATGCATCAGCAGCACCTTGCCCGTATCGGAGCCTGGTTCATACCGCTCCTTCAATATCTGCAACGAGCGCGCAAACAGATGGTCGCCCACCTGCCGGTAGGAAATGGGACCTTTGCCGATTTCCACCAGCTCTTCCGCCTGATAGAATACCTTGTGCGGCGTATCCGGCTCCAGCGCGAAAAACTCGGCCATGCCGATGGGAATACCATCGAGAATACGCTTGAGAGCGCCGACCGACGGATTGGACTGGTTGGCCTCGATCAGCGATATGGTCGAGTTGGTCACACCAGCCCTTTTTGCAAGCTCCCGCTGCGACAGATTCTGCCGCATGCGCACATAGCGTAACCTTCCGCCGATATCGATGCTCATCGGGCATTCCCCTTTGTGTTTATCATGTTCGATATAGCATAATTTTCTGAAACCATCCTCATAAAATCAACAGCTTAAATCCTTGCAGAAAAGGGCTTGTTGCCTTCAAGAAAGCGTGTCCTCCTGCCTGAAAATAGGAGGTTCCCATGCTCACCAAAACCAACGCGCCCAGCCTTGAAAACTTCTGGATGCCGTTCACCGCAAATCGGCAGTTCAAGGCCGCGCCGCGCCTGCTCGCCAGCGCTTCGGGTATGTATTACACCGACACCGACGGCAATCAGGTTCTCGACGGGACGGCAGGTCTTTGGTGCTGCAATGCCGGTCATGGCCGCAAGCGGATCACTGAAGCCGTTGAGCGCCAGATTTCCACGATGGACTTCGCGCCGACCTTCCAGATGGGCCACAATGTTGCTTTCGACTTTGCCGAAAAACTCGCCGCGATTGCGCCGGGTGGTCCGGCTGCGCAGCTTGATCGCGTATTCTTCACCAATTCCGGTTCGGAATCGGTCGATACCGCGCTGAAGATCGCCATCGCCTATCAGCGCGCCATCGGTCAGGGCACCCGCACCATGGTTCTGGGTCGCGAAAAAGGCTATCACGGCGTTGGTTTCGGCGGCATTTCGGTTGGCGGGCTGGTCAACAACCGCCGCGTCTTCCCGCAGATTCCCGCCGACCATATGCGCCACACGCTGGATATCGAGCGCAATGCCTTCTCGAAGGGCTTGCCGGCGCATGGCATCGAACTGGCCGACGATCTGGAACGTCTGGTCCAACTACACGGCGCTGAAAAGATTGCCGCCGTTATCGTCGAACCCATGTCCGGTTCCGCTGGCGTCATATTGCCGCCGAAGGGCTACCTGGAACGCATCCGCGCCACCGCCGACAAGCACGGCATCCTGCTGATCTTCGATGAAGTCATCACCGGTTTCGGTCGTCTCGGCACTCCGTTCGCGGTCGATTATTTCGGCGTCATTCCCGATCTCGTCACCACCGCCAAGGGCCTCACCAACGGTGCCATCCCGATGGGTGCCGTCTTCGCAAGCCGCAAGGTTCACGACGGCCTGATGACCGGCCCGGAAAACGCCATCGAACTATTCCATGGCTACACCTATTCCGGCCATCCGGTCGCTTCCGCTGCTGGTCTCGCAACGCTGGAAATCTATGCCGAGGAAGGCCTGCTGACCCGTGGTGCGCAGCTTGCCGATCATTGGCAGGAAGCGCTGCACTCGCTGAAGGATGCGCCGAATGTCACCGACATCCGTAACCTCGGTCTGGTCGGCGCCATCGAATTGTCGTCGCGCAAGGACGCACCGGGCGCGCGCGCCTATGACGTCTTCGTGGATTGCTTCAAGAAGGGTCTGCTGATCCGCGTCACCGGCGATGTGATTGCATTGTCGCCGCCGCTGATCGTGGAAAAGGAACAGATCGACACGATCGTTTCGGTCATCCGCGACGCCCTGAAGCGCGCCGCTTAAGGCGTAGTGAAACGCGCGGTGTGATCGCCACCCCGATCACGCCGCCTCTTGGCCGCCGCTCCCACTGCGCCGGCTTTTTTCTTTTTGGAATTACCCCTGCGACGGCGTGAATCTGGCCACCAGCGCGTGGCTGTCGCCGGGATAGGTGAAGCGCACATGCGTCACCGGCAGATCGGCATTCCAGGTCTGGCGTTCAATCACCAGACAGGGCGAGCCCGGCGCAATATCGAGCAATGCGGCATTTTCCGGAGAAGCGGCAATGGCGCGAATGGAGTGCTGGGCGCTACTCCACGGCACGCAGGCCACGAGCCATGGACCGGGCGAGTGTTCGGAAAAATCCGCCCCCGCCGCATCCGGCACGGCGGCCAGATTGATGATGCGTTCTTCCAGCGCAAACACCCGCTGCCCGGCATGATGACGGCAGACCAGATCGATGATCTGCGTGTGGCGCGGAATATCGATCTTCTGCGCGTCGGCTGGCCCGCTCAGACGGTCCCAGCGCTTGAGCAGTTCGAACCGGTAGGGCGCACCGAGTGCAGCCACCTCATCGCGAATATCATGAATCTCAAGAATGGCGGCCTGCGAACGAGGAAACGAAACGAAGCTGCCCGATTTGCGCTTGCGCTCGATCAGACCGGCCTTGGCAAGCTGAGTCAGCGCCTTGTTGACCGTCATGCGCGAGCAGCCATATTGCTCGGTCAGTTCATGTTCGAACGGAATACGGTGCCCCGGCGCCCACTCTCCAGACAGGATGCGCGATTCAATATCGTCCAAAATACGCTGATGCAGTGAAAGCACCGGGCCGTCTTTTGCCGCTGAACCGTCATCCGCCATGCTATTCCCCCTTTGTTTCCCACTTTTGCAGGAATTTCTTCAGCCGAGCAATTCGCCAATCGTTTTCTGAAAAGCACGCTCGGCCTGATCCCGCAAGCGGTGACGACCGCCCTCCACCTGTTTCACGCCGCGTACCCACACGTCACTGACCTGGGCTCGACCGGCAAAAATCCAGCCATCCAGCACGGCATCGCCCTTGGCATGGGGCAGCCGCGCCATATCCAGCGCGACAAAATCCGCCGACGCGCCAAGCTTCAACCCGTCATCGGCGCGACCCATCGCGATGTTGCCGCCGCGCACCGCGCCTTCGAACAAGGCGCGCCCCGTGGAGGCTTCGCTTTCGGCCAGCACATTGCGGGCGCGATGTTGGAGGCGCTGCGAATATTCAAGCTGCCGCAACTCGTCGCCAATACCGATCAGCACATTGGAATCCGAACCGACGCCAAACTTGCCGCCTGCTTCCGCAAAAACCGTCGCATTGAAGGTTCCGTCGCCGAGATTGGCTTCCGTCACCGGGCAAAGACCGGCAATAGCACCGGCTGCGGCCATGCGCCGGGTTTCATCGTCGGTCATATGGGTCGCATGGATGAGGCACCAGCGCGAGGACAACTCCTGATTATCGAGAAGCCACTCGACAGGACGCTTGCCCGCCCAGGCAATGCAGTCTTCCACTTCCTTTACCTGTTCGGCCACATGGATATGCACCGGCGCATCGGGCAAAAGCTTCGTCACGACGTCCAGTTCATCCGGCGTTACGGCGCGCAGGCTGTGTGGCGCAACGCCCAAAACTGCGCCGTCGAAATTGGCCAGCGCTCGGCTGCAGCCTTCGATCAGTCGCGCAAAACGCTCGGGATCGTTGATAAACCGCCGCTGGCCTTCATTGGGCGCGCTGCCGCCGAAACCCGAATGCGCATAGAAAACCGGAAGCAGCGTCAGGCCGATGCCCGCCGCGCTGGCAGCAGCCACAATGCGGTCGGCCATCTCGGAGAGATTGGCGTAAGGCGTTCCGTCGCGGTCGTGATGCAGATAATGAAACTCGCCAACGCGGGTAAATCCGGCTTCCAGCATGTCGACGTAAAGTCGCAGAGCCACAGCTTCGGCCTGTTCGGGCGACATGGCGAGCGCGAATTTGTACATGATCTCGCGCCAGCTCCAGAACGAATCGGCAGACGGCCCGCGACTTTCGGCAAGCCCCGCCATCCCGTACTGGAAAGCGTGGCTGTGCAGGTTCGGCACGCCTGCGATGATCGCCGCGTGGCGCTCGTCCCCAGCTCCCGCCGCTTTATCCGCCTCCAACGAGGTGATCTTTCCACCGGCAATGCCAATGCGAACATTCTCAGCCCAGCCATTATCGAGAAGCGCCTGACCGGCATGGATGAAACGCTGTTCAGACTTGGCTGCTGACATGAAAATTAACTCCTCGAATGTTCCCGCGCATTTTTTCTCTTGGCTGCGCCTCTGATATGTATATACATTATCAAAAAACAGGGGAAGCGAGAAAACGCTCATGCTCAAGAATTCAGGCATCGTTTTTATCAATGCGCGGATTGCGACGCTGGAGGAAGACGCGGACGGCCTTGGCCTCATCGAGAATGCAGCGCTTGCCGTTAAGGACGGCAAGATCGCATATGTCGGCCCGCAGTCCGCTCTGCCCGAAGACTATGCGTCTTATGAGAGAATCGATTGCGAAAACCGGCTGATCACGCCGGGCCTCGTCGATTGTCACACGCACCTCGTCCATGCCGGAAATCGCGCGCATGAATTCGAGCTGCGCTTGCAGGGCGCTTCCTATGAAGAAGTTGCCCGCGCCGGTGGTGGCATTGTTTCATCGGTCAAGAACCTGCGCGCGGCCAGCGAAGACGATCTGGTGCGTGAAACCCTGCCCCGTCTCGATGCGCTGATCGCCGAAGGCGCCACCACGGTTGAAGTCAAGTCCGGTTACGGTCTCGACCGCGACAGCGAAATCAAGTCGCTGAAAGCCGCCCGTCGGCTGGGTGCAGAACGCGACGTTGCAATCCGCACCACGTTCCTTGGCGCCCATGCCTTGCCGCCGGAAATGAACGGCGACAAGGCCGCTTATATCGACCGCGTCATCAACGATATGCTGCCCGCCATCGCAGCTGAACAACTGGCCGATGCGGTGGATGGTTTCTGCGAAGGCATCGCCTTTCTGCCGGATGAAATCGCCCGTGTGTTTGATGCGGCCAAGGCGCATGGCATTCCGGTCAAGCTTCACGCCGACCAGCTTTCCAATCTTCATGGCGCAGCCCTTGCCGCATCCTATGGTGCGCTTTCCGCCGACCATCTCGAATATACCGATGCGGATGGTGCCGCCGCCATGGCCAAGGCCGGAACGGTCGCCGTGCTGCTTCCCGGCGCTTACTATTTCATCCGCGAAACCCAGAAGCCGCCAGTCGAAGCCTTCCGCGCAGCGGGCACAAGGATAGCGCTTGCCACCGACAACAATCCCGGCACATCGCCGCTGACCTCGCTGCTGCTCACCATGAATATGGGCGCGACGCTGTTTCGCATGACGGTGGATGAATGCATCGCGGGCGTCACCCGCGAGGCTGCGCGGGCGCTCGGCATTCTCAACCAGACCGGAACGCTCGAAACCGGCAAGGACGCCGATCTCGCCATCTGGAACGTCGAGCGGCCCGCCGAACTCGTTTATCGCATCGGCTTCAACCCGCTGTGGAAGCGGGTTTTCAAGGGCCATATCTAACTATCCGCAACGGAGCCTGTCATGACCATCATCCTCAAGCCCGGTTCTGTCCCGCTTGAAACGCTGGAAACCATCTATCGCGATGCGGTTCCCGTGCGCATTGACCCCGCCTTTCATGCCGGTGTCGAAAAGGCGGCTGCGCGCATTGCCGAAATCGCAGCCGGTGACGAACCTGTTTACGGCATCAATACCGGCTTTGGAAAACTCGCCTCGATCCGCATTGCGGCGGGCGATGTGGCGACACTCCAGCGCAACCTGATCCTGTCGCATTGCTGCGGTGTCGGCGACGCTTTGCCGGAAAATATCGTACGCCTCATCATGGCACTGAAGCTGATTTCGCTCGGTCGCGGCGCGTCCGGCGTGCGACTTGAAATCATCACGCTTCTCGAAGACATGCTGGAAAAAGGCGTGATCCCGATGATCCCGGAAAAGGGTTCCGTCGGCGCTTCAGGCGACCTTGCACCGCTGGCCCATATGACGGCGGCCATGATCGGCGAAGGTGAAGCCTTCTATCAGGGCGAGCGCCTCTCCGGCGCAAAGGCACTGGAAAAGGCCGGTCTGAAGCCTGTCGTGCTTGCCGCCAAGGAAGGGTTGGCGCTGATCAACGGCACGCAGACTTCGACTGCCCTTGCGCTGGCCGGGCTTTTCCGCGCCCATCGCGCCGCACAGACGGCACTGATCACCGGCGCATTGTCCACCGATGCGGCTATGGGATCGGATGCGCCGTTCCATGAGGAAATCCATACGCTGCGCGGCCATAAAGGGCAGATCGATGCGGGCCGGGCATTGCGCAGCCTGCTCGAGGGCTCGGTCATTCGCCAGAGCCATCTCGAAGGCGACCAGCGTGTGCAGGACCCCTATTGCATCCGCTGCCAGCCGCAGGTCGATGGTGCCTGCCTCGACATTCTGCGGCAGGCAGCCCGCACGCTGGAAATCGAAGCCAATGCGGTTACCGACAATCCGCTCGTTCTCTCGGACGGACGTGCCGTATCGGGCGGCAATTTCCACGCCGAACCGGTTGCCTTCGCCGCCGACCAGATTGCGCTTGCCGTCTGCGAAATCGGCGCTATCGCCCAGCGCCGTATCGCGCTGCTGGTCGATCCGGCGCTGTCGTTTGGCCTTCCGGCCTTCCTCGCCCGCAAGCCGGGCCTGAATTCCGGCCTGATGATCGCGGAGGTGACCTCTGCCGCACTGATGAGCGAAAACAAGCAGATGGCGCATCCGGCTTCCGTTGATTCCACGCCGACCTCGGCCAATCAGGAAGACCATGTGTCCATGGCCTGCCACGGTGCGCGCCGCCTGTTGCAGATGACGGCCAATCTCAATGCCATTATCGGCATCGAGGCGCTGACCGGCGCACTCGGCGTCGAGCTGCGCGAGCCGCTGACCACCAGCCCGGAACTGGCCAAGGTCATCGCCGTGTTGCGCGGGCGCGTGCCGACACTGGATGACGACCGCTATATGGCCGACGACCTGAAGAATGCCGCCGAGCTGGTGGCTGACGGTGCGCTTGCCGGGGCGGTTTCGGACCGCATCCTGCCAGCGCTGGAGGCGTGATCATGAGCCCGTTCGAAGTTCGTCAGGGCACTTCGCCCGTCATTCTTGGCCTTCCACACACCGGAACCGATGTGCCGCAGGATATTTTTGCGCGGCTCAACGACAATGGCAAAATTCTTGCCGACACCGACTGGCATATTCACAGGCTTTATGACGGTCTCATCGACGGCGCGACCATGGTGCGCGCCACCTTCCACCGCTATTGCATCGACGCCAATCGCGACCCGGAAGGTGTGAGCCTCTATCCGGGGCAGAACACCACCACGCTGATCCCGGAAACCGACTTTGACGGGCTGTCGATCTGGAAGGATGGAGAAGCGCCGACCGAAGCCGACATTGCCGACCGTGTCGCCCGCTTTCACGCCCCCTATCACGCGGCGCTGGCCGCCGAGATCAGCCGTGTGAAGGCAATCCACGGCGTCGCCATCCTCTATGATTGCCATTCGATCCGCTCGCATATTCCCTTCCTGTTCGAAGGCAAATTGCCTGATTTCAACATCGGCACGGATATGGGCAAGACCTGCGATCCTAAGATCGAGGCGGCGGCTGTCGAAGTGACCGGCGAGGCGGAAGGTTACACGTCGATCCTCAATGGCCGCTTCAAGGGCGGCTGGACGACACGCCATTACGGCAAGCCCGAAACCGGCGTCCACGCCATCCAGATGGAGCTTGCCCAATCGACCCATCTTGCGACCGAAGCCGTTCCCTTCGCCTATAACGAGGCCAAGGCGGACAGGCTGCGCGTCCATCTCAAAACCCTTTTGCAGCGGCTGGAAAAGCTCGCGCACGACCTGAAATCCTGAGGAGAACACCATGTCGAACCCACGCCATAACGAGCGCGAAGTCCGAGCGCCGCGCGGAGACGAACTCAACGCCAAGAGCTGGCTGACCGAAGCGCCGCTGCGCATGCTGATGAACAATCTCGACCCCGATGTGGCCGAGCGTCCGCATGAGCTGGTGGTTTATGGCGGCATTGGCCGCGCGGCCCGCACATGGGACGATTTCGATCGCATCGTCGCGACCCTCAAGACGCTCAATGAAGATGAAACCCTGCTGGTACAGTCCGGCAAGCCGGTCGGCGTTTTCCGCACCCACAAGGATGCGCCGCGTGTTCTGATCGCCAATTCCAATCTGGTGCCGCATTGGGCGACCTGGGATCATTTCAACGAACTGGATAAGAAGGGTCTCGCCATGTATGGCCAGATGACCGCCGGTTCTTGGATCTATATCGGCGCGCAGGGCATCGTTCAGGGCACGTACGAAACCTTTGTCGAAGCCGGTCGCCAGCATTTTGGCGGCAACCTCACCGGCAAGTGGATTCTGACCGGCGGCCTTGGCGGCATGGGCGGCGCGCAGCCCTTAGCGGCGGTCATGGCTGGCGCCTGCTGCCTCGCCGTGGAATGTGACGAAACCCGCGCCGATTTCCGCCTCCGCACCCGTTATGTCGATGAAAAGACCGACAGCCTCGATGAAGCGCTGGCCAAGATCGAAGCCTGGACCAAGGCAGGCGAGGCAAAGTCCATCGCGCTGATCGGCAATGCGGCGGAAATATTCCCGGAACTCGTCAAGCGTGGCGTGAAGCCGGATATCGTCACCGACCAGACTTCCGCGCATGACCCGGTGCATGGCTATCTGCCGCTCGGCTGGACCGTCGCCGAATGGCGCGCGAAACAGGAAAGCGACCCGAAAGCCGTCGAAAAGGCCGCGCGCGCTTCGATGAAACTCCATGTGCAGGCGATGGTCGACTTCTGGAACATGGGCATTCCGACCCTCGACTATGGCAACAATATTCGTCAGATGGCACTGGAAGAAGGCCTTGAAAATGCCTTTGCCTTCCCCGGCTTCGTCCCTGCCTATATTCGCCCGCTGTTCTGCCGTGGTGTCGGCCCATTCCGTTGGGCTGCCCTTTCCGGTGACCCGGAAGATATCTACAAGACCGACGCCAAGGTGAAGGAACTGCTGCCCGACAACAAGCACCTGCACAAATGGCTGGACATGGCGCGTGACCGCATCGCCTTTCAGGGATTGCCCGCGCGCATTTGCTGGGTTGGCCTTGGTGACCGCCATCGTCTCGGCCTCGCCTTTAACGAAATGGTCCGCAATGGCGAGCTGAAAGCGCCGATCGTCATCGGTCGCGACCATCTCGACAGCGGCTCCGTCGCCTCGCCAAACCGCGAAACGGAAGCCATGAAGGACGGTTCGGACGCCGTGTCCGACTGGCCGCTGCTCAACGCCCTCCTCAACACTGCTTCGGGCGCGACCTGGGTGTCCCTGCATCACGGCGGCGGCGTCGGCATGGGCTTCAGCCAGCATGCGGGCATGGTCATTTGCTGCGACGGCACGGAAGATGCGGACCGCCGTCTGGAGCGCGTCTTGTGGAACGATCCGGCCACCGGCGTCATGCGCCATGCCGATGCGGGCTATGAAGAAGCGCTCGACTGGGCGAAAAAGCAGGGCCTGCGCCTGCCCGGCATTCTGGGGAACTGAGGTCGAATGGCCGTCGCTCTTCTAAAAGCTGAAAATCATCGCCGCATGCCGTGGAAAAACGGCGGCGGCGTGACGGTCGAGATCGCGATCCACCCGCAAGGGGCGTCCGTCGATGATTTCGACTGGCGCGTCTCCATGGCGAGCGTCGCAAATGACGGTCCGTTTTCCCTCTTTCCCGGCATCGACCGCAGCTTGTCGGTGCTGGAGGGCGACGGCATTGTGCTTGATGTCGAAGGCCACAAAAGCACCCTCACCCGCGAAAGCGAACCCTTTGCCTTTGCTGCCGACAGCCAGTCGTCGGCGCAGCTGATCGGCTCGGTCATCACCGACCTCAATGTCATGACCCGGCGTGGCCGCTATACACATCACGTCCGCCGCATCACCGGCAACGAAGCCGCGACGACATTGGAAACCGGGGCCACGGGCGAAACGCTGCTTATTTTCTGTGCAGAAGGAGAATTTGCACTCCAGACCGATACCGGGCTCACGCATCTGGGTTCCCATGATGCGGTGGTCCTAGACGGTCTTGCGGCGAGCGCTATCGAAATAAAGGGGAAGGGAGACCTGTTCCTGATTACGATTATTGCAATCGGATCAGGTATTTAAATAATTTCCAACAGAAATGCCCGCAAAGAAATCTTTGTCGGCATCTCTGGACAGGAAGGACGGTCCTGCTAATTTGCTTGGATCGATATGTATAGGCTTATAAACACATAAAAGGGGTACTATTCATGAAGAAATCGTGGTTTGCAGGTGTTGCACTGGCAGCATTCGCTTTTGCTTCCGCCGCTCAGGCCGAGACTGCCGTTTCCATCGGCTTTTCGGGCTGGACGGGTTTTGGCCCGCTGACGCTCGCCAAGGAAGCGGGCATTTTCAAGAAGCACGGACTGGACGTCACGCTGAACAAGATTCCGCAGGCAAGCCGCCATCTGGCGCTGGCATCGGGTGACATTCAGTGCGCCGCCACCACCGTTGAAACCTGGATTGTCTGGAACGCGGCTGGCGTGAAGTCCAAGCAGATTTTTCAGATGGACAAGTCCTACGGTGCCGACGGCATTGCCGTGCGCGCCGACGTCAATTCCTTCGCCGATCTGAAGGGCAAGACCATTGCCGCTTCCGCACCGGGCACCTCGCCTTACTTCCTGCTGGCCTTCATGCTCGCCAAAAACGGCATGACCACCAAGGATGTGAAGGTCGTCAACATGGAGCCGGGACCGGCAGCACAGGCATTCGTGGCTGGCCAGAACGACGCGGCCATGACCTATGAACCTTATCTCTCGACCGTGCGCGCTGCGCCCGACAAGGGCAAGATTCTCGCCACCACGCTCGACTATCCGGCTGTGACGGATACGGTTGGCTGCACGCCTGCCTTCCTCGAAAAGAACCCGGAAGCTGCCAAGGCGCTTGCCGACAGCTATTTCGAAGCGCTGGAGCTGATCGCTGCCGACAAGGACAAGGCCTATGAAATCATGGGCAAGGACGTGAAGCAGTCGGGCAAGGAATTCGGTGCTTCTGCCGAATATCTGCGCTGGCAGGACAAGGCCGCCAATCACAAGTTCTTCGAAGGCGATTTCAAGGCATTCTCCGCCGAAGCGGCTGATCTGCTGTTGCAGGCTGGCGTGATCAAGTCGAAGCCGAACCTCGATGACATCGTGGATACGAGCTTCATCAAGTAAGATCGGTTTCTGCAACAGTTCCGGGCGGCGACGCCCGGACCGACCTCTCCCCTTCCGTCTTCCTGTGAAGACGGGCGCGCGACTGAACGGACAATGTCATGCAGCCTTTGCAGCCGATAGGCAACACGACCCGGATCTTACTGGGCATCCTGTTTTTCATTCTATTTTTTGTGTTCTGGGGCATCGCCACGCTTGGCGGCTTCGTCTCCTCCACCTTCCTCGCCGATCCCATCACCATGATGAAAGACGGCTATGACCTCATTGCCAATCAGGGCTTCCTGTCCGATATCGGCATGACGGTCTGGCGCGTGCTGGGCGGCTTCGTGCTTGCAAGCATCGTGGCCATCCCGCTCGGTGTCGCCATGGGCGCCTATAAGCCCATCGAAGCGCTGCTGGAGCCTTTCGTCTCCTTTGCGCGCTATCTGCCGGCTTCAGCTTTCGTGCCGCTCTTGATCCTGTGGTCCGGCATCGGCGAAACGCAAAAGCTGCTTGTCATCTTCATCGGCGCGGTGTTCCAGATCATCCTCATGATCGCGGTCACCGTCGCCAATACCCGCCGCGATCTGGTCGAGGCCGCCTATACGCTTGGCGCATCGAACAGCGGCATCATCCGCCGCGTGCTTATGCCTGCCAGCGCACCCGACATTGCCGAAACGCTGCGCCTCGTGCTCGGCTGGGCGTGGACCTATGTGATCGTCGCCGAACTCATCGGCGCATCGTCGGGCATCGGTTATATGATCATCAACAGTCAGGCGCTGATGGCCACCGGCCAGATCATTTTCGGCATCATCGTCATCGGCGTGATCGGCCTGATTTCCGACCTCGCCTTCAAATATTTCAACCGCTGGCTCTTTGCATGGAGGTTCGCGTAATGGCTGCCAAGACCGATCAGGAACTGGTTGTTAAGGGCGTCAGCCGCACCTTCCCCGGCGTGTACGGCGGTAAGCCGACGCTGGCGCTACAGGCAACCGATCTCATCATTCCGAAGAACGACTTCGTCACCATTCTCGGCCCTTCGGGTTGCGGCAAGTCCACGCTTCTGCGCATCATCGCCGGTCTCGACAAGCCGACGACGGGCACGGTGACGCTGGAAGGCAAGCCAGTGACCGGACCGGGCGCTGATCGCGGCATGGTGTTCCAGTCCTATACGCTGTTTCCATGGCTCACCATCCGCCAGAATGTCGGCTTCGGCCTGCGCGAAAAGGGTACGCCTGAGAAAGAGGCCCGCGAAATCGTCGATAGCTATATCGACAAGGTGGGGCTGCGCGGCTTTGAAAATCACTGGCCGAAACAGCTTTCGGGCGGCATGCAGCAGCGCACAGCCATTGCCCGCGCGCTGGCCAATGATCCGAAAATCCTGTTGCTCGACGAGCCGTTTGGCGCACTCGACAACCAGACGCGCGGTCTGATGCAGGAATTGCTGCTCGGCATCTGGGAACGCGAGCAGAAGACAGTGCTCTTCGTCACCCACGATATTGAAGAGGCGATCTTCATGGCCACGCGCGTGGTCACGATGACGGCGCGGCCGGGCAAGATCAAATCGATCACGCCGGTCGATATCGCGCATCCGCGTTCCTACCACGTCAAGGCAAGCCCGGAATTTTCCGAACTGCGCCTGAAACTGACGGAAGAAATCCGCAGCGAAGCCATTGAAGCAGCCAGACAGGCTGCCTGAAAATAACGGTTTCTCGAGAAAATCGGGTGGATAGAGCCGTTTCTATTTTACGGAAACGTCGGAACTGCTCTATCCATTTGTTTTCACGCATTATCCTACGCAAAACCGCTTCGCACTTTTGCTGGAAATGCTCTATGAAAGGGCTGCGACATTCGTCGCGGCCCTTTCTTTTCAGGACAAACCCAAATGGCCGTTTCAGCAGAAAACCTTGAAAACCGTATCGTCTACGTCAACGGTGAGTATATCGCCGCGCGCGATGCCCGCATTTCCATCTTCGACCGGGGTTTTCTCTTCGGCGACGGCATTTATGAAGTGACCGCCGTGCTGGAAGGCAAGCTGATCGACAGCGGCCCGCATATGACGCGCCTGCGCCGCTCCACCGGCGAAATCGGCATTCCGATGCCGTTGAGCGAAGACGAAATCGTCGCCATCGAGCGCGAACTGGTGCGCCGCAACAATCTGACTGAAGGCATGGTCTATCTCCAGATCACCCGTGGCGATGGTCGCGACCGCGATTTCGTGGCCGCCAAAGGCATCAAACCGTCCGTGGTTCTGTTCACGCAGGAAGCCAATCTGCTCGACAAGCCTGCGCTGAAAACCGGCGCGCGCGTACTCTCGCTGGGCGACCTGCGCTGGAAGCGCCGCGATATCAAGACGGTGTGCCTGCTGCCGCAAGCGCTCGCCAAGGAAATCGCCAAAAATGCCGGTTGCGACGAAGCCTGGATGATCGAGGACGGCTATGTCACCGAAGGCGCATCGTCCACCGCCTATATCGTGACCGAGGATGATGTCGTCGTCACACGCCCCAACAGCAATGCCATCCTGCCCGGCTGCACGCGCCTGTCGCTGTTGCAACTGATCGCCGAGACCGGCATGAAACTGGAAGAGCGCCTCTTCACCATCGATGAAGCCTATGCGGCCAAGGAAGCTTTTCTCACCAGCGCAGGTACTTTCGTCACGCCGATCACCGTGATCGACGAGAAGACTATCGGCACCGGCAAGCCCGGCCCGGTCGCCCAGCGCCTGCGCGAGATCTATCTCAACCACGCACGCCGCACCGCGATCTGAGGGTTGATGAGTTGAAACAGCGCTTCCGTTTTCCCTCATCCTGAGGAGCCGTTGAAAACGGCGTCTCGAAGGGCTGAGGGAAAACCCACAGCGCCTGCCCTCGTCCTTCGAGGCTCCGCTTCGCTTCGCACCTCAGGATGAGGG
>NZ_JABXGB010000099.1:0-761 GCF_022627935.1 Ochrobactrum sp. C6C9 | reverse complement strand
TACATCCCAGGCACCGAAACCTGCCTGCGCATCCATGGTTACGTCCGTTACGACGTAAAGGGCGGCGACAACGTCTACACCGGCGAAGACCGCAAGGGCTGGGACAAGGGCGCTCGTTTCGCGCTCCGCACCTCGACCGCTTCGGAAACCGAATACGGCACGCTGAAGACCTACACCGAAACCCGCTTCAACTACGGTGCAGCCAATTCCCGTCATGACGGTTATTACGGCGGCTACCAGTTTGACGAAGACACCGTCTGGGGTGGCGTTGGTTCCGACGTTGCTCTGCAGTTCGCTTACATCGAACTCGGCGGCCTGAAGGTCGGTATTGATGAGTCTGAATTCCAGACCTTCACCGGCTACCTCGGCGATGTCATCAACGATGACGTGGTCGCAGTTGGCGGCTATCGCACGGGCAAGATCTCGTACACCTTCACCGGCGGCAACGGCTTCTCGGCTGTGATCGCTCTTGAACAGGGTGACGACGGCTTCACCATCGACGGCTACATGCCGCACGTTGTAGGCGGCCTGAAGTATGCAGGCGGCTGGGGTTCGATCGCTGGCGTTGTAGCTTACGACTCGGTCATCGAAGAGTGGGCTGCCAAGGTTCGCGGCGACGTCAACATCACCGACCGCTTCTCGCTCTGGTTGCAGGGTGCATACTCTTCGGAAGAATCTCCGCTGCAGATGTACGGCCAGTGGGGCGGCGATTGGGCTGTCTGGGGTGGTCTGAAGTTCAAGGCAACCGACAAGGCTGTCTT
>NZ_JABXGB010000098.1:0-840 GCF_022627935.1 Ochrobactrum sp. C6C9 | reverse complement strand
AGTTAAAAACGGGTCTGGGCATTTTGATTTGGCTGAAGGACAACCTGTCCCCATCCCCTTGTGAAAAAGTCGCCCCGAAGCGCTCCTTCTTCTGGATGTGAAGATACTCGCCCGTTCCCTCGTTTCAACTGCGAATACGGCTTACCCGCCCCGGCAAGCCCTCTATGCAGAATGGTTGTTGCAGAAAAGACACGAAATTGTCAGCTTTGGTGGCCCTTCTTTAGAGTTTATTAACATTCCTAACCACGAATTAACCGATCTTAACGATTGAAAACGTAGATTTTTTTAAGTTAAGCGCCAAAACAGCGTCGAGATTCCACCATTTGCCACCTGGGAACAGAAAGTGTCCTGCGGATGTCCGTAACTTGGTGATTCCTCTTGTGAGAGGCCGAATCTCTAATGTTCTGAATGGCATGATTGTGCGACGGACCAATGAAGAGCGCATAGCCGAAACGCCGCAAATCAAGCCTGCACCATGGTTGCTTTATATATAATGCGTGTAATTCGCAGGAAATTTTACCAGCTGTTGCGTAAATCGCTTGAAATGCCTCGGCGTACCGGCTATCTCGCCCTTACCGGAGAGGTGGCCGAGTGGTCGAAGGCGCTCCCCTGCTAAGGGAGTAGACCTCATAAGGGTCTCGTGGGTTCGAATCCCATCCTCTCCGCCACTAGCTGCAATCAGCTTTCCAACTCCTTCCCCAAAATCATCGATGGTATCGCCTCTTTGAGCCGTTTCTCGACGCATATTCAGGCCGTGCGATGCGAGCCTTTTTTACACTTTGAATCTCGAGAATACGTAACATACTGATTTATAGGTATTTTCTGGTTTCCCTCCGATTC
>NZ_JABXGB010000097.1:0-854 GCF_022627935.1 Ochrobactrum sp. C6C9 | reverse complement strand
TAGGCCGTAGACTCATTACGACTGACACCAGATGCGTGCCGCGACGAGTTTGACGGCGGCGAGATAGTTGGCGGGGTCTTTATCGTATCGTGTGGCGATACCCCTGAAGTGTTTGATGCGGTTGAAGAAACGCTCGACGAGGTTGCGCTGGCGATAGAGCCACGCCGAGAAGGCGAACGTGCCCTTGCGGTTTGCCTTGGGTGGGATGTTAGCCCAGGCCTTTCGCTCCCTTGCCTTGGCGCGGATGGCGTCGCTGTCGTAGCCCTTGTCGGCCAGAAGAATGTCGCCCTCGCCGAGAGCGTCGATCAGGGCTTCGGCCTCCCTGCAGTCGGCAACCTGCCCAGCCGTCAGGCGCAGGGTTACGGGGCGGCCTTCGGCATCGACGAGAGCATGGATCTTGCTGGTCAGGCCACCACGGGAACGTCCCATGCAGCCATCGTTTCCATCCCCCTTTTTGCCGTGGCTGCGTGCTGGTGGACACGGACACAGGAGGAATCGATCATGACGATGTCGCCGTCATAAGCCTCTGAAACCGCTGCAAGCAGGCGATCCCAGACCCCTGCCTTTCGCCAGCGAACGAAGCGATTGTAACAGGTGGTCGGCGGGCCGTAGCGTTCGGGAACCTCGGCCCACGGCGATCCCGTGCGAAATCGCCACAGGATGCCGTTCAAAACCCGCCGATCATCAACACGTGGCACACCACGAGGCTTGTTCGGCAACAGCGGCGCGATGATCAACCACTCACGATCAGTCAATTCGTAACGGCGACGAGACATCAAAAGCCTCCCTTTCGAGAGGCCTTTGAATCATCAGCTCATTCAAATGCCAAGCAGTTTTATGAGTTTACGGCCTAG
>NZ_JABXGB010000096.1:0-913 GCF_022627935.1 Ochrobactrum sp. C6C9 | reverse complement strand
GTAAGAGTCCGTTTGAGAATTTGCTTTAATGGCTGATACGGCGCAACAACAGGCTCCCCATGGCGACGTGGATCATCGCTTCGGACACGTCGATGCGTTGTTCGTAATCGCGCACCAGACGACGCCATCGGGTAAGCCAGCCGAAGGTTCTTTCAACCACCCATCGGCGCGGCAGCACCTTGAATCCTGGCTCGGTGTGGATGCGGCGCACGACCTCGATGACGAAATCGAGAAAGGCGGCCTTGTCCATCAACTGCCTGCGGTCGTATGCACCATCGGCAAACAAATGTTTGATCCACGGCCATCGCTTTCGGATCGCATCGAGGATCATTTGCGCGCCGGCACTGTCAGAAATGTCGGCTGGGGTAAGATTGACCATCAGCAGACGTCCATCGGTGTCGACCGCAATATGCCGCTTGCGCCCCACCGTCTTCTTGGCCGCGTCATAGCCTCGCTCTGCCCCGGGCGCTGGGGCCTTTATGGTCTGGCTGTCGATGATGCCGGCGCTCGGGCTCGCTTCGCGCCCGGCCCGCTCACGATCCAGCATCAGGGCGATGTTGTGGATAGTGCGAAAAAGCATCAGCCGTACGAAGCGCCGAAACCACCAATACACCGTTTGCCAGGGCGGGAAGTCCTTCGGAAGCATTCGCCAGCCGCCGCCCGTGCGCGTCATATAGCGGATCGCGTTGAGTACCTCGCGCAGGTCTACGCTCGGCTTGCGCCCACGCTCGGCCGGTTTCGGCAGCAGGGGCTCTATCTGCTTCCATTCTTCATCCGTGAGATCGGTCGGGTAACGTTTCGTCTTCCGCTCGATCCTGGCCATCCGGCCTCGCGTCTCTCGTGTCCACATCGTTAATGTGAATCACGAACCAGAGACCAAGGAAACTAAATTCTCAAACGGACTCTAAGAGCC
>NZ_JABXGB010000095.1:0-933 GCF_022627935.1 Ochrobactrum sp. C6C9 | reverse complement strand
GATCTTGCGAAGCAGATGATCTTTCGGGACCAGTTGATCGAGCGTCACCATCTCGAGCGCGGTCTGTTCTGCGGCTGGTTTCTTCAACATGACCCAGAGAATCACACCCCCCCGGCATAGCCAGGGGTTTGTCAGCAGGCTGAGGCCGGGTTTCCCCGGCCTTATTGCTATTAAATCAGGCGATCAGCGCCTTGACCGCTGCAATCGCAGCATCCGCCTTGTCGCCATCCGGCCCGCCGGCCTGCGCCATGTCCGGGCGGCCGCCGCCACCGGCGCCGCCAAGTGCTGCCGAAGCAGCGCGCACCAGATCCACGGCACTGAAACGACCGACCAGATCTTCCGTCACGGCAGCAACGGCACTGGCCTTGCCATCTTCCCCGACGCCGATGAACAGCACCACGCCGGAACCAACCTGCTTCTTGCCTTCGTCGGCCAATGGCTTCAGATCGCGCGGCGATACACCAGTCACAACCTTGCCGAGGAAGTTGACGCCATTCACAGCTTCAACCGCGCTGCCGCCCTCCGATGAACCGCCGCCGAGCGCGAGCTTCTTGCGTGCATCCGACAATTCGCGCTCAAGCTTCTTGCGCTCGTCCATCAGGGCGTTGACGCGTTCAAGCGCTTCGGCAGGCGTGGTCTTCAGCGCGCTGGCGATTGCTTTCACGCGTTCGTCCTGCTCTTCGAGATAAAGGCGCGCAGCCTCGCCCGTCAGCGCTTCCATACGACGAACACCGGCTGCAACCGCACCTTCCGAAACGATGCGGACCAGACCGATATCGCCTGTCTGGCGCACATGCGTGCCGCCGCAAAGTTCGACCGAATAGGACTTGCCAGCCTTCGGACCATGCTTGGCCATGCCCATCGACACGACGCGCACTTCATCACCATATTTTTCACCGAACAGCGCCATCGCGCCCTCAGCAATTGCATCGT
>NZ_JABXGB010000094.1:0-957 GCF_022627935.1 Ochrobactrum sp. C6C9 | reverse complement strand
TATTGCTGAAAACCCTTCTGGCAGAAACCTCACTCACCCAAAATGCCCTAAATCAATGGGACAGAGACGGCGCATACAATCTGTCCTTAAAATGATCACTTTCAAATTTGGTCCATATCCGAGTAGGATATTCAACACTCAACAGCGGAACAACATAAGCCGCCTCCGAAGAATATATCGGAGCTAAGTAATCCTCTACCTGTTGTGCAATTATTCTGTGTTGATGATCTAGATCATAAAATACTGATACTTCTCTTTGAGTAAGTTTTTCGAACAACAACTCTGCCAGGTCACGGTTTCTACCTGCAAAAGACAACGCAATATCATATTTTCCCCGAAACTCCGCAGTAGAAAACCCCACCTCTTTTACAAAATTCAACCAATTAATGGACCGAAGATAGAAAATTAATTTCGGGTCTTCTACGGTAAATACGCTGTTCTCCGGCTGATAGTGGAAAAATTCCGACAAAATATCGGCCTTGTCTCGCATCAATGTCTCGAGATACCCCTTGGAAACAACCTGCCCTACACTGCCCCGATGATCGGGCCGATCTCGAATGGTCCTTTTTAGATCCACGGACCAGTCGTCGGACTCGACTAGCCAACTTAATATATGCAAATACGGTGCCCGCCCTTCCCGTCGCAATCTGGACCCTTGTGCAAACTCCAAGCAAGCGGAATGAAATATTCTTTTAAGCTGTGTAAGTACCTCGTCGACCACCCTCTCAACCGCGATATCGACGTGTTTCTTTGTCGGAGGCGTTTCCGTTACGCCAGCATCTATACAAAGATGATAGCAAAGCAACTGCGCAATTTGGAAGCTACCTCTGCACAATCCAATTATTTTTTCCTTGTCCCTGATCTCTATATTTAGAGCGCGTGACGTTGCCCCCAAGTTTTATCCAGTTTTGAGTTCGCTCCAGCGGTTTTGGGTTGCTGTATTCGGGGCGGTAGGGG
>NZ_JABXGB010000093.1:0-1008 GCF_022627935.1 Ochrobactrum sp. C6C9 | reverse complement strand
CGGTGAATTTCCCGTTGGTATTGAAGAAACTTGTCTACTTCGCGCTCGATCTGCTCTGGCTCCCATCCTAGCAAATCCGCGATTTCACTGGCCGCATCAGTTGCAGTGGCTCGGTCTATGTGCCGCCCCCAACCTATGCCGCTACGGGTATAGAAGATACCTTTCAGATCCTGGGCATGTTCTCGCGAGACATAATGCCGAAACGACAACGTGCCTTCATCGGTTGTCAACGGTGTATTCGTCTGCTGCAATAGCCTTCTTTGCCGATCAGGCCGCATCGGAATGTTTGCATCTACCGTTGCCAGCAGCTCCCTTCCTGCACTCATATGGCTCATAACCGGTCCGGCGGTCATCGCGAAAATTCCCGAATGACCTTTGCCCTTCAAATCATGGATTTGCCGAACTCTGTCGCCGTCAGGATTTTTGGGATTGAAGGTCAACGGCCGCACACCGGCCCAGGTAAATTCGACGTTCTGTTTCGTCAGTTTGAGAGTAGGGAGAAGAAAATTGATTTCATCGAGTAGAAACTCAATATCGACGTCATCGGCCCTAACGCTACTAGCGTCGCCTTCGAAATAGGTTTCGGTCGGGCCAATATGATAAAGGTCCTCCTTGAACGGCAGACAATAAATCGGCATTCCCAATCGGTTAAGCGCCGCAACCCCATGACCACGATAATAATCCGGAAGACGAACGACTATATGCGCGCCTTTCGTCCCGTGAATCAGACGATCATTCCCCTCCCCGGACACCCCCTGTAGAACGTCATCGATCCAAGTTCCGGCAAGATTGAGAATGATAGGTGCGAACACGCTGCTCATTTCACGATCTGCAGAGCTAAGATCGACCCGCCACAGCCCATCAGAGTTTTTTTCTCTGATGCTCGCATTGGTGAACAAGCGGACATCAGCGCCGAGCTTTTCTGCTTCGATGGCCGCATCGACGCAAAGCCTATCGGGCCAGTCCATGATGTATTCGCGGTAAGTCGCTATCGACTTCAGTTGTTTC
>NZ_JABXGB010000092.1:0-1071 GCF_022627935.1 Ochrobactrum sp. C6C9 | reverse complement strand
TCACGCAGAGCCGTCACATTGCCAGTCGAAGCTGTCATCCAAAAAGCCTCTTTACTGCGTCACAAGCGGGCAGCCGCTTTCCGAAGGCTTCATGTAAGCCTGATCGCCGGGGATGGTTGCCAGCACCTTATAATAATCCCAAGGCGCCTTGCTTTCATCCGGCTTCTTCACTTCCATCAGATACATGTCATAGATCATGCGTCCATTGGCGCCGACCTTGCCGTGACGGGCAAAGACGTCTTCAACCGGCATTTCATGCAGCTTCTTGGCGACGGCTTCGGTTTCATCCGTGCCTGCTTCCTTGATCGCCTTCAGATATTGTGTGACGGCAGAGTAGGTGCCCGCCTGGATCATATTCGGCATACGGCCGGTGCGGTCGAAGAAGCGCTTGCCGAAGGCGCGCGATTCATCGTCGCGATCCCAGTAGAAGCCTTCGGTGAGCGTCAGGCCCTGTGCGGCTTCGAGGCCGAGACCGTGCACTTCCGACAGGGTGAAGAGCAGGGCGGCGAGGCGCTGGCCGCCAGCCACGATGCCGAATTCTGCGGCCTGCTTGATGGTGTTCGACGTGTCGAGACCCGCATTGGCAAGGCCGACAACCTTGGCGCCTGAAGCCTGGGCCTGCAGCAGGAAGGAGGAATAATCCGTGTTGGACAGCGGATGGCGGACGGAACCGAGCACCTTGCCGCCCTTCGATTCCACGAATTTTGTGGTCTGCTCTTCCAGCGAATAGCCGAAGGCGTAATCGGCGGTCAGGAAGAACCAGGTATCGCCGCCCTGCTGCACGAGCGAACCGCCGGTGCCGACCGCAAGCGCGTGGGTGTCATAGGCCCAATGGAAGCCATAAGGCGTGCACTGCTTGCCGGTCAGTTCCGACGTGGCGGCACCTGTATTGATGGTGATCTTCTTCTTGTCCTTGGACAAGGCCTGTACGGCGAGGCCGACGGACGAGGTCGTCAGTTCCATGATGGAATCGACCTGTTCGGTGTCGTACCACTGGCGCGCGATGTTCGATGCGACGTCCGGTTTGTTCTGATGGTCGGCGGTGATGATTTCAATCGGCGCATCCAGCAC
>NZ_JABXGB010000091.1:0-1075 GCF_022627935.1 Ochrobactrum sp. C6C9 | reverse complement strand
GACGTGAATGCGTCTGTTGACGGAACCGTGGCTAACTCTGGCTGGCGCATGACGTCAACAGTCGGCGGCGGTGGCACATCGGCCAGAATATCGGCTTACGCGCGCATCAACACAGGCGATACTTGGAAACAGGCTGGCTGGTTCATCAATGTCACCCCGACGGGTAGCCAGTTCATTGTTGTGTCCAACCAGTTTGCGATTGCCGATCCGAACAATAACGGCACATTCACCTATCCGTTCGTTGTGCAGAACGGGCAGGTCTACATTCAAAATGCCCGTCTCGGAACGCTGTATTTCGACGTGCTTCAGTCCAACAACGGCAAGTTCATCATGCGCGGCTATGACAACTTAGCCGATCTGCGGATATTCACATGACCCAGACATTTATCGGCTACAAACCGGGCGTTGGCCCGGTTTTGAAGTGCTTGAAGTATGACGCTGACGATCCGCTGACGCTGGCAAACACGGCATTTGACAGGTTCTTCTTCAATTCGGAGACACAGAACCTGTCTTATGTGTTCCCGACCAACCCGTTTTTCTATCGCTCGGCAGAGCTATCCACCCTCCCGGCGAGCTTCAACATCACCAATGATAGGGGCAATGTCGTTATTTCAGGTAGCAATATTGGCAGTACGGGCGACGCGTTTTTTAACGTCAATACGTTCTATAGAATAACTAATGCGTACCCCAATATGGGGTATGTTCCAATGTCTGAATTCAGGCAGGTTGATCTTCTGAGCAATCGAGTTGAATGCGGTGCTTTTCAAAGCTACTACGCGCTGGTCGGTTCGACAAACCATAACGTTGTCACAGCAAGACAGTTTTATACTGTCATGGGTAGGCTGGTTGGAACCACTAGCGGACAAACGACTTTCCCGACGGTCTACAATGGGATTATCAGCAATTCGCAGTCCGGTTTCGTTGGGATGGGCGAGTGGTTTGTTTGGAAACAGCAGTTAATCTATAACGACAATAGAAATCCGAACGCCATTTATCCGAGTGTATGGGACTTGCCCGCCGACGCATCGGCCATGCGGACTTATACATCTGCTCCGAACCTCCTGTCGCTGGAGGC
>NZ_JABXGB010000090.1:0-1218 GCF_022627935.1 Ochrobactrum sp. C6C9 | reverse complement strand
GCCGGATCGGCAGGCACGGTTGCGTTCTCGACGGCAGCCGAACCACCCTCGCCCGTTGCGGAGAAGGAGGCCGTACGCACTGTGATCACCTTCTTGGCGTCGGTGGACTGCACTGTCTGGATCGCATTGCCCGCATAGATCGGACGCTTGAACGTATCCGCTGACACCACTTCCATGATTTCGGACAACTGCATCACATCGAGAAGTGCTGCAACGCGCGGCAGGATGTTCTTGGCCGAGGTCGTCGCCGGTGCGATGACCGTGTCGTAATTGGCGGCGAGTTCCACGATGAGTGCTGCCGTTGGCTCGGCCAGACGGTTTTCCAGCGCATCGCTTTCAGCCAGCAGAACCTTGCGCACGCCTTTGAGCTTGGCGGCTGCATCGGCTGCAGATTTTGCACCCTTGCCTGCAACCAGAATATCGACATCGCCGCCGATCTGGGCAGCTGCCGTCAGCGCCTTTGCCGTCTGGTCCGAAAGGGTTGCATTGTCGTGTTCGGCGATAAGAAGAATAGCCATTTATCTCGTCCCTTCCGATTTCTTAGATGATGCCGTCAGCCTTGAGCTTCTCAACCAGCTCGGCAACCGAGCCAACCTTGACGCCAGCCTTGCGGCCACCCGGCTCTTCGGTCTTCAGCACCTTGAGGCGTGGCGCAATATCGGCGCCGAAATCGGCAGGCGACTTCTCGTCCAGCGGCTTCTTCTTCGCCTTCATGATATTGGGCAACGACGCATAACGCGGCTGGTTCAAACGAAGATCAACCGTGACAATCGCCGGAAGCTTCACATCGATGGTCTGCAGACCGCCATCCACTTCGCGCGTGACCTTGGCCGAACCGTCAGCCAGTTCCACCTTGGAGGCAAAGGTTGCCTGGCTCCAGTTGAGGAGCGCCGACAGCATCTGGCCGGTCTGGTTGGCATCGTCGTCGATCGCCTGCTTGCCGAGGAAAACGAGATCCGGCTGTTCAGCCTCGACCACGCCCTTCAACACCTTGGCAACGCCGAGTGGCTCGACCGTCTCGTCGGTCTTGACCAGAATGGCGCGGTCCGCACCCATGGCAAGCGCCGTGCGCAGCGTTTCCTGCGCCTGTGCCGGGCCAACCGAAACAGCCACAATCTCCGTTACCTTGCCAGCTTCCTTCAGACGGATCGCCTCTTCAACCGCAATCTCGTCAAAAGGGTTCATCGACATCTTGACGTTGGCAAGCTCAACGCCCGA
>NZ_JABXGB010000008.1:0-190590 GCF_022627935.1 Ochrobactrum sp. C6C9 | reverse complement strand
GGGTGGAGCAGCCCGGTAGCTCGTCAGGCTCATAACCTGAAGGCCGCAGGTTCAAATCCTGCCCCCGCAACCAAACTCCCATGAAAATACCAAAAGCTTCGATCCATGCACCATCCCGGTCGTGCGGTAGGGCTTGTGCACGCTTCATGGAGCAACCCGTTCGACCTGCAATCGATTCACGGGATCTATTTTTTGAGGTCTCACCTCTTCAGGATGCGGATTGACGAGCAGTCGATCAACTGTATATCGCCGTCGTAAGCATCTAATATCGCGTTGAGAATGCGTGCCCGGTGCCCTGAATGGCGCCATCTGTTGAAGCGATTTACAGTCGTACAGACCGGAGCGGGCTGGAATATCTGCCCATGGCGCACCTGTTCTCAGCCGCCAGAATATACGGTTCAAAACACGTCGAGCGTCAACGTGGGCCTTACCATGCACTTTGGTCGGATGAAGCGGTTCAATTGCGGACCATTCGAAATCAGTTAAATCAAAACGAGCCATCATTGCCTTCAAATGAATGGAGACAGTGAATCACAAACCACTCAAACCGAAAACTATTTCATGGGTATATGACCCGGCGCTTGGTTCCAAAGCAGCCAATTTGCGACTTCTGGTCTGAAACGATCTAAAAGCAAGGCGCCTCTTATGAGCAACATGGGTTACCGATAGAGCTGTTTCGTTTATTGTTCGATTTCGGTGATAGCCAGTTCACGAGAATGAAATAGACGGCATTTTCCTGCCCCGATAGAAAGCGGAAGGCGATTGACGCACCGAACGCCGGGTTCTTAAAAATTGCAGGAATAACATGCCGATCTATGAGCTGGCTGCGGCGGGGGCAGCAACGTGCTGGGCACTGACGGGTCTCATTTCCGCCTGGCCAGCCGGTCATTTGGGCGCGCTTGCCTTCAATCGCGTGCGCCAGGTGTTCGTGACGAGCCTGCTCGCCATCTACGTGATTGCCACCGGAAAATGGCAGCAATTGACCGGCGATGTCGTTCTGCCGTTGCTGCTTTCAGGTTTCATCGGCATTTTTCTGGGCGATACCCTGCTTTTCATCACGCTCAACAGGCTTGGGCCCCGCCGCTCCGGCATTTTGTTCGCCATGAATGCGCCAATGACCGCATTGCTGGGCTGGCTGGTGCTGGGTGAAACGCTTTCCCTGACCGCCGTGCTCGGTATTGTCATCACGGTTTTCGGTGTTTCGCTGGCGATCTTCTTTGGCAAGCGCGCCAATCAGCAGCATCCATGGGAAACGATCAAAGGGTCGCTGTGGGCCGGTGTCGGCCTCGGGCTTTTGTCGGCGCTTGGTCAGGCCATCGGCTCGATCATCGCACGTCCGGTGATGGAAACGGGCATCGACCCGTTTGTCGGCTCCATGTTGCGCGTCGGTATTGCCGCCACCTGTCTGTCGGTTTTGATGCAGCTGCCCTTCGCAGCCGTCAAGCCCCGCAATCCGCTCAACTGGCGGGTTGGAGCGATGACGGCCCTGACCGGCTTCCT
This sequence comes from Ochrobactrum sp. C6C9, assembly GCF_022627935.1. Classification (NCBI taxonomy): domain Bacteria; kingdom Pseudomonadati; phylum Pseudomonadota; class Alphaproteobacteria; order Hyphomicrobiales; family Brucellaceae; genus Ochrobactrum; species Ochrobactrum sp. C6C9. The sequence goes on along the minus strand of NZ_JABXGB010000008.1, from coordinate 189,090 downwards.
GTCGCTTGGCGTCGGCATGACCTTGCTGCTTTTTGCCTTGTCGGGCGGGAAAGCGGGCATTGTCTCGACCATTTCGGCTACAACACCCGTCATCATATTGCCGCTGCTTTGGCTTCGAACAGGCGAGCGCCCGGCAGCGGGCGCATGGCTCGGGGCCGCCTTTGCCGTGGTCGGCATGGCGCTGATCTTTATGCGTTAGGACGCTGCGCGTCCTTGCTGCGCGCCATCCAGCGCTCGCGGAAAGCCCTGCGCCGTGAACGCCAACGCGGGCGCGGAAGCGTCTGCGCGGATGTCTTGCTGCGCATTGCCGGGGGCGGCGACAGCAGGCGGATGAAGAACAGGATGCAGACACCGATGGTGAACAGCCAGAACATTTCGTCGGTAAGATCGTTGATCATAGTCTCATTCCAGCGGTTCGCCTGGCGTTCAAAAACTTGAGTATGCGGCGTCCATCAATGATTAGGAAATTAAAATAGAACACCGTTCCGACGGAATCGGATCGGTGCATTTCAGTAGAGATAGCTTCTGGCGAAACTAAGTCCAAGTCACGATAGTGTGCTTGTTTGCCAAGCTGATTATTGTGTCACGACCTTGGGTTTCAGGCGCAGGATCAGCGGCACAAGCACCAGCGCGACAGCGGGGAAAACCAGCCAGTTGATGGTTTCCCAACCGGAAGCGTGCAGCAGCGATCCCGCGAAGAACGACGCGCAGGCAACCGTTCCGAACATGATGAAATCGTTGGCGCCTTGTGCCTTGCCGCGTTCGGCGGGCGTGTGGCAGTCGGTGACCATCGCGGTGGCACCGATGAAGCCGAAATTCCAGCCGATGCCAAGCAAGATCAGTGCAAACCAGAAATGGCCGACATCGAAGCCGCCGAGCGCGACGGCTGCGGCCCCGGCGATCAGGATAAGCCCGAGCGCGGTGATCTTCTCCTTGCCATAGCGGGCGATCAGTTTGCCGGTGAAGAAGCTCGGTCCAAACATAGCCAGCACGTGCCACTGAATGCCAAGCGCCGCGTGGTCCACCGAATGGCCATGGCCGACCATGGCGATAGGTGCTGCCGTCATCACGAAGGTCATCAGGGCATAGGAGCAGACGCCAGCCGCCACCGACAGGATGAAGCGTGGCATTTTCAGAATCTCAATCAGGGGTCTGCCGGTATCGTTGTTGGCATTGGCTGCTTTGACGGCCTTGGGCGCGCGCAGCATGAACAGCACCGGCAATGCCAGGAGGCCAAGCACCGCCTGGCTCAGAAAACTGCCCGCGAACATGGCGTCGGGGATGGTATCGCGCGTCCAGATCACCAATTGCGGGCCGACGATTGCGGCGATAAGACCGCCGACCATCACATAGGAAATTGCTTTGGCCTTCATGTCGCCGCTGGCGGCGTCTGCGGCGGCAAAGCGATAGCTTTGCACATAGGCGGCGTAGAGACCCGCCGTCAGCGTGCCAAGGCAGAAGATCAGGAACGATGCCGAGAAAATGCCTGCGGCTGCGATCAACCCCGCCGCCACGCCGACAAGTGCGCCGAGCATATAGGCATTGCGCCGTCCGAGTTGGCGCATGAAAAATGCGGCAGGCAATGTGCCAAGCGCGAGCCCCAGATTGAACAGGCTGACGGGCAGGGTGACAAGGGCTGGATCAGACGACAATTTCTGCCCGACAAGACCGCCAAGCGAGATGACGATGGGCGGGCTCGACGCGCCGAGCGCCTGTGCCATCGTCAGGATAAGAATATTGCGGCGAACGGACGAATTGTCGGTCATTTTTTCCCTCATGCAGCGACGCAGGAAATTAGCGCCATAGTTGCCCGCCGAATAGAGGAAAAATATTCCAGGCTTACGAAGTTAGTTTTTCCTCTCTCAGCACGGAAGTCTTCAAAGCTTCATTGGACAGTCAAGCACCTGTCACGAAGCTTGCTTACCCATGCGCATTGCTCAATCGCAACGGGGACATTCCATGCATCGCTCTTTAGGCACTTCGACCCTTCTCGCTAGCCTGCTGGCTTTCACCATCGCACCGGCCTCGGCTGAGGAAAAAGCCTTTCCGGCCACACTCAAGGCTCACGCGATCCTGCCAGCCAACACGGTTATCGCGGCACCGGATGATGCGGCAGATCATTTGAAGACCTCCGGCAAGTTCACCACCGCCGACCGCAAACGCGCCGAGGGCATCGGCACGATCGAGGGCAAGGATGGCGTGCGCAAAACCGGCCTTTCGCTTCCTTTCGACGGCCAGCCGGTGCAGGGCTTTTCCGGCATCAAGACCATGGAAGACGGCAGCTTCTGGACGCTGTCGGACAATGGTTTTGGGTCGAAGCTCAACTCGCCCGATGCCATGCTGATGCTGCACAATGTGAAATTCGACTGGGACAATGGCAAGGTCGAGCGGGTAAAAACCCTGTTCCTCTCCGATCCGAACAAGAAGGCGCCGTTTCCGATTGTCATGGAAGGCGCGGAAAAGCGCTATCTGACCGGGGCCGATTTCGACGTGGAATCGATCCAGCCGGTGGCGGATGGTTTCTGGGTGGGCGAGGAATTTGGTCCCTTCCTTTTGAAGTTCGATACTGAAGGCAAACTGACCGACGTATTCGCGACGCAGGTGGGTGAAACGCCGGTCGTTTCGCCGGACAATCCGAAGCTCGCTTTGCCTGCCAATCCGAGCCTCAAACTTCCGGCATACAATCTGAAGCGTTCGGGTGGCTTCGAAGGCCTTGCCATGTCGAAGGATGGTTCGAAGCTTTATGGTCTTCTCGAAGGCCCGCTTTTCGTCGATGGCGCGCCGGAAAAGACCGAAAGCGGCAAGACCGGCCTGCGTATCATCGAGTTCAGCGTGGCCGACAAGAAATGGACGGGTCGTTCATGGCTCTATCCTCTGGCCGATGGCGGCGAAGCAATTGGCGATTTCAACATGCTGGACGCCAGCACGGGTCTGGTGATCGAGCGTGACAACGGCGTTGGTGTTGCGGAAAAGGCCTGTGCCGATCTGAAGAAGCCGCAAGCCGATTGCTTCGACGTGCCGTCCAAGGTGAAGCGCATTTACAAGATTTCCTTCGACGACAGCAATGTCGGCAAGGAAGTGCGCAAGATCGGCTATATCGACCTGCTGGCCATTGCCGACCCGGACAACAAGCGCCGTCAGGGCGGTCATGACGCCATTTACGACATGCCATTCCTGACCATCGAAAATGTCGATCGCGTAGACGATACCCATATCATCGTAGGCAACGACAACAATCTGCCGTTCTCGGCTGGCCGTTCGCTCGACAAGGTGGACGACAATGAATTCGTGCTGCTGGAAGTCGGCGATTTCCTGAAAGCCGAATAAGCCGCTTGTGCCATGATTGAAGAAAAGCCGCGGGATCGTCTCGCGGCTTTTCTGTCTGTGCATGACAGAACTGCCGACATGGAAGTTTTCTTCGCTCTATCTATTTGTTTTTGCGCATTATCCTACGCAAAACCGCTTCGCACTTTTGCTGGAAATGCTCTATGGTGCCCTAAAGTTCTATGGAGGAAGCCGTTGAAGATTTTTATTTTCGGCAGTGTGAATGTGGATGTCAGCGCCCGCATGGCGGCGCTGCCTCGTCCGGGGCAGACGGTGAATGCATCGGGCTATGGCATCGGTCTCGGCGGCAAGGGCGCCAATCAGGCTGTGGCTGTCGCCAAGCTTGGCGGCGATGTGCGTTTTGTCGGCGCGGTGGGCAATGATGCCTTCGGTGATCTGGCCGTCAAGCAGATGCAGGATTTCGGGCTCAATACGGATGGCGTGCGTGTGACCGATGGTGTCGATACGGGCATGGCGATCATTCAGGTTGACGAGGCCGGGCAGAACACGATTGCGGTTTGTGCGGGTGCCAATGCGCATTGGTCGGCAGCCGATATCGACGCTTATGCTGCCGATATTGCCAAGGCGAAGATCACCCTTTTGCAGCGCGAAGTGCCGCATGAGGTTAATCTGGCTGTTGCACGGGCGGTAAGGGCTTCCGGCGGTCAGGTGCTGTTCGATCCGGCGCCGGTTGGCGATGCCAGCCGCATGGCGGACCTGATCGCACTTTGCGATATCATCTCACCAAACGAGACGGAAGCCGCCGAAATCACTGGCATTGAGCCAACCGATCTGGCCTCGGCAGAAGCGGCGGGCCGCAACCTTCTGGAACGCGGCCCCAGGACCGTTATTCTCAAGCTCGGCAGCCGTGGGGCGCTGCTGGTCACGGCGGATGAGGTCCGGCATTTCGAGCCGTTCAAGGTCAAGGTCGTGGATACGGTCGCTGCCGGGGACAGTTTCAATGGTGGCTTTGCCGTCGCCTATGCGGACGGAAAATCGCTGCATGATTGCGTGCGTTTCGCGTCCGCCTCGGGCGCGATAGCAGTCACGCGGGCAGGTGCTGGTGCGGCAGCACCGACCGCGCACGAAGTGGAAGCGCTGATCGCCAGCGCCTGAGTTTCACTCGTCAAACTGCAAGCCGCGCTGGCTGGACCAGCGCGGCTTTTTTTGTTTTGACGAGGGATCAGAGCGTCGCCAGACGTTCCGTCAAAAGCGTGAAGAAACCATCCGCATCGACATCCTTGATGAAGAGCGCGTTCTTCGGGCGGTCGGTCACTTCCCACCAGTCGACGACGGTTTCGCCGATGGTCAGCTCCGAATTGATCTCGATTTCCACATTGCAATGGCGACCGGAATAAAGCTCAGGCTTCAACAGATAGGCGATCACGTTCGGATCATGCAGCGGGCCGCCATCGGTGCCGTATTTTGCCTCGTCATAGCGCTCGAAGAATTCGAGCCATGCCGCGACGACTTCGCCGACATGGGTGCCGAGACCGCGAATGGCGGCGATGCGCTTTTCGGTGGTCAGCACTTTGTGCGTCACATCGAGCGGCAGCATGGTGATCTGGATGCCGGATTTGAACACAACCGCTGCGGCATGCGGGTCGACATAGATGTTGAATTCCGCCGAAGGCGTGATGTTGCCGCCTTCGAAATAGCCGCCGCCCATCAGCACGATTTCCTTGACGCGTTCGGCGATCTTCGGTTCGCGGATCAGCGCGGAGGCGATGTTGGTCAGCGGTCCAAGCGGGCAAAGCGTGACAGTGCCCGGTTCCTCTTTCATCAGCGTTTCGATGATGAAATCGACGCCGTGCTGCGCCTGCAGTGGCATGGTCGGCTTGGGCAGATCATAGCCGTCGAGACCGGTCTTGCCATGGACGTTTTCGGCGGTCACAAGCGGGCGTACCAGCGGGCGGATGGAACCTGCAAACACCTTGGTGTCCGGCTTCTTCGCCACTTCGCAGATGGTGCGTGCATTGATTTCCGTGCGTGCCAGCGGGCCGTTGCCCGCAACGGCGGTAATGCCGAGAATGTCCAGCTCCGGGCTTGCGAGCGCCAGCAGAATGGCAACGGCGTCGTCCTGACCGGGATCGGTATCGATAATGATTTTACGGGCCATGTTAGGGTTCCTAATAGGGGAATTAAAGAGCGTTGCGCGCTGCATCGACCGTCTGGTCGACAAGCGCTTCGAAAGAGATTTTCGCCGGGCGGCGCATATAGGTGACGATGTCGTCGGCCAAAAGCGGCTTCGACCAACGTTCCGCGATGATACCGGAGCCGTGCTGGATGGCGATCATGCTCAGGATCTGCGCGGCGTTGCAGTCGACGTCGTGACCAATGCCGCACACGATTTCGAGCGTGCGGTCGAAATCGCCTTCGCCGAACCACAAGGCGATAACCTGAGCCGCCGCATTCGGATAGACGTGGATCCAGTTATATTCGGCATATTCCGCATCGCATTTCGCCCATGCATCCTGCCAGTTGCGTGCGGAATGGCAGGCATCAAGCGCGAAGGCCAGAACAGCGCCATATTCCGTTTCGGTTGAAAACAGCCCAATCGTTGAGACAAGCAGTTCGCGCGTGTCTCTCTCCGCAAAAGCGCGGGCGGCCATGACGGCGTTGAACACCTCGCCCAGAATGCCGTTACCGGCATGGGAGATTTCGGCGTCCATCCATGCAAGCCGTGCCGCTTCGCGGGCGCGACCGGGCACAACCATGCCGCAAATGGTGCCACGCATCTGCGCGCCGATCCATTCATCGAATGGATTGTCTGATGTGCCGGTTTCCGGCGGCGTCAGGCCACGGCGCATATTGGAAAGCGCGATGGCTTCCGCCGACCAGCCAAGCGGGATCAGCGCAGTCCAGCGCTCGGCAATGTCGCGGCTGGTGACAGCGGAACCCTTGTCGCCAAAGGCTTCCAGAAAGGCGATTTCGAAGGTGATATCGTCATTATAGGTGTTGGGCTCACGCACATAATCGCGGATCGGGCCGAAAACCTCCATGATGTTTTCAGCCGTATAGCCTTCCAGTGCGGTTCCAGCTGCTGCGCCCACCAGTTGCGCCATCCATGCGGCTGCGGTGCGGTCGCGGAAATCGTCTGAATGCACAGCGTAGAGCACATCATCCGGCCATTGGACGGCGGCGTCGAACTCCTCCCACGACCCATATCGCACTGTCTTCTGCGAAATGTGGTTCGGGTCGGGCGTTGCTGCCCGCATCAGCACGCGCAGGCGCATGTCGATCCGGTAGAGCGTTTCGAAATCGCCGCGCTCAAGCGCTGCCAGCCCATCGCTGAGAAGCTCTGCATAGGGTTCCAGCACATAGCCCTTGTTTTCGAGCGATTGCAGCGCGCCTGCCATCAGGCATTCGGGTGCTGCCGATCCGGGCACATTGCTTTTCCAGAACATGGCCATGAGATCGTCCTGCGCCTTCATGACGGCGCTCGCATCCCATGTCTGTTCTTCCGCCGTCCGCACCACGGGTTTGGTGTCGCGCAGCAGATCGCGGGTCAGTTCCCAAGCCTTCATGTTCTTCTCATTTTCATGCATGTCAGGAGTTCTTCAATTGCCGTGCGCGCCGCTGCTTGCGGGCGGCATGGATCGTCAGCACGACCACCGGAACGAGATAGGGGATCATCTGCATCAGTTCGAACGGCAGTCCGAGACTTTGCAGCGTGATGGCAAGCGATTCCGCAGCCGCCAGTACAAGGCTCGCGACAAGCGTGCCCCATGCCGTTCCCTGTCCCATCACTTCGGCTGCAATCGCGATAAAGCCGCGACCGGCAGTCATGTTCTGGGCAAACCAGGTCACATAGCCCAGTGAAAGATAGGCGCCCGCCGCACCGCCGAAGAGGCCGGACAGGACAAGCGCCTGCATCTGCACGCGCCGGACCTGAATGCCTGCGGCGCGCGCCGATTTGGGATCGACGCCGGTGGCGCGCAGATGCAGGCCGAAACGGGTGCGCATCATCAGCAGGCTGACCGCGGGGACGGCCAGAAGGGCGGCGAAGGTCAGCACATGAATATTGCCGATGAAAGGCACCGGCAGGCTTGGCAATGCGCCGCTTTTCAGCGCGCCCGACATGCCCTTGTCGCCGGTCGCCAGATAAAGGCCGAGCGTGGTTGCCGCCGCCGCCGCAATGTTGAGCGCAATGCCGGTCATGATGAGGTCGGTGCCGAGACGGTTGACCGAAACCGACATGATCCAGCCGAGAAGCGCGCCTGCAATCAGCGCGGCCAAAAGGCCGATGGCCGGGCTTCCCGTTGCGGCACTGGCCAGAACGGCGATGAGCGCCGCCGCAAGCATCATGCCTTCCATGCCGATGTTCAGAACACCGGCGCGGTCGGAAATCATCACGCCAAGCGCTGCCAGCAGAAGCGGCGTCGCCACACGCAGGATCGTGCCGATGAAGGACGGATCGAGAATTTGTGCGAGAACGGTGCTCATGGCTGCACTCCGGCTTGTTCGCCTTCACGATTGCGCAGGCTTCGGATCAGCCGCAGCACGGTCGGATGGTTATGGATGACGCTGGCCGTGGCACCCACCATGATGGCCGCTGTTACCAGTCCCACCACCTCGGTCGGAATATTCATGTTGCGGGCGAGAAGATCGCCGCCCACCTGAACGAAACCGAGGAACAGGGCAGCCGGGATGAGCATGAACGGGTTTTCCCGCGCCAGAATGGCGACGACAAGGCCGGTCCAGCCATAGCCGGGCAGGTCCAGCCAGGAAAAGCGCGCATGGAGGCCCAGCACTTCGAGCGCCCCTGCCATGCCCGCCACCAGACCGCCGACAATCTGCGCCCGCATGATGATACGTTTCAGCGGTAGGCCGAGATGATTGGCGAAGCCGGGGCTGGAGCCCGCAATGCGGATATTAAGGCCGGAGCGCGTCCAGTAAAGCCAGATGCCGCCCGCGATACAGGCCAGAATGGCGATGATCGAGCCGCTGTTGAGGCGCGTGCCCGCCAGCAGCCGGTCGAGCTTGGCCTCGGGCGGAATTCTGTAGGACATCATACCGCCCGCAGCCGGATCGCGGATGACATAATTCAGCACGAACAGGCCGAGGAACAGGAAGGCATAGTTCAACACCAGCGAGGTCACCATTTCCGATGCGCCGTAGCGCAGGCGCAAAGCCGCCGGAATGGTGCAGGCAAAGCTGCCCGCAACCGCGCCGCACAGAATGGCGACAGGCAGCGAGAACCAGCCGAGCGACGGGATCAGCACGGCACCCGTCACCGCGCCGAGCGCGCCCAGAAAGAAGCCGCTTTCGGCACCGAGATTGAACAAGCCGGAGCGGAACATGATGGTGATGGCAAGCCCGGTCAGCATGATCGGCGTTGCCGCTTCCACCATATTGCCCATATGGCGGATGCTGCCGAAGGGGCCGAGGAAAAACGTCTTCAGAATCGCCGCCGGGTCATCCTGCATCAGCGCCAGCGGCACCAGCAGCACGGCCATAATGACGGCAATGACCAGCACGGTCAGGAAGAACGGAACGAGGGAAGCCAGAATTTTGCGCATCAGGCAGCCACCTTGGTTCCGAGCATATAGGGGCCGAGCGTCGCAGGCGTGATGTCGGGCCCGTTTTCGAGATGGGCAACGATGCGCCCGTTGAAAAGCACAACGACACGGTCGCTGAGACGCAGCAATTCATCGAGATCGGCGCTGACCAGCAGCACCGCGCAGCCGCCCTGCGCCACTTCATCGATGCGGCGATGCAGGAAGGCTGCCGCCGAAACGTCGATGCCGCGCGTCGGCTGATCGGCGATGAGAAATTTCGGATTGGTTGCCAGCTCGCGCGCTGCAATCAGCTTTTGCGCATTGCCGCCGGAAAGGGAATCGAGCCGCTCCGTAATCGCGCCGGCGCGCACGGAATAGCGCTTGATCATGCCCTGTACGCGCGTCTTGATCGCATTCCAGCGCAGGAAGGGTCCGCGATCCGTATCGGAGTTGCGGTCGGTTCCGGCGATGGCATTTTCCGCCAGCGACAGGCCGGGCGCGCCGCCTTGCGAAAAACGGTCGGCAGGAAGATAGGCAAGGCCCTTTTTGCGCCAGCTGGCCGTGTCGGCGCGAAGCATGTTTGCGTCGTTGAGACTGATCGTGCCGCTGGATGCTTCCGCCAGACCGGACAGGACGGAGACGAGGCCGCGCTGGCCGCTGCCATCCACACCCGCAACGCCGACGATTTCGCCTGCACCAATGGTGAGGTTGATATCGTTGATGCGGTCGGCAGGATCGGGCGCCTTGGTCGTCACGCCATTCATGGCGAGAACGGTTCTGGTCGGGCCGGTCTTGTGGGCGCGTTTTGGAATGTCGACGGCATGGCCCATCACCATCTGCATGATGGCATCGTCGGGCACATCGGCAAGCTTTTCCGTGCCGGTTACAGCACCGGCGCGCAGCACGGTGACGCTTTCCGCCAGTTCGCGCACTTCGTTCAGCTTGTGCGAAATGAAAAGAATGGTGATGCCGTCGTCGCGCAGGCTTTTCAGCCGTCGCATCAGTTCCTCGATCTCCGGCGGAGAGAGAACGGCAGTCGGTTCGTCGAGGATCAGCAGGCGTGTGCGGCGCGCCAGCGCCTTCAGGATTTCGACCTTCTGCTGGGCTGCGACGGATAGTGTGCCCGTGATCGCATCCGGGTCGGCATGCAGGTCATATTGCTGCATCAGTTCATCGACCATTTTGCGCGCGGCAACGCGGTCGATCAGTCCGGCCTTTACCGGTTCATGGCCGAGAATGATGTTTTCCGTAACGGTCAATGTCGGCACCAGTGAGAAATGCTGATGCACCATGCCGATGCCCTTCGCGGCGGCATCTTCCGGCGACCATGATGCGATATGCTGGCCATCCACGACGATTTCTCCCGCCGTGGCATTTTCAATGCCGAACAGGATTTTCATGAGCGTGGATTTGCCAGCGCCGTTCTCGCCGCAAATGGCGTGGATCGATCCGGCGCGGATCGAAAACGACACGTCGCGCAGCGCAACCGTGCCGTTCGGATAGACCTTGCTCACATCGCGGAAGGCGACGATAGCATCGCCGCCTTCATGTGTTTCAGCTTGATTTGCCACGATCAGGGACGAACCTTGTTGCGCATGGCATTGAGGTCTTCAGTGCTGAGCCCAAAGCCGGTCGGAACCGTGATCTTTCCTTCGGAAATCTCGTCGGAGGCCTTCTTGATGGCATCCTTGGTTTCCTGGCTGGCCATGGTCGCCATGTTGCCATCCATCACGATGCCAACTGCGCCTTCCTTCAGGCCAAGCGCTTCCGCCTTGCCGAAAGGCAGGTCGCCTGCCTTGAAGCGATCATAGGCCTGCAAGAGGCTGACATCGACGTTTTTCAGCACGGAGCTGACAACCTGCTTGGCAATGGCCGGGTCGCTGTCCTTGAAGATCGCTTCCTGATCGGAATCGACGCCGAGTACATATTTGCCGGTTTCCTTGGCAGCCGAAAGCTGGCCGAGGCCGGTCTGCGACGCGACCACAAAGCCAAGCGCCACATCGGAGCGATATTGCGCGAGGCCGAGTTCCTTGCCCTTGGCGGCATCCATGAATGAACCGGCATAGGAAATGGCGATCTTCACATCCGGCGTGACCGACTGTGCGCCTGCAATATAGCCAGCGAGGAAATCGTTGATGACCGGAATATCCATGCCGCCGAGGAAGCCGAGATTCTTGCCCGTATCGCCAAGCTTGCCGTCTTTCAGCAGCGAAGCCGCCAGCATGCCGCCGAGATAGGAACCCTCGTTCTGCTTGTACTGGATGGAATAGACGTTGTCATAGCCGCCTTCCTCATAAGGCACGCTCGCATCGTAAAGAACGTATTTCTTGTCCGGATACTGCTTGGCGACCGAACCGACGGTTTCCGACATTTGATAGGTGCCGCCGATGATCAGGTCCCAGTCCTGTTCGGACGCGTCGAGGAAGACCGGCTCCCACTTGGTCGGATCGTCGCCGATTTCGAGAATCTTGGTCTCTACCTCGTCGCCATATTTGTCCTTGATCATCTTCATGCCCTTGGCGGCGGAATCAAAGAATGATTTGTCGCCGAGGGCGCCGTTGATGATCAGGAGGATCTTGTCCTTGGCTTCCGCTGCGGTAGCGAAAGTGCCGATCGCCGTGGTGGCGGCAAGAGCTAAGGCAAGATGAATTATTCCCCGTCTGGTGGATTTGAGCACAACGCAACTCCATTTTCTTGTTTGAATGAGATGGTTTTTCCTTGCTCCGGCAAAAATGCCACCCCGCAGAACCCCCATGCATGATGCGATCAAACGATGATGGGTGGCGGGAGTCAATCTCCTTCGATTCCCGTCACTGTGGACAATAGTTTTCGGCAAACGAAAAGCATGGCTTCTGCAATGCAATCCGCTCCTGTAAGTTGCCCGGCATCTTGTTGTTGATGGGGTGGTCGTGAAGAAAATCGTTGGACTGGCAATTCTTGCACTGCTCGCGGCGGTGCCCGCTTATGCTGAAGACGACTGGAAGGCCGTCGAAGAGGTCAAGCCTTACGCCATTACCGGGCAGACCGGCATTGATCTCTATCGATCCATTGGCCAGCGTGGGCCGAAGATCGGGATTGGACGGGTGATCGCCCATACGAGCTATGTGCTGACCTGGGACCGCAAATTCGATAACAGCAACAATGGCTGCACGATTCTGTCGGCAAAACCGAAGCTGAAGATCACCTATACGCTGCCGAAGCCGTCACAAAAGCTGCCGTCGCCGGTGCGCGAAAACTGGGACGTCTTCATCGAAGGCATCCGCAAGCACGAGCTGGTGCATGGCGACAGCGCCAAGGACATGACGCGGGAAATCGTGCGCCGCACGGTTGGACTTTCCGTGCCCAACGATCCGAAATGCCAGAAAATGCGCAAGGTGCTGATCAAGGAAATCACCGATCTGGTTGCCGTGCAACGCGCGCAAGGCCGCGATTTCGACCGTGTCGAGATGGGCAATGGCGGCAATGTGCAGCAGCTTGTCCTCGCGCTGGTGAATGGCGGCTGATCAGAGTTCCATCACATCGCGCCGGTCTTCGGCGATCAGCTTGCGGATCTGCTGTACGATCTGGTCGCCATGCGCCTTGCCGAGCCGGTCTGCTGTTTCGACATCCTGCTCTTCAATGGCGCGGATCATGTCTTCATGTTCCGTCACATATTGTTCCGGCAGCTGGTCCGAGAAAGACGAATAATAAAGGCGCAGCAAACGGCGGCCTTCATCAAGAAGGCGTGCGAAAAAACTCGTATAGAACGGATTGCGCCCGGCCTCGGCGATCGCCGCATGAAAATCGCGATTGGTCGAAATCATGTCCAGCGCGTTCTGCGCCCGCACGGCCCTGGCAAAATCTTCCTGATGGGCGCGGATGATCTTGAGGTCCGCTTTGGTGCGGTGGCGTGCGGCAAGCCGCGTCGTGACGCGGTACATCAGGGTGATCGCGTCGAAAAAGGCAGGCAGGCTCAGAAAGTCGATATTCGAAACCACCGTCGAGCGGTTGGGGAGCGTCGTCACCAGCCCGTCGCTGGCAAGCCTCACAAGCGCCTCGCGGATCGGCGTGCGCGACATGGCAAAGCGTTCGGCCAGCTGGTTCTCATCGATGGGGCTGCCGGGGGCGAGCGAAAGATCGATGATTTCATCGCGCAGCACATCATAGACCATCTTGACGCCCGAGCCCTTCTTGCGGTCGGCAGATTGGCCCTCAGACCGGTTTGCCGATTGGCTGGATGGTGCTTTGCTCATGGCGTGTCCTTTATTGAAAGGGGCGGGCGGGAAGAGCCGGGAGGCATGCTTTCACGCCGTTATCCGCAATAACCTTTGTGATGGTGATTAGATCGTAGTTGCAATTGAAATTTTAGTCGACAAGAAAAATACATTGTGTATATTTGATTTCATGCAAGGCTTGCTGAAGCCGGTTGTAGACTCTGGTTGATTGAAAAACGCGTTGAAGAGATTCAAGGACAGGACCATGACTTCTGATATTTTTTCCGGCTGCATTCCCGCACTCATGACGCCATGCAAGCCAGACCGTACGCCGGACTTCGATGCGCTGGTGCGCAAGGGCAAGGAACTGATCGCCGCTGGCATGTCTGCCGTCGTCTATTGCGGTTCGATGGGCGACTGGCCGCTTCTCACCGACGAACAGCGCATGGCGGGCGTTGAAGCGCTGGCCAAGGCTGGCGTGCCTGTCGTCGTCGGCACCGGCGCGGTCAACACGGCTTCCGCTGTCGCTCACGCTGCTCATGCCCAGAAAGTTGGTGCAAAGGGCCTGATGGTCATCCCGCGCGTTCTGTCGCGTGGTTCGTCGATTTCCGCCCAGAAGGCGCACTTCAAGGCCATTTTGGCGGCTGCGCCCGATCTTCCGGCGGTCATCTACAACAGCCCCTATTACGGCTTTGCCACCCGTGCCGATCTTTTCTTCGCGCTGCGCGCTGAGCATCCGAACCTGATCGGCTTCAAGGAATTCGGCGGGGCGGAAGCCATGCGTTATGCGGCAGAAAACATCACCAGCGCCGATGACGATGTGACCCTGATGGTCGGTGTCGATACGGGCGTGTTCCACGGCTTCGTCAATTGCGGCGCAAAGGGGGCCATCACCGGAATCGGCAATGTGCTGCCGAAAGAAGTGCAGCATCTGGTATCGCTTTCCAAGGCCGCTGCTGCGGGCGATGTTGAGGCCCGCGCTGCCGCGCTTGAACTGGAAGCCGCACTTGGCGTGCTGTCTTCCTTCGATGAAGGCCCGGACCTCGTCCTGTTCTACAAGCACATGATGGTCGTGACCGGAAACCCGGAATATGAACTGCATTTCAACGAGACGGACAAGCTGTCCGATGCCCAGCGCGGTTATTGCGAAGCGCAGCTGAAGCTGTTTCAGACCTGGTATGCAGCGTGGAACAAGCAGGGCGGCGCGGTCGCGAAATACGCAGCCTGAACGTTATAAAATTCGCAAATAAAAAACCCCGCCAATTGGCGGGGTTTTTGTTTGGTTGCGGTCCGAACTACGCGACGGCGTCGAGGCCCTTCTGGCGCAGCATTTCGAGCTGTTCCATTTCCGCCTGCGTCAGCGAAATGCCCTTGGAGAGCGATTCACGGCGGGCCGCGAAACGGCGTTGGGACGGCAGGCGCGCACCCTGACCGGCAATGGCTTCCAGCAGGATTTCGCCGTGCTGGATCGGATTGAGACGCCCACCGGCCATGCGTGTCGGGTCGAAAGCGAGGATCAGTTCACCGTGGCGTGGGGCAATTGTCGTGGTGCCGAGATAGGCGAGCGCTTCCGGGCTGCTGAAATCGCCGATCATGGAACCGGCCAGAAGCTCGATCATGGTCGAAATGGCCGAACCCTTGTGCTGGCCGAAGGGCAGCATGGCGCCTGCGAGGGCTGCTTCCGGATCGGTGGTCGGATTGCCTTCGGCGTCAACCGCCCAGCCTTCCGGCAATTGCTTGCCCGCGCGGCGGTAAAGTTCCAGTTCGCCGCGTGCCGCGACACTGGTTGCAAAATCGAACACATAGGGGTTTTCGCCAGTGCGCGGCCAGCCAAACGCAAATGGATTGGTGCCAAGAAGCGGCTTGCTGCCGCCCGCAGGCGCAACGGTCGCATAGCTTGGGCACATGGCCATGGCTGCGAGGCCTTCGTCGGCCAGCGCTTCCACTTCCGGCCAGAGGGCTGCGAAATGGGTGCAATCATTGATGACGAGGGCGGCCAGACCGAGCTTGCGCGCCCGTTCGATCAGCGCCGGTTTGCCGGTTTCGAATGCGAGATTGGCAAAGCCGCCATGAGCTTCGACGCGCACCACAGCGCTGTCATCCACGGTCAGCACGGGCACGGCATCGGTCGCCACCTTGCCGCTCTTCACGGTGCGCAGGCAGCCTTCGATGCGGTAAATGCCATGCGATTTGCAGCCGTCGCGTTCTGCGGCGACGATGGTGCGCGCGATTGCGGCTGCATGGTCATCGCTGAATGTGGCGTTGCGGAGTGTGTCCTTCACGAGTTCGAACAGTTCATCGACCGTAATCAGGATGGCGTCGCTCATCGTGATGTCCTTTCATGCAGCAAAACCGGGAAAAATCGTTCTCCTGTGCATAAGGGCTGCATACACAGAAGTCATCCGAAATTGTGGTCTTGCCTCTCATGAAAGAGAACGACATTATGCAGGCAAGGCATCATCTGTCCCCTGACGGATGATGCCGAGCCCGATCATTTCAGATCATTTGCGACCCAGTTCAAGATAAGTAATGCCGAACACGACAAGTGGCATGGCGGCAATCATTCCAAACGCGATCCAATGGAGCCACTGCATAGTGTGGTCCTCCGTTGTTGTGGTGTTGGAGAAAGTGGGCGGTGTTGGCCTCCGCCTCACATCAACCAGAGTGTGACTGCCGCAGCGATCACGAATGCGGCGGCAAAACTGGTTTCCAGTCGGTAGTACCAGAGCATGACAGCCTCCGTTATGGTTAACGAATGCTTAATAAACGCGGCTCTGGCGATTTGGTTCAATCGGCCCTGTAACATAATTGAGAGCGGCTTCGTGATGCGAAGCCGCTCTGCCGTGCTTTTACCAGTTGACGCGCAGGCCGACATTGCCCTTCAGCGTGTAGCTGTCGCCGAAATTATTCAGGCTTGTGTTGACCAGTCCTTCGCCGAACACGGAATAGCGCCGATTGTCGAAATCATAGCTGCCGCCGACGCCGAGACCGCCCCACAGACGATCCTGACGGCTTGCCAGACTGACGCCTGCGAGATCGGCACGGGTGCCGTCGCGGAATTCGTAATAAAGGTTGGCGATGCCGTAGAGGCTGGCGCGGTCGGTTGTGCCCCTGGTGTTCTGCCAGGAAGATGCGTAATCGAGATTGAGGCCAAGACGGCCTTGCAGGCTCTCGCCACGATCAAACCGCGCGGCGCTGCCGAAACCGTCGATGAAGTTGTCGGCGTCCACCGAGGAATAGACCAGCTGGCCTTGTGGCGTGACCGACCAATCGTTGTCGATGGCGAGTTTCTGCCCGCTTTCCAGCGACAGCGCATAGCCGAAAGCATGGCTTCCGGTGGCGAGCGCCGATGCGCCTTCTGCCGATGTGGTCAGGTCGCTGTCATACCATGTCGCCTGCGCCAGCCCGTCTGCATAAAAGCCGTTCTCGCCATACCAGGTCAGGGTTCCACCGAGGCCATAACCATCCGTGAAAATATCGCCGGACACGAATTCGCTGGACGATGTTCTGGTTTTGCCATGCATATATTGGCCGAAGATGCCGCCAACGAGGCGACCCTGCTCATTTTCCAGAAACGCGCCGTCAATACCCGCCTGCATCTTCAAGATGTTCTGACGGATTTGGGTTCCGGTGGTGCTGTAGTCGGCTTCAAGACGATTATGCGCGCCTTCAATGCGGCCCCAGACGCCATTGCCCATGGAGGTTGCGGTTTCCTTGTCGGAAGACGTGGTTTGCCCCACCCACACGCGGTTGCCCGTGCGCTGGCGCAGCGAAGAGACGCCGTTCATCCCAAGCAGATGCTGCGAATAGGCCTCATAGACCGGCGCACCGGCTTGCAGCTTGCCTTCCGGTTGTGGTTCCGGCTTCTCTGGAACTGGGTTTTCGGTGTTGGGGTTTTCCGGATTTGGGTCTGGATCTGGCGTGGGGATCACTGGCGTCTTCTTGGAAATCAGATACCAGTCATTGGTGTTCTGACCTTCAGCATTGCCTTTATAAAGGCCGTACTCATACGCGCCGATCACCACAGCGGGGCTGCCGCCTGCACGATATTGCGCGTCCAGTATGAAATCACCGTCAGAACTGCCGTTGACCTTGATGACTTCGATGCCCAGCGTCGTGCTGTCGCCCGTTCCACCGCGATTATTGACATGGAGGAAGCTGGTGCCCGACGTATTGCCATCAATCACGATCGTGTTCGTGTTCGACGTGTCGTCGCCAAGAACGGCATTGATCGTCAGCATGCCGTTATTGCCGACATAATCGCCGGTAATGTGGAGATTGTTGCTGGTCGATGTGCCGAAATTGACATTACCCGCATTGGCGAGCGTCACCAGTGTCTGATCCATGTCGTTGAGATCGAGCGTCGCGCCGGACGAAACTGTAAAAGCCGATGACGTGCTGAAGGCGTTGGTCGCACCCGCTTTCAGGGTTCCGGCTTCGATATTGGTGTCGCCGCTATAGGTGTTATTGCCCGTCAGGGTGGTGGTGCCCGTTCCGCTCTGGAACACGGCACCGTTTCCAGAAATGTCCGCGCTGAAATCAAACGCATTGTTGCGGTTGAATGCCAGTTCGCCCTCATTGGAGATTTGCTGGCTGGCCAGACTGCCCGTCGCGCCGCCCGCACCGAGCTGAAGGCGCGCACTGGCTGCAATCGACGTTGCGCCGCTATAGCTGGTCGCGCCAGCCAGAGTGAGAACACCGCTGCTGATCGTGACGCCGCCCGTGCCGCTGATATCGCCGGCATATGTTGTGCTTGCGTTTGTGATCTCGAGTGTCTTGGTTCCAAGCCGAACCTCGCCCGTGCCAGTCAAGGTCTGGATCGATGTAGAAGCGGCGTTGATGGCCGTAACGTCAAACAATCCATCTACGTTGATGAGGCTGGATGTTTTCAAGCTTCCTGCGGCACGGAGCTCAATCGTGCCCGATTGAATATCCGTGATGCCGGTATAGCTGTGGGTTCCTGCGCCCGTCCATAGCAGACCGTCGCCCGTTTTGACTATGCCGCCCGTTCCGGAAATCGCCCCACTGATGACGACCGTATTATTGGCATGGGTTGCGTTGATAGTGAGTGTCTTGTCGGTCAAGCCAATAGCGCCGAAATATGCAAGTGTGACAGTGCTGCCATTCGGATTGTCGACAACGAACGCTACATCATTGACAAGTTGAAATCTTCTGGGGCCTTGACCACCCGACCCGCTGGCGGAGGAATGGAAGCCAATCCCGTCGACGCCGTAAATAACTAACGTACCGCCAGAGTTCGAGCCTCCAATACCGTTGCCATTTAGAGTGGAGCCGTCAAGAACGTCGATCCTGCCAACGGCATAGGTTTGTCCGGAGCTGATTGATATGCTTTGGGTGCCCGGGTTGATGATCACAGTGTCAGCGGCTGTTGGAACAGCATTGTTGCTCCAGTTGCCTGCTGTGCTCCAAAGGCCGCCAGCTGATGGGCCTATGTATTCGACGTCCGCTGCATTTGCGGTAAGAGGAAATGCAAGCAGCGCCGTGCTCGCAGAAAGGACGGCTGCCAGTTTGTGCAATGGGTAGGTCCGCATCAAATTATCCTGCATAGTTCAAGGGACAACCAACGTCGGTTGTCTTGGCCCGCCGACTTTCGTGGGGGCACGGTCGGCTGTGTCTGTTCAGATTGTTTGGGAGCTTGCGTCGTGCTGGGGCTTCAACGCTGATCCTGCGACGCAGGGTGCTATGGGGTGAAGTGCCTTGCGCAAGACTGCATGTTTAAATGTGTCATGGCCGCACAATCGTAAGTTGCGCTGAGGCGGATAAAGGCATAGCGGTTCTTTCGGTAGGTATAGAATCGCTTATTAGGATAAATTATATAAATTATATTTGAAACAGTAAAAGAAGTTTCCGAAAGTGTTTTCTTTAATTAAGTCGTCATCAAATTATATATTGCTAATATAATCGAATAGTAAATATTAACAACATTTTAACATCCTGATCCATTCACGCTGGGCTTTCGACGTGACCAAATTGCCGGGTCATTTGCTCACGTAAAGCGGAACCGAAAGCGTAAGAAACGCTGCGGTGCCCTCGACCCGGTTTTCGGTGTGAAACTCGCGCAGCAATTTCACCCGCGCCTGAACCGGTGTTTTATCGAATTCGAAATTGTAGCTCGCGGTTACACCGAGTGCCGCCACGCGCCCGCGATAGCCGCCGAGCACGGCTCCGCTGCCGCTGTCGTCGCTGATCTGCTGGTAATAATAGCCGATGGCACCGAGCGAGAACTGTTTCGAGAAATATTGCGAAACCGCGCCTTCCACATGGAATTCGGTTCCGGTGCGGTAATCGGTTTCGTGGTTTTTTCCGTTGAAGGTGAAACCGATCACGCCGGATATGTCGAGGCCGCGCGCCGGGTCGAACCAGGTTCCCGCAGCGGAAAGATCGCCACCCCAACGGTGGAAGGCAATATTGGCGAGCGAGTCCTTCTGGTAGTCCCCAATGGGAACATTGACCATACCATTGAGGCTCCAATGGAAGTCGCCGCTGTTCCAGCCGATTGTGGTGGTGACAACCGGATCACCGATCCTGGTAACGCTGTTGTCGATATCGCCCGAATAGGGTCCATAGACCAGATCAGCATCGACACTCTGATGGCCGAAGGGTGTGGTCAAGCCAAAGGCCAGCCGCCCTCCCAGAAGTTCATAGGGCGTGGACCATATGAAGGTTGGGAGGTCGACAACGGCCTTGGCATCGACACCGAAACCAACCACGCCGCCCAGCGGCAGCGGCGCGGACGCACCGGCACTTGCGCGATAGAAATAGGTGTCGTTCTGCAGATAGAGCCCGGGCGCGGGTAGGATCGCAGCCATCGGCCCCTTGGACCCCAGCAGGTAGAAGCCGAGACCGTTTTCTGCGGCCTGTGCGCCAAAGCAGAGGAGCGTCGCCGGAACGGACCAGAGGATAGGCTTTAGGGTTTGGACTAGTGGTTTCATGAGCCTGCTCTGATCCAGAGGTTCAGTGATGTTGGTTTTACAGTGGCAATCAGTGGGTGTTGTAACCTTCGATAGCGACAACCGGCTTCTGCCCGTTGATCTGTGCCTTTGAGACTGCCGCGGTGATTTCGCGCGTCTCGCGGGGATAGACCGTGACGTAATTGTCGTCATAGGTGATGGGCAGAATTTCACCGGAACTATCGTCTTGCCGAAGCTCCGCCCGGACAAAGAAAGCGATGTGGTCGGTCGGGTTGTTCAGCGAAATCTTGAAGCGGCGGAAGTCGTCTTGGGAGGCGATTTCTTCAAGTGTGGTTTTGAGTTCCACCTTCGGCATCGTGTTGAGCGGGGTGAAGTCAGCCCATTGCTTTTGTTTGAGTATCATGGCGTCCATCATGGAGTCTGGACTCATGTTTTCAGGAATGTCGTCCTTTGCCGATTGCCAATATGTGTTCTCCGCAAGCACTTCGTTCTTGGCATCGCGGAGTTGCAGGCGGACGAAATAAACCTTGCCCATGTCGCCATAACGCGGAAGCGTCATGGCGACTGTCGAGGTGGTAGGACTGGTGGTTTTGACGGTCACATTCTTCTCGTGCTTGAGCTTGCCGTTTATGTCGTAGAGCCGGGCGTTGACTGTTAGGTTTTTCAAGCCCCCCAGAGTCTGGTTGACGAGATAAATTTTGGCTTTGGAATGGTTGCCGGTCGCATAGCCGTCAAAAACAACGCTTAAAGGCTGCAGGGCTTTCTTGGCTCCGAAATAGCCGCCGCCCTGTTTCATATAGTAATCGAAGAGATGACCGAAGAAGGATGGCCAATGGCTGTTAAGCATCCAGAAAATCGTCATCTTGTGGGCGTCCCCACCCAGCGCGCCATAGGCTTCGTTCTGCGCGCGGACATTTTCATAGGTCGTGAGCTGAGCCTTGCGCGCAAGATCTTCAACGCTGTCTGCAGGCCCATATCGATTGGCAATGGCCGCCTTGGCGCTTTCAAGCGTGCTGTTGCCGGGTGCGGAACCGGCGCGCATATACCAGAAATCATTGATGGGCCAGAGCTTGTCCGCTGGCAGGAATTTTTTCAAGCTCTCCAGCGGCAGAATAGTCTCGTCATTGCCCGATTCAGCGATGGAGCCCATCGCGCCGATGATGTCGCCCTTGAACCAGAAGGCGGGCGCGCGCCATGAATAGGGCGCCGCCATATGGATACCGCTCCAGTCGCTGTTGCGGGCGGACACCGTATCGACCACCGCATTTTGCCAATGCATCTTTTTCAGAATGGCGTGGTATTCCTGAAGGACGGGAGCCGGGGGCAGTCCATCGCTGCCATTCGCCCAGATGAAGGCCGAGGCATGCGAGCGAAAATCCGCGATCATGTCCTGAACTGTGGCATAAGCGACGGCGTAGTCTTCCTTGTCCCAATGGCTCCACAGTTCCCACGATCCGCAACACATGAGGCCGCGCATGACCGGGATGCCTTCCTTGTCGGCCAGCTCCAGCATGTCATCATCGGCGAACTTGCCCTCCCAGCGCAGCATGTTGACGCCAAGGTCTTTCGCATAACGAATGATGTCGCGATCGCGCTGCGGATTGTTGTCGAACAACAGGTCGGGCGTATAGGCCGCGCCACGGATCAGATAATCACGGCCATTGACCTTGATATAGAAGCTGCCGGGGTTCTTGAACTTCGGAAACAGCTTGGAGTTGTCGATGTGCTGCGTGATCTTGCGTATCCCGAAATCCGTCGTTGCTGTATCGGAAACCTTGTCGCCGATGCTAAAGGTGAGTTTCAGATTGTAGAGGTTTGGCTTGCCCCAGATATAGGGCCACCAGACATCAGGCTTATTCACCGTCAGCGTCTTGACCTGTTCCGGGGTAAAGCTTTCTTCGCGAGTTTCGTTGGCTTTGAGCGTAACGGGCTTTTCAAGGTGAATGCTGGGCTTATCCTCCCGGGTGATCTCGCCGCGCAGCACCCCCGTAACGGGCTCTGAAGAGCGGTTGATCAGATTGGCATAGACATCGAGCTTCGCCGTCTTCAGATCTGGCACCGACAGGTCGGCTTTGACATAAGGATTGCGCAAGGCAACATCGCCGCCATAGGTGAGATAGACCTTGCGCCAGATACCTGCGCCCTTATCGGGGATAAAGGAGGTTTTTGTCGCGTAGTCGCCCAGATATTTCAAGTTGATCCAGTCCATCCATGTGTCGGTCAGATCGACACCTTCGCCTTTCCCCGGATTAAGGCTGTCACCCAATGTCAGGCTTGGGGTGCGCTGCTCCGGGGTGATTTTAACCGCCAGCAAATTATTTGCGCCGGGATGGACCAGCTTCGTGACGTCAAACTCGTACTTGCGGCTCATGCCGACAACGGTGTCGGGTCCTGCGATCTTTTGGCCGTTCAGCCAGATTTCACCACGATAGTTTAGCCCGTTGAAGATGAGCGTGTAACGGTCGTGCCCTTCTGGAACATCGAGCTTGGTCTGATACCACCATTGGTGTTTCCACAGGGTGTTGTCTACCTTGGTAAGATTGTCCCCATAGTAGATGTCTTTATAGACCCCTGCCTTGCTGAGCGCGTTCAAAACGGTGGAGGGCATCGTCTGGATAGCATAGCCTGCGTCGCCAAGCGGCGCATTCGGCACGTCGATCTGTGCTGCATTCGCGTCGTCGTCCCGGATGAGACGCCATCCATGCTGCAGCTCGATTTTGCCGCTGGTAGCTTCGGCGCACGCTTCGAAAGTCAAAGACGAAGCAAGGATTGCTACGGCAACCAGAAAATACCCCACGCGAGCCATTTGCCCTCCAATGTATAAAGGTCGGAACGCTAACGCTTGTGCCCGCAGATTGAATTCGTTGTTTGATTTTAGGCTGGCCGACAGCGTTATGCTGGATGAAAACGCAACACTATTCTTTCGAAGAAAGCCGGTAGTTTGATCCCGGCATTCGCTGTTCAACAACATTGTTGTGGGCGAGTGTCGGGACCGCTCTCAAAGGGAGGGCGCTTAAACAATGCTATTGGTTTTGCAGCATTTTCCGAAATATTCGAGGCTACGCTTCGGCCATCTCTTCTCTGTTGTGGGGTCAACCTTTATCAGGCCGAAGTTCTTTGCAAATCCTTCGTTCCATTCCCAATTGTCCGTGGAAGACCAGTAGACCAGCCCCTTCAGGTTGACGCCCTTCTGCATCGCCTTATAGGCTTCCTCAACATAGCCCTTGATAAAATGAATTCGCGTTGTGTCCTCGACGACGCCATTGACGACTGTATTGGGTTCGTCAACCGGGAAGCCAAATTCAGTAACGTAAATGTCGGGTGCGCCATAACCATTGTGGACCCGCAGCAGGGTTTCAGAAAACCCATCCGGTTCGTAGGGCAGATATTTGGTGAGCTCGAGATTATCTGGAGGCGTGTCCTGCACGAAGCCGAGTGGCGTGTGCGGCTCGGCCTTGACGTAAAAGCGTGAGTAATAATTCACGCCGAGAAAATCAGGTTTCGCGGCGATGATTTCCATGTCGCCGGGCTGGACGACTGGAGCGACCAGTGCGTGCACCTCTGCTGGATATTCCTGCCCGAACAGCGGATCGAGATAGGCCGTGTTCCAGTAAGCATCCATGGTTCGGACGATTTTTTCATCTTCCGGGTAGTTGGATTTGGATCGGACAGTCTGGAGATTGAGCGTGGTGCCGACCTTCGCGTCTTTCGGCAGATTCGCCCGGGCGGCCGCGATGATAAGGCCCTGCGCGACATTTTGATGATGGATCGCATCCCCCATTGCCCTCAAGGATATGTAACCTGGCGCGAAGCGTCCCGAACCATAGCCGAAGGTGGAAACGGTGCCAGGCTCGTTCATGGCAATCCAAAGCTTGATACGGTCGCCAAACCTGCGCGTTATAATTTCGGTATAGTCGGTTGCATATTGGATGATTTCACGATTGCGGAAATCACCGGCCCAAATGGGGTTTTCGAAATGCAGGATGGTGGCCATGGGATCAAGACCGAGCCGAAGCATCTCGTCGATCATACGGTCATATAAGTCCAACGCAGCGGCGCTTGGCGCACCCGGTCCTTCGGGCTGGATGCGTGACCAGTAGAAAGAAAAGCGAAAAGTGTTCAAACCGGCTTGAGACAACAGGGCAAACTCTTCGCCGTAACGCGTCTCGAATTGCGTGTTTTTCACGTTGGTTGAGCCGTCGCGAATTCGACCTGAAATATCGGCAAAAACGTCCCAGTTGCTGCGCCCGCGCCCGGCGCGGCTCTCTGCCTGCGCGGCGGCGGAAGCGACGCCCCACTTGAAACCGGCTGGAAAAGTCTTGTCTTCAGCGAAGGCAATTTCTGGCGCAAGGGCAGTTGCCGCCGAAGCTGCCGCCACCTTAAGAAACGAACGTCGTGAGAAGCTAAGCCGGCTTGTCAGTTCGTGGTCCATTCGCGAGATCCTGTGTTTGAAAGGATTGAGTGACCAGTTCTCAAGAGGCAAATATCTGCCGTCTCGGAAAGAACGAACTTTCCCGTTGTTGCGATAACTGGCCTTAGAAGAACTTGATCTTATGCATAACTATGGGGGCGGACCTGTTTCATAATGAAACAGAGTGTTTTATTCTCCTCGGAATGAGCTATATGTAAAAATCAAAGTCGAGCAATACGCTTTTATCCCATATTCAGTGCAATATTATCTCAAGCTAATAAATATCGATAGATATTAGATTTTATTTGGAAATATAAAAATGTCGGTCTATATTTAAAAAGAAATATAAAAAGATGGTCTGCTTGTGAGCGGGTCACTACTTAAATTGTGGCAGTTGTTTTGCATAAAAACCTTAAAGCCTGCTGGGTTGGCGAGGTTCAGGAAGAATACGGGTCGATCTCCAGATAGTCTCAGGAAATAATTTTTGCCCACAATATTCTGCGTGGCTAGACGAAAGGCTGGTAAATAGTGTCGGAATTTTTTCTCTCAACCGACATGGTGGATGAAAAATATCGCACTGCCTTCTGGCAGGAAGTATCGAAGCTTATATACGAAGTCTCTCCGGTGGACGAGGATGGTCATGCTGAACTGATCGGCACCATTCGCTCACGGATTTTTGACAGCATGGTGCTGGGCGACACAACATTCAACGAGCAGATTTGCCGGCGAACGCCGGAGATCATTGCGCGCTCGAATTTGGATATCTGCCTGCTGCAGCTTGTCCTGTCGGGGGAATATACCGGTGACTTCGATGGCACCTATGTTCAGGTGCAGCCGGGTGATATGTTTTTCGTGGACCTGACGAAAGTTCTGGACAGCCACAAGGAAGCCGGTGCGCGAGTGACCCTGGCGATCCCGCGGTTCGAGATCAATAAGTGGTTTCCTGCGAATGACCTGCATGGGTTGGTTCTGCCGCGGAATGTGAACATCAATCAGGTGTTGTTCGATTTCATCTTGAGTCTGGATGGCGCGCTGGATTTCATTCAGGAGAGTGAAATACCGGCGATCAAGGAGGCGCTTGTGCTGTTGCTGGTGGCGGCGGTGAATGGCGTTGCGCTCTCGCCGGCACAATCGAGCGCCATTGACCAGACGATGCGGCAAAGGGTGATCGACTATATCGATCTGAATATTCGCGACCGGCGTTTGAGCCCCAAGACGATCATGGCGCATTTCAAACTCTCCCACTCGCATCTGTACCGGCAGTTCGAGCAGGATGACGGCATCACCAAATTGATTCGGCAAAAGCGTCTGGATTTGGCCTATCGCTATCTGATCCATAGCAAAGGTAAGGCGGAAACGCTGAAAGAGGTCGCCTATAAATGCGGCTTTTCAGATCGCGCGCAGTTTACCCGGTTGTTCAAGGAACGGTACGATGTTTCACCGCAGGATTTACGCGAATTGAAGCGATTGCCGGGGCACGATCCGATGTCGGCTTCCAATCTGCACCAGCATATTGAGGATCACCTGACGCGCATACAGCCCGCCAAACCGTGAAGGATCAGACCACAGCCTTTTGGTGGGCACGATCTTGTTCCGCGATCAGCACGGTAATGATGCCAGCCACGAGAACGGCGTGGTCGCTGACCTGCGGCAATCCCATCAGTTCGCCGAACGTCCCACGCGCCAGCGGTCCGGCAATCAGCAATGTCTCGTCGGCGAAGCCCGACGTGGAGATTGCATGACTTTGCCAGTCGCAGAGAAGGCCAAGCCCCGTCGGGCAAAGCGCCAGATGGCCTGCTTCGGCAAGCGCCGCCAGCAAGGGTTGCGATCCGAGAATGCCGCCATGGCCGGGACCGGTGGTGACAACCACCTTGTCCACGTCGAGGATATCGAGTTGGCCTGTCCGGCGATCCTTGAGGCTGATGCGCAAAGTGTCGCCGGAGGATTCCGCGCTACGGACGGAGGCAGCGCGCACCGAAAGGGTGCCCTCGGCGATGGCGCGGTCCAGCGCATTTTCCACCTGAGGCGCGATGCGGAAACGATGCACGTCCCAGAATGGACGCACATGCCGCGCCATGCGTCTGCGCTCCGAAACAGGCAAAGCCCGCCAGATGTTCTGCCCCTGAAGGCGGACCGCATCAAGAACCGGATGCCAGCTCAACCCCTCTGCGACTGCGGCTTTGACGGTTTCACGGACCCGTTGCAGCAATTGTGAAGCGCTGAGCGAGGGCGGGTTGAGAAAATCGCCATAAGGCTCGTGGGTGACATGGGGATGCCCGCGCGAGCGGAGACCACGGCGCGAAATCGAAACAATCTGCCCCCTGTGGCCATGCGCTTTCAGCGTGGCGATGACGTCGGCGGCGGTCAGTCCGTTGCCGACCACCAGCACGCGGTCGTCCGGCTGGACATTATCCAACGCGCCGGGGCTGGTTGCGTCGGCAATCAGACCGGCATGGTCCCTGATCGGCGCGAGTACGCCGGGCAGCGAAGGGGCGGGATGGCTGACCGCCAGGACGGCGATATCGGCAATGACCGGCTCACCATCTTCGGTGTCGATGGTCCAGAGGCCACTGTTTTTCGTTGCCTTCACGGCGCGGGTGCGGCGGTGTTCCACACGTCCGGCTTCAATCAGCGGCGCCAGTCTCGATGAGGCATAAAGCCCGAAAACCGTGCGGGCGGGGAAGGGCGCACCGTCTATGCTGAACGCATCCGGGTCGCCTTCCAATATTCCGGTTTCCGCAAGCCAGTTGCTGAAATCTTGTGGTTCGTCGGGCAGGATGGACATCCGGTCGGCAGGCACGTTGATGCGGTGCACGGGTTCGAGCGTATCATAGGCCAGACCGCGCCCAAGCTTTTCGCGCGGTTCAATCACCACGATCCGCCAGTTGGCGTCATGCCCTTGTTGGGACAGCTGGCGCATCAGATGCAGCGCAACAGCCGCGCCTGTAAAACCGCCGCCGATAATGGCGACGGTGCTGCTTTGGGCGTTCATCGGCATTTCAAATCTCACGAGCCGGAAGCGACCTTTACATTACCCCCATGTCCGCCGCCGCCAAAGACCTGTTTTTTGCCGAAGGACGAGCGGATCTGGTTGCGCGGTCCTTCCAGCCCCAATTCGGGGAACAGCAGCTCGGAAACGCGATAGGCTTCTTCCAGGTGCGGATAGCCGGAGGCGATCACCGTATCGATGCCCAGTTCCTGATATTCGCGCAGGCGGGCGGCAACGGTCTTGGGCGAACCGACCAGCGCGGTCCCGGCGCCGGAGCGCACAAGGCCGATGCCCGCCCAGAGATTGGGCGAGACTTCCAGCTTGTCGCGGCGACCATTGTGCAAGGCGACCATACGAGCCTGACCGACAGAATCGGAATTCTTCAGGAAAACCTGCTGGGCGGCGGCGATGGTTTCGTCGTCGAGATGCGCAATGAGGCGGTCGGCGGCTTCCCACGCTTCCTCGTCGGTTTCGCGCACGATGAAGTGCAGGCGGATGCCGAACGAAATCTGGTCGTCGCGGCCCTTGGCTCTTGCGGCCTTGCGAACGGCGGCGATCTTTTCGCCGACTTGTGCCGGGGGTTCGCCCCAGGTCAGGTATTTATCGACGAGACCGACAGAAAAATCGATGCCTGCCTGCGACGAACCGCCGAAATAGATCGGCGGGCGGGCCTGCACGGGCGGCAGGCCAAGGGCAGCGTCATGGGCTTTGATGTATTTGCCGTCGAGATTGCCATGGCCCGTTTCGATCAGATCGTTGAACACCTGGAAGAATTCGTCGGCATGGTCGTAGCGTTCGTCATGCGGCAGGAAAATGCCATCGCCAGCCAGTTCCTGCTGACTGCCGCCAACGACGATATTGAGAAGCAGCCTGCCCTGAGACACGCGGTCGAGCGTCGAGGCAAGGCGGGCATAATAGGCGGGCGAAGCCACGCCGGGCCGGATTGCGACAAGGAATTTCAGCTTTTCCGTGTAAGCGGCAAGATTGGCGGCCAGAACGAAGGATTCCTCGCAAGCGACCCCTGTCGGGATCAGAACGCCGGAATAGCCGAGGCGGTCTGCCGCCTGCGCGATTTCCCGGAAATAGGCGGGATCGGAAGGGCGGCTCAGCGCTTCGGTTCCCAGATAGGTGCCGTCACCCGAAGACGGGATGAACCAGAGAAAATCGAGCGGCTTTCCATTGGCGGACATGAGAGACCTTTCTTCCTGTGTTCCGTATGCCCGCGCATTGCCCGATTGATGCCATCGGGCGCTTGCAGCAGCGGAGCGTGTTCGGGGAATATTGTACCTGAGCAGATCGCCCGCTTAAGGAATGCGATGCTAAAAACTGCGCCCTGCGTGAAGTTTATCGGTGCGCTTGACCGCTTTATTGCGAAACTTGATTGCTGTTGTCTCCGGTGGGCTGGGATAAACAGCAAAGCGTCAACTCTGTGGGTGTTGCGCCAGCAATCGGAGAAACGTGTTCCAGTTTCTGCTTCTGAGCGCTATTTCTATACAGTCAAAAGAAGGAGCCAGAATGCGCCGCGACAAGAAGAAGGCGACGATATACGACCTTTCCGTTCTGTCGGGCAGCTCGCCTTCCACGGTCAGCGCAGTGCTGAATGGCACGTGGCGCAAGCGCAGGATCAGTCAGGCGACTGCGGAATCCATTCTGGGTCTGGCAGAACAGCACCAATATACTGCCAACCGTCAGGCGCAGGGGCTGCGCCATTCCCGCTCCGGCCTTGTCGGGTTGCTTTTGCCTTTGCATGACAACCGCTTTTTCTCGTCCATGGCGCAGACATTCGAAGCGCATGTGCGCGCACGTGGTCTTTGCCCGGTCGTGGTCAGTGCGGGGCGCGATCCGGCTGAGGAACGCGAAACGGCGGAAACGCTGATTTCCTATTCCATCGATGAGTTGTTCATCTGCGGTGCGACAGACCCGGACAGCCTGCATGAACTCTGCGAACAGGCAGCACTCCCGCATGTGAATATCGATCTGCCGGGAGCGAAGGCTCCATCGGTGACTACCGATAATTTCGCCGGTGGCCGCATGTTGACGGAAGCAATCATCGCGCATTTTGCCGATCGTGAACCGTTGCAGCCGATGGAGCTTTGTCTGTTTGGTGGTCGCAATGACGAATCCACGCGCCAGCGTATTCGCGGCTTTCATGACGCCAAGCAGGCGGTTCTCGGGTCTGATCCGGAAGATTGCGTCTTCCGCACCGGCTATTCGCCGTCAAATACTGTGCGGGCGCTGGATGAATATCGCGAGCGTCACGGTCGGTTGCCGCGCGGTCTGTTCGTCAATTCGTCGATCAATCTTGAGGGCCTGCTGCGCTATATGGTCGAGCACCCGCACGAGCAGCTCGATGATCTTGTGGTCGGCTGTTACGACTATGACCCCTTTGCCTCTTTCCTG
The DNA here is from genome assembly GCF_022627935.1 of Ochrobactrum sp. C6C9. NCBI lineage: Bacteria > Pseudomonadati > Pseudomonadota > Alphaproteobacteria > Hyphomicrobiales > Brucellaceae > Ochrobactrum > Ochrobactrum sp. C6C9. The sequence goes on along the minus strand of NZ_JABXGB010000008.1, from coordinate 159,340 downwards.
TCGTTTCCGGTGATTTCAATCCAGCAGGATGTGGAAGGCATGATCGCCAAAGCCTTCGAACTGATGGAAAAGCACGTCACGGCGCCGGAACTACACCTCGTTATGCCCAGATTAATCGCGCCGCGTTCAGCGATCCCGCTGCCGGTGGATAGTCTTAAAGATATCAAATAATTGAGCGATCTCGGCTCTGCACTAACCGGAGCGATGTCCGGGGACTTTGTTCCCGATTTGTCGAAGTCTTACAGACGCCAGCAACCCATCCCTCGCTGAATCGTGTTGACAGATTTCAGGGGCTGGCGCATTATCACTTTGCACAATCGATTGTGCAAATTGTTGTGCAGAGTTACAGCATCTCCAACCGGGAAGAGGCCCGGGACGAGATGCCGCCGCCTGATGGGAGATGGCGGCGCTGGCAGGTGGAGGCAATACGAAGCGCGTTTCTGAAAATGGCTGGTTGGCGTGTGTTCCGATCTGTTTGAATCGGATCGGCGCTCTAGTTGGTCATGCGAGGATACTTCGTCCGAAAGGCGTTTCACGCTTTCGGCATGTAACCTTGGAGGTGAGCCCTTGGCTTCAGCGCATGTAAAGCCGTCTCTTGCGGGCAAATTCCCGGTCGAATGCCAGAAGAACAGACAATCAGGAGGAGAGTGTCATGAAGGTATCGAAGATGACAGGCGCGCTGGCTGGCGTGCTGATGATGGCCGCTACGACGGCGCATGCGGAAGTCAAGGACGCGGTGGTCGGATTTTTGATGCCGGATCAGGCATCCACGCGCTATGAAGAGCGCGATTTCCCAGGTTTTGCAGCAGAAATGAAGAAGCTCTGCGAAAGCTGCAAGGTGCTCTATCTCAACGCCGATGGCGATGCGACCAAGCAGCAGCAGCAGTTCAATTCGGTCATTTCGCAGGGCGCCAAGGTGATCGTTCTCGATGCCGTGGATACTGCAGCCGCAGCCTCGCTGGTGAAGCTCGCCCAGTCGCAGGACATCAAAGTCATCGCCTATGACCGCCCGATCCCGGATGCGACGTCGGATTTCTATGTCTCGTTCGACAATGAAGCCATCGGCAAGTCGATTGCCGAATCGCTCGTCAAGCAGCTGAAGGCCAAGAACGTTCCGGCCGACAAGGGCGGCGTTCTCCAGATCAACGGTTCGCCGACCGATGCGGCTGCTGGTCTCATCAAGAACGGTATTCATGCCGGTCTGAAGGACAGCGGCTACAAGACGCTGGCCGAATATGACACGCCGGAATGGGCGCCAAGCAAGGCGCAGCAATGGGCGAGCGGTCAGATTACCCGCTTCAACGACCAGATCGTCGGCATCGTGGCTGCCAATGACGGCACCGCAGGCGGTGCGATTGCTGCCATGAAGGCTGCCGGTATCGATCCGCTGCCGCCGATTACCGGCAATGACGCGACCATTGCGGCGCTTCAGCTCATCATTTCCGGCGATCAGTACAACACCATCAACAAGCCATCGGAAATCGTTGCTTCGGAAGCTGCGCGCGTTGCCGCCCAGCTGCTGAACGGCGAAACGCCGAAGGCTGAAACCACGCTTTACAACACGCCATCGAAGCTCTTCGTCCCGGCGGTTGTGACGGCCGAAAACCTCAAGGCTGAAATCATCGACAAGAACATCGTGCCCGCAGCAACGCTGTGCGTCGATCGCTATGCCGATGGCTGCAAGAAGCTTGGCATCACGCAGTAAATCAACGATGCGCCCGGCCGGTTTTTCCGGTCGGGCGTCCTGTTTACGCACATCCAATCCGAAAGCCATTTCACATTTTTCGGGATGTGCTGTGTTTCGTGCGCAAAGGCATATCGTGAGATGTGCCGGGGAAAGTGAAAAATGTCCCAGGAAAACAAAGCGGCGACGTCATCGTCGCAGCCCGTGCTGCGTCTCAGCGGCATTTCCAAGAATTTCGGCGCGGTGTCCGCGCTGACCGATATCGATCTGGAAGTCTATCCGGGTGAAGTCGTGGCGCTGGTTGGCGACAATGGCGCCGGAAAATCGACGCTCATCAAGACACTCGCCGGTGTGCATCAGCCGAGTTCGGGTACGATGGAATTCAATGGCGAGAAGGTTGTGCTGTCCTCGCCGGGCGATGCGCTCGACCTTGGCATAGCGACGGTCTTTCAGGATCTGGCGCTGTGCGAAAATCTCGATGTCGTCGCCAATATTTTCCTTGGTCGGGAGCTTAGCCCCTATCGCCTCGATGAAGTGTCGATGGAAATCAAGGCATGGAAGCTTTTGAACGAGCTTTCCGCCCGTATCCCCAGCGTCCGCGAGCCGGTCGCCTCGCTGTCCGGCGGCCAGCGGCAGACTGTTGCGATTTCGCGCTCGCTGCTGCTCGATCCAAAGCTCATCATGCTCGATGAACCGACCGCAGCGCTTGGTGTCGCGCAAACGGCGGAAGTGCTCGATCTGATCGAGCGCGTGCGTGATCGCGGTCTGGGCGTGCTGATGATCAGCCATAATATGGAAGATGTGCGCGCTGTCGCAGACCGCATCGTTGTGCTGCGTCTTGGTCGCAATAACGGTGTTTTCTATCCGGATTCATCGAATGAGGAACTGGTCGCCGCCATCACTGGCGCAACCAGCAATTCCGTTTCCCGCCGTGCCGAACGACGTCAGGCACAGCACGATGACGCTCATGACCGGGGAGAAGCACGATGAACCAGACAACCGGAAATACCCCGCTCGACCGGCAGGATGCCCGCGTGCGCCATGATGAAGGCGTTTCGGGCGCGCTGCGTGGTTTCTTCGACCGCGTTCGCTCGGGCGATCTTGGCTCGCTGCCGGTTATTGTCGGCCTCGTCATCATCTGGACCGTGTTCCAGACGCTGAACCCGGTTTTCCTGTCGAGCAACAACCTCGTGAACCTGTTGTTCGATTGCTCGACCATCGGCGTCATTTCGCTTGGCATCGTCTGCATTTTGATGCTTGGCGAAATCGATCTTTCAGTCGGCTCCGTCAGCGGTCTGGCCTCCGCCATCGTCGGCGTGCTGTGGGTCAACAATGGCTGGCCGGTGGCGTTGGCGATTGTCGCAGCCCTTTGCGCGGGAGCGCTGATCGGCCTGCTCTACGCCTTCCTTTATAACCGCTTCAGCATGCCAAGCTTCGTTTCGACGCTGGCGGGCCTGCTCGCGGCACTTGGTCTCCAGCTTTATCTCCTCGGCAATACCGGCTCGATCAACCTGCCCTATGGCTCGTGGCTTGTCAGCTTCGGCCAGCTTCTGGTGATGCCGCGTCCGCTTTCTTATGCGCTGGCGCTGATTGCCGGTCTTGCGATCTTCTTCACGGGTTTCCGCTCGGCGCAGCGTCGTCGCGAGGCTGGGCTTTCGGCACCTTCCGTCGCTGGTATCGCGCTGAAGGCCATTGTCATCACGCTGATCGTCGGCGGTGCCGTGTTCTATCTCAACCAGTCGCGTGGCGTGCCGTGGATGTTCGGCTTGTTTGTGGCGCTGGTGGTTGCCATGAACTATGCGCTGACCCGCACCCGCTGGGGCCGCGCCATGCAGGCTGTCGGCGGCAATCGTGAAGCTGCGCGCCGTGCCGGTATCAACGTCACCTTCATCTATATTTCCGCCTTCGTCACCTGTTCGGTATTGGCTGCGGCGGGCGGTATTCTGGCCGCTTCGCGTCTGGCATCGTCCAGCCAGCAAGCCGGTACGGGCGACGTCAACCTCAACGCCATTGCGGCAGCGGTCATCGGTGGCACAAGTCTGTTCGGCGGTCGCGGCAGCGCCTGGTCCGCCTTGCTTGGCATTATCGTCATCCAGTCGATTGCCAGCGGTCTGACCTTGCTCGATCTGTCGTCGTCGCTTCGCTACATGATCACCGGTGCCGTGCTGGCAATTGCCGTGATTGTCGATTCTCTTGCACGCCGCTCGCGCCAGTCGCACGGTCGCGCTTAACATAAAAGGATTCTCCAAATGGCTCAGGATCTCAAAGGACAAGTTGCAGCGGTCACTGGTGCTGCCTCCGGCATCGGCTTCGAATGTGCAAAGCACATGGTCGAAGCAGGTATGACGGTGTTTCTCGTTGATCGCGACGAGAACGCGCTGGCCGAAAAATGCGCCGAACTTGGCGACAAGGCAAAGCCGCTGGTCATCGACCTGCTCAGCCCGGAATCGGTTGCCACCATGGTGCCGCAGATTCTCGAACAGGCCGGTCAGCTCGACGTGTTTCATGCCAATGCGGGCGCTTATATCGGCGGTCCGCTCTGGGAAGGTAATCCGGATGCCTGGGATCGCATGTTGAACCTCAACATCAATGCAGCGTTCCGCACGGTTCATGCCGTGCTGCCGCATATGATGGAACGCAAGACAGGCGACATCATCATGACCAGCTCGGTGGCGGGCGTTGTGCCGGTGATCTGGGAGCCGATCTATACGGCGTCCAAACATGCCGTGCAGGCTTTCGTGCATACGGTTCGCCGTCAGGTTGCGCCGCATGGCATTCGCGTCGGCGGTGTTCTGCCCGGCCCGGTCGTGACTGCGCTCATCAGCGACTGGCCAAAGGCCAAGCTAGAGGAAGCGCTGGCCAATGGCAGCTTGATGGAGCCGAAGGAAGTGGCGGAATCGGTGATGTTCATGCTGACACGTCCGCGCAACATCACCATTCGGGATCTGGTGATCGTGCCGCAGAGCCTCGATCTGTAATCCCTTCAAGAACGGGTCGGAGACCATGATTCACTATTATTTGGGCGTCGATGTCGGCACCGGAAGCGCACGCGCCGGTGTGTTCGACACCAGAGGTTCAATGCTTGCTTCCGCCAAGCGCGACATTACCATTTGGCGCGAGGCTGGCAGCATTGTTGAACAGTCGAGCGCCAATATCTGGCAGGCCGTCTGCGAAAGCGTGCGCGAGGCGGTGAAGATCGCCGGGATCGATCCAGCCAGCGTTGCCGGTATCGGATATGACGCCACCTGTTCGCTGGTGGTGCTGGGCGAGGGGGGCAAGCCGCTCGCCGTTGGCCCGTCGAATGATCCGGCGCGTGACATCATCGTCTGGATGGATCATCGCGCGGTCGAACAGGCTGAGCGTATCAATGCCACCAAGGCCAAGGTGCTGGATTATGTCGGTGGCACCATTTCGCCGGAAATGGAAACGCCGAAGCTCCTCTGGCTGAAAGAAAACAAGCCGGAAAGTTTTGCGTCTGCGTGGCAGTTTTTCGACCTTACCGATTTTCTCACCTGGAAATCTTGCGGTAGCCTTGCGCGCTCGGCCTGCACGGTCACCTGCAAATGGACCTATCTCAGCCATGAAAATCGCTGGGACGATGCCTATTTCCGCGAAGTTGGCCTCGGCGAACTAGCCGATGAGGGTTTTGTGCGCATCGGCACGGAGGTTCGTGCGGGTGGCGAGAAGCTCGGTGTTCTGAGCGAGGAAGCCGCAGCGGAACTTGGCCTCAAGCCGGGCATCGCGATTGCCGCCGGTCTGATCGACGCGCACGCAGGCGGTATTGGCACGGTGGGCGCGCGTGGCGAGGCGGGCAAGGTTTTGTCGCGCATGGCCTATGTGTTCGGCACATCCGCCTGCACAATGACCACCACGGAACAGCCGGTTTTCGTGGATGGCGTCTGGGGCCCGTATTATTCGGCCATGGTGCCGGGGCTGTGGTTGAATGAGGGCGGTCAGTCGGCGGCAGGTGCCGCCATCGATCATCTCATCCACATGCACCCCTTTGCCGCCGAGGCGGAAAAGCAGGCGGCGGCTGAGGGCAAGGGCCTCGCGGACCGTCTTGCATTGGAAGTGGACGCACGCGGCGGCGCTGCAAAGACAGCTGAGATCATCGGCGACATTCACGTCGTGCCGGAGTTTCTCGGCAATCGCGCACCTTTCGCAGACCCCGACGCCCGGGCGATCATTGCCGGGCTTGATCTCGATGCAGGTATCGACAGCCTGACAGCGCTTTATCTGGCCGGTCTTTGCGGGCTTGGCTATGGCGCGCGCCAGATCGTCGAAGCGCAGAAAGCAAAGGGTATAACGACGGATACCATCGTCGTCAGCGGCGGTGCGGCCCGTTCGCATCTCGTGCGTCAGGTGCTGGCCGATACGACGGGTCTCGTTATTGCGGCCTCCACATCGCCGGAACCGGTTCTGCTCGGCTCGGCTATGCTCGGCGCGGTTGCGGGCGGAGCTTATCCGGACCTCGCAATGGCGATGGCTGCCATGTCGGAGCTTGGCGAGGTCAATCAGCCTGATCCCGACCGGGCAAAATGGCATGATCGCCGTTTTGAGGCATTCACGCTGTTGCAGGACACGGCGCGCAAGCTGCGCGATTTCTGATCGCGATCAGCAGCGATGAAAATAAAAACAGCCCCGACTCGTCACCGAACCGGGGCTGTTTTTATCGATAGAGCATTTCCAGCAAAAGTGCGAAGCGGTTTTGCGTGGGATAATGCGTAAAAACAAATAGATAGAGCGGTTCCGACGATTCCGTCAAAACAGGGACCGCTCTAGCGATGGTCTTACATCACCGGCGCATCGGGTTCCGGTTCATATTCGCGGGCGCCGTCGTCCTTGGCGAACAGCACACACGGACCGTGCGAGCCGCGCGGGTCGTAGGCAAAGCCCTTTTCGGCCAGCGCATGGGTAATGTCACGAATGCCGGCCAGACCATAAAGATGGTCGTGCAGCTCGAGGAAAATACGTTCCACACCCGGCAGCTCGGCCTGCTTGAGCAGATCGCGCTCCGCGCCTTCGATATCCATCACCAGCACATTGATGCCGTGGTCGGCGATGAACTGGTCGATATTGGTCGAGGTGATCGAAATGGTGCTTTCATAAGGCCCCTGATTTTCGTCCATGGACGACATCCAGAGATCCTTGCGCACATAAAAACGGAAGGTGCCGGTTTCACCGGCGCTCAAAATGCCCTGTGACAGAACCACATTGTCATGGCCGTTGGCGTCAAGCACACGCCGCGCCAGCGAGGCGGTTGCCGGATTGGCTTCGAAGGCCCAGACGGCCACGTCGCTGATTCGAGCGATCAGCGAGGTAATAATGCCGATGCCGGACCCCAGTTCCAGAACCCGGTCGCTGGCCTTTACGGCCTTTTTGATCGTACGCGCTTCCTTGGCTTCATAGCTGCCGCTGCTCAGCGCCTGCCAGATGACGGGCGAAACCTCTCCCGGCTCGATGGGTACGACGACCCCATGCACATTCAACACTTCCACACCCAATTGATTGCTACCACGGGTGTATTCGTATCAGTTAGCTCCGACCGGAAACAGTCCTTCCCCGCCCTTTTTTGGTATGCAGATAAGCGAGCTCTGTTGCAGGCATCGGCCTGCCGATCAGATAGCCCTGCACCTGATCGCAGCCCAGCCCCTTAAGGCATTCATATTGCTCTTCCGTCTCGATGCCTTCGGCGATGGTGGTCATGCGCAGGCTGCGGCCAACGCCGGTGACCAGCTCGACAATGGCAAGCGCATCGCTGCGCGTCGTGACATCACTGACAAAGGAACGGTCGATCTTGATCTTGTCGAACGGAAAGCCGCTCAGGCTGCCGAGCGACGAATAGCCCGTGCCGAAATCATCCATGGCGATCTGGATGCCGAGCGCTTTCAGGCCGCGCAGTGTTTCCAGCGTCTGCTCGTTCTTGTCGAGCAGCACGGATTCGGTGATTTCAAGCTCCAGCCTGCGAGGGTCAAGTCCGGATTCTTCCAGCGCCGCCATCACTGACTGGACGAGGTCTTTGTCGCGGAACTGCACCGGTGAAAGATTGACTGCAATTCGCAGCGGCTTGTTCCAGCGCACGGCTTCCTGACAGGCCGTCTTCAGCACCCATTCGCCAAGCGGCATGATCGTGCCGATCTTCTCGGCCACCGGAATGAATTCCATCGGCGAGACTGGTCCACGCACCGGATGGGTCCAGCGCAGCAGCGCTTCGTAACCGCAGATTTCCCGCGTTTCAGTCGTTGCCTGCGGCTGGTAATAGACTTCCATTTCGTTGTTCTGAAGCGCGGTTTGCAAATCCGCTTCGAAGGATTTCTTCTCGCGCAGCCGCGTCAGCATGTCCGATTTGAAGACGCTGACATGGCCATGGCCAACAGCCTTGGCTTCATAAAGCGCCAGATCGGCATGTTTGAACATTTCTTCCGTGTCGGGCTCGCCTTCCGAAATGGCAACGCCGACGCAGGTTCCGATCTTGATTTCCAATTCGCCCACCCGGTAGGGGCGGCTGATCTCATCCATCAAACGCGCGGCGAATTCGAGCGACTCTTCCTCGGTCATGCCGGTTGACAGCACGGCAAATTCGTCGCCGCCAAGGCGGCAGACAATATCACCCTTCCGACTCAGCCGCGTCAGCCGCCGCGAAACGCCCTGCAGCAATATATCGCCGACATCGTGTCCGAGCGTATCGTTCACATCCTTGAAGCCGTCGAGGTCGAGCAGAAGAATGACGGCAGACGGCCCGCCGGACAGCGCCGCCGTTAGCCGCGTTTCCAGATCCTGCCGGAACAGGACCCGGTTCGGGAGGCCGGTCAGCGCATCGTGATGCGCGTCATGTTCGAGACGAAAGTTTTGCGATTGCAGTTCTGCCGTGGCCTCGCGCAGATCCGCGGTAAGGCGCTGCATGCGGCCATGGGCGCGATCCAGAAGATTGTTATGGCGAATAAGCAGGATAACCAGAACGACGCCGCAGAGAATAAGGCCTGCGGCAAGCGCCGTATAGATGAAATGGAGCTGCTTGACGTCACTCTGGGCGGCGTCAATCAGATCGACATCGTGTTCGACTGATGTGGATGCGAGTGAGGTCAGCGGTGCATCCAGCTCGCTCATCGCGACGAGCATGGCTTTCATGTCGTCCGTGCTCATCGTGTCGAGCTTCATATCCATCTCGTGGATGATGTTGCTCAACTTCATATAGAGCTGGCGGCGTCCCGGATCGTCCTGAATGAAGGCGCGCAGATTGCCCTGCTGGAACATTTCAAGGCGTCCGACCATGAAGTCCAGCCGCAGCCGCACTTCATCGCGATCAACATCAGGCAGGCCAAGCGCCAGCGCGCTCAGCCGATGTTCAAGCCGCAAATATTCAGAAACAGTCTGCCCGATGGACCAGGAGTCATTATACCGGGAAAATTTTTGCAAAGCCGTCTGACGCTCTGCGATGACATAGGCGATATAGCCCGTTGCCACCACAAAGCAGCAGATAATGACACCCAGTATGCGTCTCAAGCGCGCCTCTATTCAACGATCAGCTTGGCAACCTGCCAGGCGGAGCGCGTGTAATATGTTTGATTCTGGAGTTGAGGGTCGCTGTCATACGGGTAGATAATAAACAACGGTCCTTTGTCCCGCACCGCCATGTACTTTCCGTCCCGCTTTAAAGCAAGAATTACGTTGAACTTCTTGAAATCCTCAAGCGGAATGGTGGTTACATAGTCGTTCAGCGCCACCGCCGTGACGGTTTTGCCTTCGGCGCCGACCAGTTTCATCAGCTGGTCGATGGACACGCCTTCGAAGCGGACCTTGCCGTCATACCATGGATTGGCGGTTTCCACGGTTTTGAGGCCAAGGGCTTCCAGACCCGCGCGGTCGAACTGCGCGGTGTCCCCGTTGTTCTTATTCTGGATATTGCCCGATATTGTGAGAATGGGCTTGTCCTGCGGTTTGGGCAGCGAAGCGGCAAATGCGCCGGAAATCGCTGTCACACAAACGGCCAGACAGACAAAAAGACGACCGAGGTTCATTGCATTTCTCCCTGATATAGCCGGTCAATAAAGCAAATTACCTAAATCGGCGTGAATACAAGGAACATATGCGGATTTAATCGGATTCACGCCTGTGATCTTTCGTCTGCGCTTATAACAAATGAAAACAATAGCATAGTAGACGCTTGCCCATGGAATTCGTCAAGTGCCGAGCACCATGTCGCGTATAATATTTTCATTATTTCCAGTTTTTCAGCTTTCTTATACCACCTGTGCGGCGGAAAAACGGCATTGTTAAGTAATGAATAATGCGAACTGCGGATCGTTGGGTAGATCGCAGAATAAAACAACTTATGATTGTCGAGGCCGCACACGGTGTGCAGTCTTGGCTGGCCAACAATATGGAAGCTTATAGTATCGATACGCTTGGCCCGTTGCGAGGTGTCGAACCCGCTTAGAAGACGGCAATAATCCGGACCCTTGGCTGGTTCAGCTGTGCTTCGACAGGAGATATCCGACGGTTTCAGGCAGGTGTTCTTACGTTACGATATACGACATCTGCCGTATTGTTTCCGGTCGGACGCAAAGGATAACTATCCTGATGACATAATATTGGGTTGGTATGCTGGGATGCCAGCCAATTGGAGGATAAAATGAAGCTCATTCTCATTGCAGCGGCAGCATCGGCTGCTTTCGTAACCGGTGCCGCAGCATCGGTGCCGGTGACGATCAAGGAACCTGTCGAGACGTCGGCCTCAAAGCCCCATACAAACTCGACTATCATCGCAGTCGGAGGCAAGCGCACCAATGGGCGCGTCTTGTTGGGCGGGCGCAACACTTTCGGTGGATAAGCAGACCCACCTTTGCGCGGTTTGCCAGTTGACGCGGGGGCGTCCGGCGGGTGAGGGAACGTGCTGTCTCTTTCACTCGCCGGTTTTATTGCGGCGCCTTGGTTGCGCGCTATTATGCCGAGGCAAGCGCCTCAGCGATTGTATCTTTTATCGCCAGACGCTGCTTGCGCAAAAGCGTCTCTTCTTCCTGACTTAAGGGCGTGATCTTTGTTTCCGCCAGATGAATGCGATCATTGATTGCGTCATATTCTTCCAGAATACGCGCAAAGCGGGCATCTTTCGCCTTGAGGGCGTGAATAGCTTCGATCTGGCCGGGGAATTCTTCTCCAAGCGTGTGCGGTGTGTTCGACATGACGTTTCCTTCCTTTGCTTTGGCTGAGCTTCGCAGAGCCCGCCGGACCCAGCATTGATCGCGATCAAATCCAAGCACCTGCTTAACAATACGGGATGTTGGATGGTTCCCCATGGTGTGATCGGTCACGTGTGCGCTGTGCACCGGTGATGGATCATTTTGTAAAGACGGTTGGCTTCCATCCGCGGGCAAAGCCCATGGACATTGCGAGGCTCGCATATTCGATTTCCTTCACCAGAAAATCGCGATCTTTCAGCAAGGCTTCGATAGCAGCTCGCACATCGCCATCGTGGTAAGCGAGAACCAGATCAATCTCGTCCTCATAACCTTCTTTTTGCACAAGCGCATTCATTTGCCGTGCTCCTCATAAGCAGACATCACATTTCCAGCCATTTCGGATTCCATCGGCTTTTCGCCGTCGATGTTCCTATTTTGTTCGCTGCTTATTTAAGAGTCAAGCATGTTGCGTTTCATGCGGTGTGGATTTTCCGCTAGTCTGGTTAAACGACTGAATCTATCGGGAATCCGCTTAGGAAGAATGCAAAAAGACCAGCCTGTGGAAGTACCGTCTTGATATTTATCAGTTTGATTTCTTTGAAGAAAATAATGGCTGGGGAACCTGGATTCGAACCAAGACTAACGGAGTCAGAGTCCGTTGTTCTACCCTTAAACTATTCCCCAGCAAGGATTGCAAATCATGCTCTTATCGAGCGTTTGCAATTGCGACAGAAGCGTGAAGCTCGTTCGCGACGGCTTCCATCTAGCGAACTCAAACCCCGAACGCAACCCCTTTCTTTGAAAAAAGAATAGCAAATTTCGCCATCCCCAATTTGTCGCGCCGCAATCGCCGCAAACAACCGCCAAGCATGGTCTTTTGCCAGAAGGCGGGTTGTTTGCGCGACGCCGGAATAAAAAGGCCCGGCCAGCGGAGGAGCGGGCCGGGCAAAGGGCAGGCTGGCCGAGAGGGGACCCGGCTTGTGAAGGTGGCGCCTGCCAGATGTTCCGTGGGCAGTTCGGCGAAGGGGTTTCGTGCGAACTGCTTGAGATTCAAAAGGCTGCTGAGGCCGTGGCCTCAGCAGATGTGGCGTGTCGCCTCGATACGGCGCTGCGCATCAGCCAGCGAGCGCAGAACACGTGTCGGATTTTCGCGGCCGCGATAGTGGGTCGCCGTATAGACGTCACCACGATGCAGGCCGATGTCACGCAGGAGATAATCGTCAAGCTCGGAAATTCGCATCAGCTGCCGTCGATTGCGGGACATCATCCAGCGACGCAGAGCCGACATAAACACAGCTTTCACCGTTTGCGCGAACGTGGAGGTCTCTGCGCGCGTTGCCGGTAAATAGGTCGTCGTTGTCTTGCTTATCGCTGTCATGTCCGCTCTCCTTTAAATCAGCGGTGCTAAGGGGTTCTCATCGTCAGGGTCATGCGCTTTCGCAGCTCCTTTCCTTTACGACGGCTGCTTTATCCAACAATCAAATTGATTGTTCCAACGAATGTTTCTAATGTCATTCTTCAAAAATAGTGATGGATAGCGCCCATGAGCACGCCTCTGGATCTCGATCAGTTACAAACCTTCATCGCGATAGCCGATACGGGCAGTTTCACACGCGCTGCCGATGCGATTTTCAAGACGCAATCGGCGGTTTCCATGCAGATGCGGCGGCTTGAGGAACGGATCGGAAAGCCGCTCTTCGAGCGGGACGGGCGCTCCAATCGCCTGACCGAGGATGGCGACCGGCTGCTTCTCTATGCGCGGCGGATGATGCAGCTGAATGGGGAGACCATTGCGGCCTTTGACGATACGCAACTGGAGGGCCATGTGCGTATCGGGACGCCTGATGATTATGCCGACCGCTTCCTGCCGGAAATCATGGCGCGTTTTGCGCGCTCCAATCCGCGTGTTGAGCTTTCCGTCGTCTGCGAGCCGACCGTCAATCTGGACGAAATGATTCGTCGCGGCACGCTGGATATTGCGCTGGTCACCCAGTGCGACGACAAGCGCCGCTCGGAAGTGGTGCGCACCGAGCCGCTTCTCTGGGTCACGTCGGCCAATCATGCTGTGCATGAGGAAGCCGTGCTGCCGCTTGCGGTGGGGCGACCGACTTGCATCTGGCGTCATGCGGCAATCGAAGTGCTGGAAGCGGCGAAACGCGATTATCGCATCATCATCACGAGCTGGTCGGCGACGGTTTCTGCCGCTGCGGTTCTCTCCGGGCTTGCCGTTTCGGTGCTGCCGGAATGTGCGTTGCGCCCTGGCATGCGGGTGCTGGGTGAGGCCGATGGTTTCGGGCGGTTGCCGGAATTTGGCATTGGCATCATGCGCGGCCACAACAAGCAGAATGCGGTGGTGGATGCGCTGGCGCAGCACATCATCGAAAGTCTTGACAATATTTCATCGCCCCAGCCGGGAGGCATTGTTGGCGCGATGAGTTCGCCGGAAATCTCGCCTTTTCCGGCGGTCCGCACGCGCAGGGTGCGGGCCAATGAGTTGTTGCCGGGCTGGTGAGGCCCGTTGATAAGCATGAGATGATTTTCTACGCGACTTCTTGACCAGCCGTATCGGCTGATGGCCTATGATGGGATGAGCATGGGTTCCGATTCGAGTTTTACCGGCGCATCGTCGAATGTCGCCGAGTATAGCGTTTCCGAGATTTCCGGCGCTTTGAAGCGCACGGTCGAGGATGTGTTCGGCCATGTGCGCGTGCGGGGAGAAATCTCCGGTTATCGCGGACCGCATTCGTCCGGTCATGCCTATTTCGCCTTGAAGGACGACCGCTCGCGGCTGGAAGCCGTGATCTGGCGCGGTTCCATGGGCCGCCTGCGTTTTCGTCCCGAAGAAGGCATGGAGGTTATCGCCACCGGCAAGCTGACCACCTATCCGGGATCGTCAAAATATCAGATCGTCATCGAGCAGATGGAACCGGCGGGCGCCGGTGCGCTGATGGCGCTTCTGGAAGAACGCAAGCGCCGCCTTGCGGCGGAAGGCCTGTTCGATCCGGCGGTCAAGCAGCTCCTGCCCTTCATGCCGCGTGTGATCGGCGTGGTGACATCGCCGACAGGCGCCGTCATCCGCGATATTATTCACCGCATTTCAGATCGCTACCCGCTGCATGTCATCGTCTGGCCGGTGCGCGTGCAGGGCGAGACGAGCGGTCTGGAAGTGGCCACTGCCGTGGACGGCTTCAATGCCTTGCCGGAAGATGGCGCGATTCCGCGTCCCGATGTGCTGATCGTGGCGCGTGGCGGCGGTAGTCTGGAAGATCTCTGGGGCTTCAATGACGAAGTTGTCGTGCGCGCCGTGGCGGCGTCGCATATTCCGGTGATTTCTGCGGTCGGCCACGAAACCGACTGGACGCTGATCGATCTTGCCGCTGATGTGCGCGCACCGACCCCGACAGGCGCTGCCGAAATGGCCGTGCCGGTCAGGGCCGATTTGCAGGCAACGCTTGCCGGACAATCGGCGCGGTTGGCCTCGGCCATGTCGCGCTTCATCGACCTCAAGCGGCAGGCGCATCGCGCGGCTGCGCGCGCTCTGCCTTCCGCCGATCAGTTGCTGGCCTTGCCCCGCCGGCGTTTTGACGAATCCGCCTCGCGCCTGACGCGGGCGCTGTTCGTCAACACGCAGAAGAAGAGGGTGCATTTCGAAGGGCGCGCCCGTCAATTGTCGCCGCGCCTGTTGCAGCGCCGTTTCGTGGAACAGCAACGCACCATGTCGCTGCTCGGTCAGCGACTGCCGCGTGCGCTGGAAGCCTTTTTGCGGGAACGCCGCACGGCGCTCTCGCATCGTGGCGACCGGCTGGTCCCGGAACCGATCTTGCGGCGCACCCGCCTTGCCACATCGACCGTCGAGCAACTGGATCGCAGGCGCGATCAGGCGGTGCGCCTTTTGATCGAGCGCGCCAAACGGCGCGGACAGGAACTGGAACGCCTGATGCGCACCCTGTCTTACGAAAGTGTGCTGGACCGTGGCTTTGCCATCGTGTTCGATGCGGACGGTCATCCGGTCAAGCAGGCGGCAGGCGTGGCGGCGGGCGATGCGCTGTCGGTTCGTTTCCGTGACGGTGAAGTGGCGGTGGTTGCTGATGGCGGTGCAGAGGACGAATCGGCAGCCAAACCGGGCGCACCGAAAAAGCCTGCATCGGCTCGCTCCGGCGGGCAGGGATCGCTATTTTAGCAACACTCGCAATGTCTTGAACGCCGAATTGGGAAGCCGAGTGCAAGCTCCGCTGTTCTCTTAAGGCTGGCTTAAGCTTGGCCTTTTCTTTCTCGCACATCCGAAATGATGAGCACAATTCGGGCAGGGCGAACCGCGTTTCTGCCGTGATGCGTGTCAAACGAAGAGTTCAAGGATGTCGCGTAAAAACTCCCAGGACGCCGCATTTTCCGGCTTGAAGGCGGCGGTGTTCAACCGCCGAAGCTTTCTGATTGGTGCAAGCGCTGTTGCGCTGTCAGGCTGTGTTTCGACTGCCCAGCCGCCGCTGCCGGCAAAGCCGGTCAATAAGCCCGTTGCGCCGTCGCAGCCCGTGCCGCTCATGTATCAGGCCATGCCGGAAGAGCAGTTTCCACTGCCTGCCGTCGATATCAGTAAGGTCGATCAGAAATTCTGGCGGCAGGAAGTTGATTATCCGACGAGCGAGACTAAGGGCACCGTCATCGTCGATACGCCGAACAAATATCTCTATCACGTGCTCGGCAATGGGCGGGCGATGCGCTATGGCATCGGCGTCGGTCGTGACGGCTTTGCCTGGGCGGGCCGTGCCGTCATCGCTTACAAGCGCCAGTGGCCGCGCTGGACGCCGCCGGATGAGATGGTTGCCCGCCAGCCAGCACTCCAGCCCTACAGCATTGCCAATGGCGGTATGCCCCCCGGCCTCAAGAACCCGCTGGGCGCGCGCGCCATGTATATCCATAAGGATGGCCGCGATACACTATATCGTATCCACGGGTCGCCCGAAGCATGGAGCATCGGCAAGGCCGTCTCTTCCGGCTGTATCCGTATGCTCAATCAGGATGTAATCGACCTTTATAACAATGTGCGCGATGGCAGCACGATTGTCGTGATCCCCGATCCGACAAAGGGTCAGCAGGTCACGAGCTAACCTCGGAGCACATCCCGAAAATGAAAAGGGCGCGAAAAACGCGCTCTTTTTCATGTGTGGTTTTCTGCCGGACTGAAGCTCAATAAGCATATTCCAGGAAGATCGGCTCGACGGAACCGGCCCAGATGCTGTTATAGGCTTTCAGCATACGCTCGGCATCGGTAATGCCAGCGGCGACGATTTCTTCCAGTGGCGCCAGGAAGTGGGTTTCGTCAAAACCGTCCGAGTTGAGCTTGTTGCGGTTCTTCAGGCCAAGACGCGAAATCTTCAGCGTTTCGCGGGCGATGCCTTCCAGCGGCTTGCCACGGAATGTTGCGGTGAGCGCCTTGGTGGGCACTTCGTTGCGCAGCGCCAGAACCTCTTCATAGGTCCAGTCCTTGGTCAGCATTTCCGCTGCCGTCAGCGCTTCTTCGTCATAGAGCAGGCCGACCCAATAGGCGGGCAGGGCGCAGATACGTCGCCATGGGCCGCCGTCCGCACCGCGCATTTCGAGGAAGCGCTTGAGGCGAACTTCCGGGAACAGCGTCGAGAGATGGTTGGTCCAGTCGCCCATATTCGGCACCGGATCGCTGACTTCACCCTTCAACGCGCCGTTCATGAACTGGCGGAACGTGACATGGGTGCAATCGTGATAACGGCCATCGCGCAGGATGAAATACATCGGAATATCGAGCGCCCAGTCGACATAATCGGCAAAGCCGAAATTTTCCGAGAAGACAAAGGGTAGCACACCGGCGCGCTGGTTGTCGGTATCACGCCAGATGTTCGAGCGCCATGACAGGAGACCGTTCGGTTTGCCCTCGGTGAAGGGCGAACTGGAAAACAGCGCCGTGGCGACCGATTGCAGTTTCATCGAAACCTGCATCTTGCGGCGCATGTCGCGTTCGGAGCTGAAATCGAGATTAACCTGAATGGTTGAGGTCCGGTACATCATGTCCAGACCTTCCTTGCCAACCTTCGGCATGTAGTTGGTCATGATCTTGTAGCGCGACTTCGGCATGACCGGCGTTTCGGCCAGCGTCCATTTCGGGCTGCCGCCGACGCCGAGAAAACGAATGCCCAGAGGCTCGGCGATTTCACCCACCTGGCTCAGATGCGCGTTCATTTCGCGGCAGGTCTGGTGAATGGTCGTAAGCGGTGCGCCGGAAAGCTCGAACTGGCCGCCCGGCTCCAGCGAAATTGCGCCCTGTCCGGTCGGCTCGACAAGGCCGATAATGTTGCCTTCGTCCATGATCGGCTCCCAGCCGAGCATGGCCTGCATGCCTTCCAGAATGGCCTTGATGCCGCGCGGTCCCGCATAGGGAACAGGGCTGTTGTCAGCGGTATAGAAAGGGAATTTTTCGTGCTCGGTGCCGATGCGCCAGGCATCCTTGGGTTTGTTGCCCCCGGCAAGATAGATCGCGAGTTCTTCAACGCCCGTCAGTGCCGTTTCGTCAGTCGTATCGCGCGCCATACAGTCTATCCCTGGTCGTATTTCAGCTTGTCAGCGTGATTGGACAAATTTGTCAAATCACGCAAGTCAATTTCATTGAACGATCGATTTAGAGAACATCATGCCGCATTTCTCCAGTCGCCGAGAACGGCCTGTACCAGAGCCATGGCGGCAACGGCTGCGGTATCCGCCCGCAAAATGCGAGGGCCGAGCGGAATGGCCGTCACGAAGGGCAGACGGTGCAGCACTTGCCGCTCTTCTTCCGAAAATCCGCCTTCCGGGCCGATCAGAAGCCCCGTTGGTCCGGTCTTCAAACCTTGCAGAATGCTCAACGGATCGTCCGATTCGTGACCCTCATCACAAAAGATCAGACGGCGCGACGGGTCCCACTGGTCGATAAAGCGGTCGAAGCGCACCGCGTCGCGGCATTCGGGTATGGCAAGCACACCGCATTGCTCGGCAGCCTCAATGGCATTGGCCTTTATCTTGTCGGTGCTGAGTTTCGGCACTTGCGTGTGCTGGGTGACGACCGGCTGCAAGACGCCAGCGCCCATTTCAACGGCCTTCTGCACCATATAATCAAGGCGGCCCTGTTTCAGCGGCGCGAAACAATAGACGAGATCGCTTGGCGCTGGCTGCGGGCGGGTCTCCTCAACAGGTACGAGCAGAACACGCTTCTTGCCTTCCGGCTTTAGCCAGGCCTTCCATTCACCGTCGCGCCCGTTGAAGACGAGAACTTCATCGCCTTCTTTCAGGCGCAGCACGTGAATGAGATAATGGGCAGCCTGCGGCGCAGCCTCCACCGGCGTTTCCGGGGCGAGGTCGTCCTCGATGTAAAGTCGTTGCATTCTGTAATTTGCGCGCATGATCGCATCGATGGCAGAGGGCAAGCCTGCCGGTCAAGCGCTTTGTGTGGCAGTTCTGCCAGCCTGCCGATTGAAAACCGCTCTCACATAACAAATGGCTTACACAAACAATTGATGGGAAATGGCTGGCGGTTGAATCTAATTAGATTGTATCCATATAGGTATGAAGCTATCTATTTGAATGGAATTGAAGTGATGAAACAAGCTTGGGTCGAATTCGCGCCGCTTCTTGCAAGCACCGCCAGAGGATGGCGGAAAGCCTTTGATGCGGCCATGGCGGAGCATGGACTTTCCGATGCGAAAGCTGTTCCTCTGATGACCCTCTTGCGGCATGGCGATCTGATCCCCCAGGGGGTGCTGGCCGAACGGGTCGGCATCGAGGGGGCGACGATCGTTCGTGTCGTCGATGAGCTGGAGAAGGATGGCCTGATCCTGCGCGTCGCCGACGATGCCGACCGTCGCGTCAAACTCATCCAGTTGACCGAAGACGGCCGCGCCCTTGCCACCAAAGTGGAAAAGTCTGCGGCCCGTCTTCGGACGCAGTTCTTAAGCGATTTCGACGCCGAACAGGTCGATGTCGCCATGGAAGTGTTGCGCAGGCTGAACGAGAAATTCCTGAACATCTGAACCAACCACACTGCCTTCGAAAAACAATGACCAAGCTTGCCGAAACAACCCCGAAATTCTGGGACGTCGTCTTTTCCCTAAAGACGTTCGCCGCCGGTATGCTTGCCTTGTGGATTGCGCTGATGGCCAATCTGCCAAATCCATACTGGTCGATTGCCGCCGTTTATATCGTCGCGCATCCGCTTTCGGGGGCCACCACATCCAAGGGCATCTATCGTCTGATCGGCACGATCATCGGCGGTGCGGTGACGATTCTTTTCGTGCCACATCTGATCAATTCGCCGGAAATCCTGACCGTCGCCATCGGCGTGTGGATGGGCGTCTGTCTGGCGATCAGCCTGCTTGACGGCACGCCGCGCAGCTATCTCTTCATGCTCGCCGGTTATACGGTGGCGATTGCAAGTTTTGCCGTGGTTTCCGTTCCTGAAACCACCTTTGATTATGCGCTTGGCCGCGTCGAGGAAATTGCCATTGGCATTGTCTGCGCGGCGCTGGTCAATCGCCTCGTCTTTCCGCGCCACAGCGGGCCGGTTCTGGTCGGTCGCATCGACAACTGGCTGCGTGAGGGGTCACGGCTTGCCGTCGCCACCATGCGCGGCGAGGGCGCCAGCCCGCAATTTCTGCGCGACCGTCAGCGTCTGGCATCCGACGCGCTGGAACTGCGCAACCTGACCACCCATGTGGCCTATGACACCTCGTCCATTCGTGGCGTTGGAACCATGCTGCATGTGCTGCAACAGCGCATGGTGGCCGTGCTGCCGATCATATCCAGCCTGCACGATGTCATCGTGCTGAAGCCGGGTGAAGGCGAAAAGCCTTGGCATCCGGCTGTCCAGCAGCTTCTTGATGAAGCTTGCAACTGGCTCGAAAGCGGCGAAAATCTCAGCGAAGAGCGCCGCGCCGTTCTGTTGAAGCTGATCGACGAGATCGAGCGTCACGGCAAGGACGCCTCCAGCTGGGGTGAGCTTCTGCCGTTCAACGTGGCTGCGCGTGTCCGCGATCTGGTCCAGATCTGGAGCGATTGCATAACGCTGCGTCAGGATATCGTATCCGGTGCGAAGCGCGGCCATGCGCTGCGCTGGCGCCGTTACGACGCCCATCTAAAAGGGCGTCCCGCGCACCGCGATTATGGCATGGCGTTTCTGTCGGGCTTCTCGGCCTTTCTCGCAACCAGTGTTGCAACGGCTTTCTGGATCGCCACCGGCTGGTCACAGGGCAGTGCAGCCGCAATGATGGCAGGCATCTTCTGCTGTATCTTTGCGACGATGGACGACCCCGTGCCGGTGATGCGAAAGTTCAACTGGCTGTTGATGATCGTGATCGCAGCCGCTTTCATCTTCGAATTCGCGCTGCTGCCGCTGGTGGACGGTTTCTTCCCGCTGGCTTTGGTGCTGGGTCTGTTTCTGGTGCCTGCCGGTGTGCTTCTGGCAATTCCGTCGCAGTTTCTGCTGGGCATGGTGCTCTGTGTGAACCTGCCCAACATGCTCATGCTGCAAAGCCACGCCACGTCGGATTTCGTCACTTTTGCCAATGCCAATCTGGCAACGGTTGTCGGTATCGTCATTGCTGCGGTGATCACGTCTATCGTGCGCTCGGTCGGTGCCGAATGGAGCGTGCGGCGTCTGGTCGAGGCTGGCTGGCGCGATATTGTGGCGGCAACCGAACGCGGACCAAGCCGTCATCGCCGCCAGCATATGAACCGCCTGTTGCTGCGCATGATTGACCGCATCGGCATGATGACGCCGCGTCTGGCGCTGATCCCATCGGCGGATGTCGCCAAGGTCGATCTGCTGCGCGACCTGCGCAACGGGATGAATACCATCGACCTGCAACAATATCGCGCCAAGTTGCCCGAGCCCTGCCGCGAGGCGGTGGATGCGGTGCTGGACGGTGTCGGCGCGCATTATCGGGCTTTGTCCAAAGGCGGGCCGAACGGCCTGTCGCGTCAGGGCATCGACGAACAATTGCTCACCGCCATCGACAAGGCGATAGCGGTGATCATCGAAAGCGGCTCGCCAGCCGTTGCCCGCCGTCCGCGGCTCGCACTGGTGGCGCTGCGTTTCAACCTGTTTCCCAAGGCGCCGCCTTTTGCTTTGCCACCGCGCCCGCAATTGGAGCTGCC
The DNA here is from genome assembly GCF_022627935.1 of Ochrobactrum sp. C6C9. Classification (NCBI taxonomy): domain Bacteria; kingdom Pseudomonadati; phylum Pseudomonadota; class Alphaproteobacteria; order Hyphomicrobiales; family Brucellaceae; genus Ochrobactrum; species Ochrobactrum sp. C6C9. Next base: position 138,325 of record NZ_JABXGB010000008.1, on the reverse strand, counting down.
GCAAGCCGCCTGACCAACAGCAGCTTGAAGACTGAATGTGAACGATCATGAGACCTGAACTCGATATATACGGGATTTATATCCCGACCCTGGGCGTGCTGGCGCTTGGCGCCTATGTCCTCAATACGATCATGCAACGCCTTTTGGCGCGCGTGCGTTTCTACCGTTTTGTGTGGCACCGGCCCTTGTTCGATGCCGCCATGTATTTCTGCATTCTTGGCGCTGCCGCCATTATCTTGAACGGAATAGACTGATGAAAAAGCTCTTCGCACATACTGGCCGGGTTTTTCTCACCCTCGTCATGGTCACAATGGCGGGGCTGCTGGGCTGGCATCTCTGGGATTATTACATGAATGCGCCGTGGACACGCGATGGCAAGATCCTTGCCGATGTGGTGCGCGTTGCACCGGACGTGTCGGGTCTGGTGAGCGAAGTTCTCGTTCGCGACAACCAGACCGTCAAAAAAGGCGATGTGATTTTCCGCATCGATCAGGCGCGTTACAAGCTGGCGCTGCAAACGGCGGAGGCCAAGGTCGACAGCAGCAAGGCTGCGCTCGACATGGCCAATCGCGATCTCGTCCGTTATCGCCAGCTCAACGACACGACTGTGACCCGCCAGAAGCTGGAACAGGTTGAAACGACAGCCATGCAGGCCGAGGCGGCTTACCGTCAGGCCGGTCTGGACCGTGATCTGGCCGCGCTCAATCTGGATCGGTCTTCGGTCAAGGCGACGGTCAATGGCGTCATCACCAACTTTTCGCTGCAGCCGGGCGACTATGTCACCGCAGGTTCTGCCGTAACGGCGCTGGTGGATACGGATTCCTATTATGTCTCGGGCTATTTCGAAGAAAACAAGCTTGAGCGTATCAAGCTCGGCGATCCGGTGGTGGTCGATATCATGGGCAGCCACGTGCAGCTCAAGGGCAAGGTCGAAGGCATTGCCGGTGGCATCGAGGATCGCGAGCGCACCGCAACGACAAGCCTGCTTGCCAATGTCACGCCGACTTTCAACTGGGTGCGTCTTGCGCAGCGTGTGCCGGTGCGCGTCAAGCTTGAGGACGTGCCGGATGGCGTGCACCTCGTGGCGGGCCGGACCGTCAGCGTGTCGGTCGTCGAATAATCGACGTCCAATCGATCAAAGGCCCGGCTGTTGTCCGGGCCTTTTTCGTGTTAGCCAATGGCAAAGAATTTTCGAGGCTTGGTTATGCGGGTATTGGTCGTCCAGAATTATGATGGTGCGGGGCTCGGACAGATTGAGCCCGTCCTGAAAGAAGCCGGTTATGCGATTGATTTGCGCCTTCCCTACAATGGCGATGCGCTGCCCGCTGATGATACCGACCACAAGGCGCTTATTGTGCTGGGCGGCGAGCAGAATGCGCTGGCCGATGCCGAATTTGCCTATTTCCCGCATCTGCTCGATCTCATTCGTGGCTTTGGTGACAGGGACAAGGCGGTGCTTGGCATCTGCCTCGGCAGCCAGCTTGTGGCGCGCGCCTATGGCGGCGACAATATCCTCGACCGTCCGATGGAGTTCGGCTGGCAGGAAGTGCGCCTGACCGAAGAGGGCCTGAACGATGAGGTCTTATCGACGGCAGGCAGAGCGTTTCCGATCTTCCATTGGCACCGCGATACGTTCACGCTGCCAAAAGGTGCCGTGCATATGGCGCAAAGCGACATGACGCAGAATCAGGCCTACCGGATCGGACGGGCGGTCTATGGAACCCAGTTCCATTTCGAAGCCGATACCGCGCTCGTCAAACAGTGGAATGCCCAACTCGCCCACGAAATCGAAGATTTTGCGCCGGGCTGGGACAAGGCGTTTGCGCAACTTGCCGAGAGCGTTGGCCGCTCCTCAGACAGAGCGGGCGCGGCACTCGCCAAAGCCTGGATCGACCAGATTTAAACCCAACATTAACCTTGCGGATAGACTTCGCGTTGCTGCTTTGCCACATGCTGTGAGCAATGCGTTGTTTTGTGAAAAAAGCGCGGTGAACGACGCCGCCGTTCAGTTGCAGGTAACTTTTATCGGGTGTAACTGAACGCCGTCTCCCGGGCAATGATCGGTCGGGCAGGGCTTCACGCCATGCTCGCAACGGCGGCTCGTTTTATCGAATTTCATCCGGCAACCGTCGAAAGAGTTCCCGAATATGACCGCCAAGCATGCCGCCCTTCTTACCGTCCTGATGGTCTCCGCGATCGTGTTCATGGCTGTCGGCATCTTCACCGTCGATGCCGGTAACACCATGGTTTCGAGCGATGGTTACGGAATTTCCAGCGCTCATTAATTCGCTTCGATGAAGCGCTTTTCCGCGCCATCGATTGCGATTGCCGAGAGCAGGCCGCTCTTCCAGGCATAGGTGTCGAGATTGACGCGGTTGGGCTGAACATCGACCGCGCCTTGCGGCGTATGCCCATGGATGATCACCTTTGCGAGGGGACCGGTCCATTTCAAAAACAAAGTGCGTATCCAGATGAGGTCGTCCGGGTCCTGCTCTTCAAGCGGGACAACGGGGTTGACGCCTGCGTGGCAGAAAAAGAAGTCCCCGAACGACAGCCAGCGCGGCATCGAGCGTATGAAATCGACATGCGCTTGCGGTACGGCTTTCACCAGAGCCTCGTGTCCGCGCCGGGCTTTGTCCGGATCGGAAAAATCGAGTTCCACGCCATAGGAGCGCCCGGTCTCCACGCCGCCATGCAGAGCGAAGATGCCTGCCGTGTCGCCGGTGGCGAGATAATTGAGAAAGCCTTCGTCGTGATTGCCGAGAAGAGACAGGATGCGCGGATCGTGCGCAGCCGCCTCGATGAGAAAATCGAGCACTTCCTTGGATTGCGGTCCCCGGTCGATGTAATCGCCGAGATGGATGATGCGCCAGTCATGGACGGGGCGATGGTCGAGATCGGCGCGGATTAATCCGTGCATATCCTGCAACAGATCGAAGCGCCCATGCACGTCGCCAATGGCATAAAGGCGAATGTTCTGCGGGCCGCATGCATCCTTGAAAACCACACCAGTCATTCGCCGTCGTCCTTCACTTCCTTCACCGCATTGGTGCCCGCCCGCTGGCGGAAGCGCAGCTGCGACACGCGCTCGCGTTCTTCGTTCAGTTCGCGGTCATGGGTGGCCTGCTCGACGAAGCGGATATGCTTCTGCACCGCTTCACGGGCGGCCTGCGGGTTGCCAGCCATCACCGCGTCATAGATAGCGCGATGCTGCGAAAGGAACATGTCGGCGACGCCCGGATAGCTGTAGATGAGGCTGCGGTTGTAAAACACGCCATCCTTCAACAGCTGGTAGCAGGAGCGCAAAGTGTGCAACAGCACGATGTTGTGCGCGGCTTCGCCGACCGCATTGTGCAGCTCGACATCAAGCCGCGCTTCGGTGTCGAAATCGCTCGCGCCATGGGCCGTCTCCATCGCATGCATGATTTCCGTCAAAAGCGCCTTGTCGGCGGGTGTGGCACGCAACGCCGCATATTCGGCGGCGATGCTTTCGATCTCGCGGCGATATTCGAGATAGTCTGCGGTCGCCTTGCGGTGGTCGGCAAAAAGCTTGACTACGGGCGCGCTGAAGACCTGCCCGATCACATCGGCGACAAATGTTCCGCCACCATGGCGGGAGGTCAAAAGGCCAGCCGTTTCAAGGCGCTTCAAGGCATCGCGCAGGATGGGCCGGGAAATGTCGAACTGGCGTGCCAGTTCGCGTTCGCCTGGCAGACGGTCGCCGCCGCGCAGAACGCCCTCCAGAATGAGCGTCTCGATCTGGTATACGACGTCGTCCGCTGTGCGGCTCGCCTGTATGCGGGAAAAAATCGTTTCGGCCATGCCGTTCAAGCCCTCTGCGTATCGGCGGCAAGGTAGCCGCAAGGGACGGACCCGGCAACGGAATATAGAGCTTTTCCAGCAAAAGTGCGAAGCGGTTTGCGTCTGGAAATGCGTAAAAATAAATACTTAGAGCGGTTCCGACGATTCCGTCAAAACAGGAACCGCTCTATTGAAAATAAAGCCCGACTGGTGATCCAGCCGGGCTTTATGATGCTGGAAAAAAGGGGTTTTAAGCCTTTTTGCGCTTGCGCGTCGCAACCAGCACAAACAGACCGGCGACAACGCCATACATCGCCCATTTGAACGGCAACGCATCAGCCGTTTCGCTGCGGATCGGCAGCACGGTCACAGTGCCGGGGCGGCTTTCGACGCCGGATTTACCTTCGGCCTTGGCCTGTTCGATCTGTTGCGGGGACACGACCCATTCCGCACCGCGGGACTTGTCGTAGAACATGAAGCCGCAGCCGACGACAACGGCAACGATGATAGCGAGAATGAAGCGGATCGGAGTGTTCATTATCTTTCCTCAAAAGTCGGAACGATACGGCCAGCATGATGGGAGTTCATGCCGCACCGTATTTATATGCACGCTTTCTAATGCGCAGCGTTTCATAGTCGGCAAAAGACTTGATGTCTATTTTTGAGATGCGCCCTGTGGAGAACTGCCGCTCTCCCAATAGGGAACGGGCCCGTAAAGGTCGGCAAGATAGTCGATGAACAGGCGCACCTTGGCAGGCAGGAACTGTTTCGACGGATAGACCGCGTGAATGGCCACGTTGCGCGATGCGGTATAGTCGGGCAGCACCTGCACAAGCTTGCCCGCGGCCAGTTCAGGGCCGATATCCCAGGTGGAGCGCTGGGCAATGCCGAGACCGGCCAGCACGGCCTCGCGCACCATTTCGCTGGAATTGGTCTGGAGTGGTCCGACCGGGCGAATGACAATCGGGCCTTTCGGCCCTTCCAGCCGCCAAGGATCATTGTTGTGCGGCGCAAGGCAGATATGGGCCTGCAAATCTTCGATGGTCTCAGGCGTGCCGCGTTCCGCGATATAACCGGGCGATGCGACAAGCAATCGGCGGACCGGCGCCAGCCTGCGGGCCACAAGGGTCGAATCCGACAATTCACCGATGCGGATGGCGAGATCATAACCGTCGCCGACAATATCGACCATTTCGTCGGTCAATTGCATATTGACGGTCAGGTCGGCATTGGCGCGCATGAAAGGCACCAGATAGGGGGCGATATGCATGCGCCCGAAGGTCGTGGGAGCCGAGATTTTCAGCGTGCCGCGCGCATCCGCCGAGCGGCGCGCGACGAAAGCTTCCGCTTCCTCGATATTGGAAAGAATGGCCAGCACGCGCTCATGATAGCCCTGACCAGCCTCGGTCAGCGCGATTTGCCGCGTGGTGCGTTGCAGGAGCCGGGTGCCGAGGCGCTCTTCCAGACGACCGAGACGCTTGGAAACCACGGCAGGCGACAGGCCGAGATCGCGAGCCGCCGCCGACATGCTGCCGGTTGCGACCACGCGGGCAAAGATTTCCATATCGGCCAGACTGCTGCTCATCATGATCGTCTGATCCCCCGAATTGCCCTGCGCTTCAATTGCATCTAGCCCAGCGTTGCAAGGCTCCGCAAGCAATTATGCCACAGCGTGAAAACTGTTATGCGAAAGGTGCAAGTGGTAAAAATGATTTACCACTTGACGAATGCGGCGCAGGGTGCACTGTGCATGTTAGAGCTATTCCAGAAAAGATCGGGTCTGTCCATCTCGGTTGGCGTGGCGTTAAAACAGCGCGTTACGACCGTTCCGGTTCTCAAGCGAGGATGAAAACCGGGGCGGCATTTGAAGGCTGGCGGCACCTTGACGAAGAGGGTCTGCCCAGCGGCGGAGGAGCAAATGAGCGGATTGATTATGCCGGAGCCGGATGCGTCCGTCATGCAGCGGCGCGGGCAGATCGTGGATGATCTGCGCGATATCGTACCGGGCGAGGGCGTGGTCGATACGGTCAATGCGATGCGTGTGTTCGAGAGCGACGGCCTGACGGCGCATCGTTCGCTGCCGCTGGTGGTTGTGCTGCCGGAAACGGTCGATCAGGTCTCACAAGTTCTGCGTTATTGCCACGAGAATGGCATTCGCGTCGTGCCGCGCGGTGCGGGCACATCGCTGTCGGGCGGTTCCATGCCCTTGCAGGATGCGGTGCTGCTCGGCATGTCGCGCTTCAACCGCATTCTCGAAATCGATTATCCCAACCGTGTCGCCGTGGTGCAGCCGGGCGTGACCAATCTCGGCATTACCAAAGCCGTTGAGCATGAGGGCTTTTATTATGCGCCCGATCCGTCGTCGCAGATTGCCTGCTCGATTGGCGGCAACGTGGCGGAAAACGCCGGTGGCGTGCATTGCCTGAAATATGGCCTGACAGCGAATAATGTTCTGGGCATCGAGATGGTGCTGATCACCGGCGAGGTGTTGCGCCTCGGCGGCAAGCATCTCGACAGCGAGGGCTATGATCTTTTGGGTCTGATGACCGGCTCGGAAGGACTGCTGGGCGTGGTGACGGAAATCACCGTGCGTATCCTGCAAAAGCCGGAAACGGCGCGCGCCGTCATGGTCGGCTTTCCATCCAGCGAGCAGGCCGGCCAGTGTGTGGCCGATATTATCGGCGCAGGCATAATTCCCGGCGGCATGGAAATGATGGACCGACCCGCCATCAAGGCGGCGGAGGATTTTGTGCGCGTTGGCTATCCGCTCGACGTGGAAGCGCTGTTGATCGTCGAACTCGACGGCCCGCCGGTCGAGGTCGATCACCTGATCGGACGGGTTGAGGCGCTCGCACTGCGCAATGGTTCCACGACCTGCATTCTGTCGCAGTCGGAAGAGCAGCGTCTGGCTTTCTGGGCCGGGCGCAAGGCAGCTTTCCCGGCGGTGGGGCGCATTTCGCCCGACTATCTATGCATGGATGGAACCATTCCGCGCAAGGAACTGCCGCGTGTCCTGTCGGGCATGCGCGACTTGTCCGAGAAATACGGATTGCGGGTGGCCAATGTGTTCCACGCAGGCGACGGCAATCTGCATCCGCTGATCCTCTATGATGCGAATATCCCCGGTGAACTGGAAGCAGCCGAAAATTTCGGCGCAGATATTTTGCGGCTCTGCGTGAAAGTTGGCGGTGTTCTCACCGGCGAACATGGCGTCGGCATTGAAAAACGCGATCTGATGCCGGAAATGTTCAATGACATCGATCTCGACCAGCAGATGCGCGTCAAATGTGCTTTCGACGCCAAGCATCTGCTCAATCCGGGCAAGGTGTTTCCGCAATTGCGCCGCTGCGCCGAGCTTGGTCGCATGCATGTGCATCGCGGCGAGCTGGCCTTCCCGGATGTTCCCCGATTCTGAGTTGTGGTTTTGATCATGAGCGATGCAAATATTCTAAAGCCGCAGGATGAGGCGGGCGTTCTGGATGCGGTGCAGGACGCGCTGGCCAGCTCCACCCCGCTGGAAATTATCGGCCATGGCTCCAAGCGCGGCATTGGACACAGGGTCGATGCGGGCCGCGTGCTCGACGTGTCGCAGCTTACGGGCGTGACCCTGTACGAGCCGGACGAACTGGTGCTCTCGGCAAAGGCCGGAACGCCGATGGTCGAGATTGAAAAGCTTCTGGCCGACAACAATCAGTGCTTCCATTTTGAACCGATGGATTACGGTCCTTTGCTGTCGGGCGAGCGCGGTCGCGGCACGATCGGCGGCGCGCTGGCTGCCAATCTGTCTGGTCCGCGCCGTCTCAAGGCGGGTGCTGCGCGCGATCATGTGCTTGGCGTGCGCGTTGTGTCGGGACGGGGCGAATTGTTCAAGTCCGGCGGTCGCGTGGTCAAGAATGTGACGGGTTATGATCTGTCCAAGGGCATGGCCAATTCCTGGGGCACGCTGGGCGTCGCCACCGAGGTGACGTTCAAGGTTCTGCCGAAGCCGGAAACGGCGGCCACGCTTGTCGTGCGCGGGCTGACCGACGAACAGGCGGCGCGTGTCATGGCCATGGCTATGGGATCGCGCGAGGAGGTCGCTTCGGCAGCACATTTGCCGCCGACGGTTGCCAATCGCTTCCTTGATGGAAAGCTCGGCTGGGAAGCGGCGACCGTGTTGCGGCTTGAGGGCTTTGCGCCTTCGGTCGAGCATCGCAGCCGCCAATTGCAGGCATTGCTCCGCCAGTCCGGCATGGTGGAAGCGCTCGACGGGGCGCAATCGCAGCAGCTCTGGCGCGAAGTGCGCGATGTCCTGCCTTATGCCAATGCGGGCGACAATCGTGCTGTATGGCGTGTTTCGATGACGCCGATGCAGGGCTGGCAGATGGTGGACGAGTTCCGTCGTCATGCAGGCGTCGATGCCTATTATGACTGGCAAGGCGGCTTGATCTGGATGCGGATGGAGGCCGACCCGGAAGCGCAGATCTTGCGCAAGCTGATCGCCAGACATGGCGGCGGGCATGCGACGCTGGTGCGCGCGCCGGAGGCGATCCGCGCCGGTGTTGACGTTTTCGAACCGCAGCCAACAGCACTTGCGGCCTTGTCGCAGCGGTTGAAGCAGCAATTCGATCCGGAAAATATTCTCAATCCGGGCCGCATGCATTCTCATCAGGTTGGAGCGTGACACGATGCAAACCCATTTCAGCCCCGACCAGCTGCTCGACGCGAGCGTTCAGGAATCGGAAAAAATCCTGCGCAAATGCGTGCATTGCGGCTTCTGCACGGCCACATGCCCGACCTATGTGACGCTGGGCAATGAACTCGACAGCCCACGAGGGCGCATTTATCTGATCAAGGACATGCTGGAAAACGGGCGTCCTGCGGATGAGGAAGTCGTGCGCCATGTCGACCGCTGCCTGTCGTGCCTTTCCTGCATGACGACCTGTCCTTCAGGCGTCAATTATATGCATCTGGTCGATCATGCCCGCGCGCATATCGAGAAAACCTTCAAGCGCCCGTTCATGAACCGCTTTCTGCGTGGTGTTCTGGCGCAGGTTCTGCCTTATCCGGGCCGGTTCCGCGCAGCGCTGAAACTGGCAAAGCTCGGCAAGCCGTTTGCGCCGCTTTTGCGCAAGAGCGACGCCCTGAAACCCATGGCGGCGATGCTTGATCTCGCGCCGCAAAGCCTGCCAGCGGCGGTTCCCGTCGAAACCATCAGCGCCGCCAAGGGCGAAAAGCGCGGTCGGGTGGCAATTCTCAACGGCTGTGCGCAGCCTGTGCTCAATCCGGGTATCAATGCCGCCACCTTGCGACTTCTCAACCGCTTCGGCATCGAAGTGGTGACACCGAAGGGCGAAGGGTGCTGCGGTTCGCTGGTTCACCATATGGGCCGCGAGGAGCAGGCGCTGGAACAGGCGCGGCACAATGTCGATGTCTGGATGCGCGAGATCGAGGCGGGCGGTCTCGACGCGATCATCGTCACGGCGTCCGGCTGCGGCACGACGATCAAGGATTATGGGTACATGTTGCGGCTCGATCCGGCCTATCAGGACAAGGCTGCGCGGGTTTCGGCGCTGGCAAAGGATATCACCGAATATCTGACCGTCATCGACCTGCCGGAACCCGATGCGCCGCAGCCACTGACGGTCGCCTATCACTCGGCCTGCTCGATGCAGCATGGGCAGAAAATTGTGCGGCAGCCTAAAGACCTGCTCTCAAAAGCGGGCTTTACGGTGAAGGAACCGCTGGAAGGGCATCTGTGCTGCGGATCGGCTGGCACCTACAACATCATGCAGCCGGAGATTGCCGCCAAGCTGCGCGACCGCAAGGTGAAGAATATCGAGGCAACGGGTGCGGCTCTGATCGCAACCGGCAATATCGGCTGCATGACCCAGATCGCCACCGGCAGCAAGTTGCCGATTGTCCACACGGTGGAGCTGATCGACTGGGCCTATGGCGGGCCGAAGCCGGTCGCTCTCTCAGGCTCCCGTCTTCACTGACGCGGCATAGTGCAACGGAAAGCCCTTGAAGCTTTTCGTTTCTTTCAGAACGAAGGTCGTCTGCATTTCCTTGATACGCGGCAGGCGGCGGAGTGTGGACATGGCGAAATCGGCATAGGTGTCGAGATCGCGTGAGACCACCTGCAGCAGAAAGTCGGCATCGCCAGCGATGCTGTAGCAGGTGATCACGTCGTCGAGGTCCATCAGCTCGGCGGCGAACTGTTCCGCCTCCAACTCGCTGTGACTGTCGATCTTGATCCGCACGAAGGCCATGACGCCAAGACCGATTGCCTTGCGATTGAGATTGGCGCGATAGCCGTCGATCACGCCATCGTCTTCCAGCTTGCGCATCTTGCGCCAACTGGGGGAGGTGGACATGCCGACCTGATCGGCCAGCGCCTGATTGGTCAGGCGACCGTCTTCCTGCAAAGCTTCGAGAATGCGAATATCGGACGGTTCCAGCATGCTCATAAAATCTACCTGAATTATAGTAAGTTTGGGTAGAAGCTACCTTATCATGATCATAATCAGGTAAGAAAGGCAGGATCGCCCCGGAGATGCGGTGTATTTCTCAGACAGAAACACCAAAATTCTGGAGCCATCATGCAGGAAGATCTGCGTCTCGCCGTTATCGTCAACCCTGATCTGGCGCAGGGCCTTTTAGCAAATACGGTCGCGGCCATCTCAATCGGACTTGGTGCGCAGCTGCCGCAAGTTGCGGCGCGGCAACTGGTTGATCGCTCAGGCGTCGCCATCGACATCAGCTCCGACCGTCCTGTGCCGATCCTGCAAGCGGACGCGGAAACGATCCGGTCGATCCTGTTGAAAGCGGCTGCACATGAAGACAGGGAAGCGGTTGTGGCCTTTCCAGCCTTCGCGCGGGCAATGCATGTCTATGCAGAATATGAAACCACGTTTCCGAACCGCGATCTTGCCGCCGAGGTCATTGATGGGGTGGGGATCGCCGGTCCCGCCAAATGGGTCCGCTCACTGACCGGTAGTCTGAAATTATTGCGATAGAAAAAGCCGGGCAGGTGCCCGGCTTTTTGTTCGAATGCTTTGGATCAGCCCGCAGAGAACGTGGCCGGGTTCGGGCCGATACGGCCATCGGTCTTGTCCAGCTTGGTGATGGCATCGTGATCGGTGCCATTGAGGCTGAAATCGAAGACCTCGAAATTTTCCTTGATGCGCGCGGGCGTGACCGACTTCGGAATGACGATATTGCCGGTCTCGATATGCCAGCGCAGGATAACCTGCGCGACAGACTTGCCGTGTTTCGCGGCAATCGCCTTCAGCTTTTCGTCCTCCAGAATCTTGCCCTGCCCAAGCGGGCTCCAGGCTTCCGTGGCGATGTTGTGCTTGCCATGGAACAGGCGCAGCTCGTCCTGCTGGAACTGCGGATGCAGCTCGATCTGGTTGAGAACCGGCGTGACGCCGCTTTCCTTGAGAATGCGTTCAAGATCGGCGGTGCGGAAGTTCGACACGCCAATGGACTTCACGAGGCCCTCTTCCTTCAGCTTGATGAAGGCGCGCCATGTTTCCATGAACAGGTCTTTGGAAGGCATCGGCCAATGGATCAGATAGAGATCCACATAATCGGTGCCGAGCTTTTTCAGGCTGGTCGCAAACGCTTTCAGCGTCGACTCATAGCCCTGCTCGCTGTTCCAGAGTTTGGTCGTCAGGAAGATGTCGCCGCGTGCAATGCCCGAAGTGTTGATGGCTTTGCCAACGCCTTCTTCATTGCCATAGATCGCGGCAGTGTCGATGTGCCGGTAGCCCGCTTTCAGTGCTTCGCTGACCGCTGTAACCGCTTCATCATTGCCCACCTGCCAGACACCGTAACCGAGCTGCGGAATATGGTTGCCGTCATTCAGTTTTACGGTCGGTACGGTCATGAACTATCCTTTCCCTCCATCAAAATACGGCACCGGCTCATATCCGGTACAACCGCATTTCTGGCCGCCCTCTGGCGGCTCCGTCCATATTTTCTCAAATCATCACTGGCAGCATATGGGTGTTCGCGGGAAAAGCAAAAGCCTTTTCAGGTCGTTTTGCGACTTGTTGCAGGCTCTTTTCCTCAAATAATCCAACGTTTCAGAATTATGAATGGAAAAAGCCGCCCTGCGGACAGGGCGGCTTTGTTCAACTGTAAAACTGTTCCGCAACGGGTCAGCGAACCACGACGCGGGCGCCGATGGGAACCCGTTCGTAGAGATCGGTCACATCCTCGTTGCGCATGCGGATGCAGCCGGAAGACATGGCCTTGCCGATGGTCCATGGCTGGTTGGTGCCGTGAATACGGTAAAGCGTGGAACCGAGATAAAGGGCGCGTGCGCCAAGCGGATTGTTGACACCGCCATCCATGCGCGCAGGCAGGATGCGGCCCTTCTTGCGCTCGCGGGCGATCATTTCCTTCGGCGGCGTCCAGCTTGGCCATTCGGCCTTGCGGCTGATGCGCTGCGAACCTTTCCAGCTAAAGCCCTGCTTGCCGACGCCGACGCCATAACGCATCGCCGTGCCGCCGGATTCGACCAGATAGAGAAAGCGCTTGCCTGTATCGATGACGATGGTGCCGGGCTTTTCCTTGCCGGAATAGGAAACGCTCTGCGGCAGATAGGCCGGGTCGATCTGGCGCTTGGCCGGTGCCGTGGCCGGGTTTTGCGCCGGGCGCTGGTACGAAACCTGACGATAGCTCGATTTCTGCTTCTGGCGTTGCTTGACCGTTGTGCGGCGCACGGGCTGCTGGACGGTGCCGTCTGGCATCTGGCGCACGCGAGCAGGCTGGCCGTGCAGCTGCGCTACCCAAGGCGCGGACAGATCGGGACTGACTGCGACCGGCGGCAGGGTTGCATAACGTTCACTGGCGAAGGCCATGCCGGTGCTGACGACGGAAACGGCAATCGCCGCGAGCGATCCGATCAAAAGAAGATGACGTGGTTTCATGGTCCAGATCCGTCCCTCTTTGCGCCATCATCCGGGTTTCTTCACCTGTCTGGGTTCATTGGCGCGGTTGCCTGGCTGCACCTCCTGACATGCCCTGTCAGGAGAACAACGTTCAATTTCATGACGGGATTGTGCGCCCCAATGGAATCGTAAAGGTAAATTTCGGTCGCGTGTTCTGCCTGCCTGAAGCTCTAAGTAGAGTTGTGGTTAGCGTCGGGTTGCGTCACATGTTTAATGATCGATGAAGCTGTGCGCATGTCCCCGAAAAGTGGGAAACAGTTTTCGGATAGTGTCGTGAGCTAAGAAAATGGAGGCGGGAAAATGAGTGATGTTGCCGAGGTCAAGACAGGTTTGATCGTCAGCGAGGATGGCAAGACCCGCTGCTTCTGGCCGGGCGTCTTGCCGGATTATCTCGCCTATCATGATAATGAATGGGGCGTGCCGGTCTCCGACGATTTCCGGTTGTTCGAGAAGATATGCCTTGAAGGTTTCCAGTCGGGGCTGTCGTGGCTGACGATTTTGCGCAAGCGCGAAAATTTCCGCACGGCATTCGACGGCTTCGATTTCCACCGCGTTGCACAATATGACGAAAAAGACGTGGAACGCCTGCTCGCCGACAAGGGTATCGTGCGCCATCGCGGCAAGATCGAATCGACCATCAACAATGCAAACCGCGCCATTGAACTGGTCGCGGAAAAGGGCTCGCTAGCGGCCTATTTCTGGTCGTTCGAGCCGGGTGCGGCGGACCGCCCCGCCGTGGTCGATTATCCGACGCTGGTGGCCAATCCGAAAACCGATACATCCATCCGCATCTCCAAGGATTTGAAAAAGCGCGGCTGGTCCTTCGTCGGGCCGACAACGGTTTATGCCTTCATGCAGGCCATGGGTCTGGTCAACGACCACATCGAAGGCTGCCACTGCCGTGCCCAAATAGAAAAACTGCGGCAGGCATTCAAGCGGCCCCAATAAGCTACGCGCCAAGAAACAGGGATTGCTAAGGAGCAGTCTTTCTGCCAGAAAAACGCGCTTGTTCGGAGATTGGCTATGGATTTGACATCGCTCATTGCTTTCGCGGGTATTCTGGTCGTTGCTGCGGGCACGCCGGGGCCGAATGTCGGCGCATTGGTTGCGCGTGTCATCAGCCGTGGGCATAAGGGCGTCTTTCCATTCATGTTTGGCCTCTGGCTCGGCGATGCCGTGTGGCTGTCGCTTGCCGTCTGGGGCCTGTCCGCTCTCGCCAACAGCTTCCACACCGCGTTTCTGGTGCTGAAATATGCGGGCGTGGCCTATCTGATCTATCTGTCGTGGAAAATGTGGACCGCCCCGGTCAATGAAGAAGCGGATGAAAACGCCATTCCGCGCGAGGGTGAAGGGCGCAAGCTTTTTCTCAGTGCACTTGCCGTCACGCTCGGCAATCCGAAGATCATGGTCTTTTACATCGCCATTCTGCCGACGGTCGTGAATATCAACCACGTTTCGCTTGTCGGCTGGGCAGAACTGCTGGCTGTCATGTTTGTCGTGCTGGCGGCAGTAGACACCGCATGGGTGGTGCTGGCCGCGCAGGCCCGGCGCGTTTTGCGCAGCCCGCGCATGATGCGCATTGCCAATAGAACCAGCGCTGGCGTGATGGCGGGCGCTGCCGTCGCCATTGCCGCACGCTGAACACGCTTCCCGCACTTGCCGCAACGGACTTGATCGGTTAGGAAACCGGCAACGGGTTTGCTGCCGGTTTTTCCGGCATGTATTGTATATATTTAGCGATCAGGCAGGAAAAATGGCCGATAAAGCGGACAAGATGAAGGCGCGGCTGCCGCGCGGGTTTGTCGATCGGGTTCCGGACGACTTGCGCGCCGCCGAAAAGATGATGGCGACGATCCGCGAAGTCTATGACCTCTATGGCTTTGAGCCGGTGGAAACGCCGCTGGTGGAATATACCGACGCGCTCGGAAAGTTCCTACCGGATCAGGACCGTCCGAATGAAGGTGTGTTTTCCTTTCAGGATGACGATGAGCAGTGGCTGTCGCTGCGCTACGATCTGACCGCGCCGCTGGCGCGCTATGTCGCCGAAAATTTCGAGCAGCTGCCGAAGCCTTATCGCAGCTATCGCAATGGCTGGGTGTTCCGCAATGAGAAGCCGGGCCCGGGCCGCTTCCGTCAGTTCATGCAGTTCGACGCCGACACGGTTGGCGCGCCGAACGTCTCTGCCGATGCCGAAATGTGCATGATGATGGCCGACACACTGGAGCGCCTTGGCATTCGTCGTGGCGACTATGCGATCCGCGTCAACAACCGCAAGGTTCTGGACGGTGTGCTGGATGCCATCGGCCTTGAAGGCGAGGGCAATGCTGCCAAGCGCCTGAACGTGCTGCGCGCCATAGACAAGCTCGACAAGTTCGGCCCGGAGGGCGTGCGCCTTCTGCTCGGCAAGGGTCGCCTCGACGAAAGCGGCGATTTTACCAAGGGTGCTGAACTTAGCCCTGCTGCAATTGAAAAGGTGCTGGCCTTTACCGCCGCCGGTGGTACGACCGGAGCCGATACGATTGCCAATCTGCGCGCCGTCGTTGCAGGCAATGCCAAGGGCGAAGAAGGTGTCACCGAACTCTCCGACATGCAGGCGCTGTTCTCGGCAGGCGGCTATGATGGCCGCGTGAAGATCGACCCGTCCGTGGTGCGCGGTCTTGAATATTACACCGGCCCGGTTTTCGAAGCCGAACTTCTGTTCGACGTGACCAATGAAGACGGCCAGAAGGTCGTGTTCGGTTCGGTTGGCGGCGGTGGTCGTTATGACGGCCTCGTGTCGCGTTTCCGTGGCGAGCCGGTTCCGGCGACGGGCTTCTCCATCGGCGTTTCGCGCCTGATGACGGCGCTGAAAAACCTCGGCAAGCTGGATGTGTCGGATGTCGTCGGCCCGGTCGTCGTGCTGGTGATGGACAAGGACACGGAAAGCCTCGGTCGTTATCAGAAGATGGTCTCCGATCTGCGGCAGCAGGGCATCCGCGCTGAAATGTATGTCGGCGGTTCCGGCATGAAGGCGCAGATGAAATATGCCGACCGTCGCGATGCGCCATGCGTGATCATTCAGGGCTCGCAGGAGCGCGAAGCCGGTGAAGTGCAGATCAAGGATCTGGTCGAGGGCAAGCGCCTTTCCGCCGAGATTGAGGACAATGTGACCTGGCGCGAGAGCCGTCCGGCGCAGATCACCGTCAAGGAAGACGGACTGGTCGAAGCGGTTCGGGAAATTCTCAGCAGTCAGGCGCAGGACCGCGCTCAAGCCGCAAAGTGATCGGAATCATGGTTGCAACGCGCACATCGCCGGTTTTCAACGCGCTTCGCACTGAGCTTGATGCGCGCGATGCCGATCTGGTGGAAATACCGCTGATCCAGCCTGCCGATCCATTTCTGGATATGGCGGGCGAGGATCTGCGCCGTCGCATTTTCCTCACCGAAAACGAGAATGGCGACAGCCTGTGCCTGCGGCCGGAATTCACCATTCCGGTCTGCCGCAACCATATTGCGCTCAATGCCGCAACGCCGAAGCGTTACGCTTATCTCGGCGAAGTGTTTCGCCAGCGCCGTGACGGCGCGGCTGAGTTTCTTCAGGCAGGCATCGAGGATCTGGGTGCTGCCGATGAAGCGGCTTCGGATGCGCGCTCGATTGCCGATGCGCTGTCCTGTGTGCGTTCCGTTGTCCCTCAAGCCAAGCTCGAAATCGTGCTGGGTGACCAGTCGGTTTTCGCAGGCATGCTGAAAGCGCTTGGTTTGCCGCAGGGCTGGCGCAAGAAGCTGCTGCGTTCCTTCGGTGATGCGCATTCCATGCAACTGGCTCTGGCCGAACTGACGGGCGACAAGCTGCGCGATTCGCTGCCGGAAACGCTGGCCGTTCTCGTTGCAGAAGGTGACGAAACCGGCCTTGCGCGCACGCTGGAAGCAGAAATGCTGGAAGCTGGCATTTCGCCGGGCGCTGGCCGTTCGCCTGCGGAAATCGCCCGCCGCCTGATCGAAAAGGAAGATCTGGCCGCCACGCGGTTCCCCGCTTCGGCGCTCGATCTGCTCAAGCAGTTTCTGGAAACCCATGTCACGCTCGATTCCGCGGCGGTGACATTGCGGGCCTTCGCATCCGAAAATGCGCTCGATCTTGGCGCTGTGCTTCAGAAATTCGAAGCCCGTGCCGAAGCGATTGCCGCGGCTGGCATCAAGACCAGCGATATCGTCTATGACGCGTCGTTCGGGCGTCCGCTCGATTATTATACCGGCCTCGTTTACGAAATCCGCGCCGCGGCCGTAGAAAAGGATGCGGTTCTGGCGGGCGGCGGTCGTTACGACCGGCTTTTGACCATGCTCGGCGCTTCCGAAAACATTCCCGGCGTCGGCTTCTCGATCTGGCTGGACCGGCTGCAAGTGCTGGCGGGAGCAACGAAATGAGCGTCACATTGGCATTGCCGTCCAAGGGGCGGCTGAAGGAACAGACGCTCGCCGTTCTCGAAAAGGCCGGTTACAAGGTGATCCTGCCGGATGACGACCGTAATTATCGTGCGCGCGTCGAAGGCGAAGACGATCTCGATATCCTGTTCCTGTCGGCTTCCGAGATTGCCCGCGAGCTGGGTTATGGCAGCGTTGATATGGGCGTGACAGGCGAAGACCTCGTGCGCGAAACACTGGCCCATGCCGATGAGCGCGTGGCCATCGAGGCGGAACTGGGTTTCGGTCACGCCGATGTTGTTGTCGCCGTGCCCGAAGTCTGGCGCGATGTGACCAGCATGGCCGACCTTGATGACGTGGCTGCCGATTTTCGCCAGCGTCATGGTCGCCGTTTGCGCATCGCCACTAAATATTGGCGTCTGACGCAGCAGTTCTTCTCGCAAAAGCATGGCATTCAGGTCTATCGCATCGTGGAAAGCCTCGGCGCGACCGAAGGCGCTCCGGCGGCAGGGTCCGCCGACATGATTGTCGATATTACGTCCACCGGCTCCACCTTGCGCGCCAATCGTCTCAAGGTGTTGGAAGATGGCATCATCCTGCGCTCGCAGGCCTGCCTCGTCTCGGCGCGCCGCAGCCATGGCAATGCCCGTGTCGCGGAAATTGCCGAGCGTATCCGCAAGGGTCTCGTGGCCTGACGCTTTCGTTATGCTATGACGTTCAATGAAAAGCCGGTCTGAGTTCAGACCGGCTTTTGTGTTTTGGATTAGCGTTTCGGTCTGCTGCCAACGAGGCCATAAAAGGCGATATAGACATAGCAGATGATAGGCATCAGGAAGGCGTAATGAAGGCCGACCGTATCCGCCAGCGCGCCCTGGATCAGCGGAATGATCGCGCCGCCGACAATGGCGAGATTGAGAATTGCTG
This sequence comes from Ochrobactrum sp. C6C9, assembly GCF_022627935.1. Lineage (NCBI taxonomy): Bacteria > Pseudomonadati > Pseudomonadota > Alphaproteobacteria > Hyphomicrobiales > Brucellaceae > Ochrobactrum > Ochrobactrum sp. C6C9. The sequence continues at coordinate 120,260 of NZ_JABXGB010000008.1, read as the reverse complement.
AACCCTGGCTGGTATGTTTGCCAAGTCCATGCAGCGCCAGGCTGAAGATGGTCGGGAACATGATCGAGTTGAACAGGCCAATGGCCAGAACCGCCCACATGGAGACATTGCCGATTGTCGCGACCGTGAGGAGCAGCAACAGAATGGCCACGACGGCATTAAAGGCCAGCGCCTTGCCGTCATCGATATAGCGCATGGCTGCCGAACCGATGAAGCGGCCAACCATGGCGCCACCCCAGAAATAGGCGACGTGATGCGCAGCTTCGGTTTCGGACAGTCCGACCACGCTCGGGTCACTCAGGAAATTGACGAGGAAGCTGCCGACGCTGACTTCCGCGCCCACATAGACGAAAATGCCGATGGCGCCCAGCACCAGATGCCGGTACTGCCAGGCAGAACCTTCGTCCGCGACCGCGCTTTCTTCCGCTTCCACATCCGGCAGTTTCAGGATGGCGAAGACGATGGCGAGGACGACGAAGGCCAGTGCCAGCAGGAGATAGGGAAATTTGACTGCATCCGCTTCGGACGCGACGGTAGCGTCGGTGGTTGCAGCAGACAGGATCAGCAATGCGCCGAAAAGCGGTGCAATCGTAGTGCCGAGCGAGTTGAACGCCTGTGTCAGCGTCAGGCGGCTGGCGGCTGTTTCCGGCTTGCCGAGGATCGTCACATAGGGGTTTGCCGATACTTGCAGGATCGTCACGCCGGAAGCCAGCACGAAAAGCGCACCGAGAAACAGCCCATAGACCCGGTATGACGCCGCCGGGATGAACAGCGCGCAGCCAATCGCAGCGACCACAAGGCCGACGACGATGGCGCGTTTATAGGAGATGCGTTTGACCAATGCTCCGGCGGGCAGGGATACGATGAAGTATGCGCCGAAGAAGCAGAACTGGATCAGCATCGACTGGGTATAGTTGAGCTGGAAGACGTTCTTCAGATGCGGGATCAGAATGTCGTTGAGGCTGGTGATGAAGCCCCACATGAAGAACAGAACGGTCAGGCTGGTCAGCGCGAAACCGAAATTTCCAACAGGGGTTGAGCCAGTGGGAGACTGACTGCGGGTTGCGGTGGAAACAGACATTTTTCTCTACAATCTATGCTTGGGGAGGAATTTGGGCATGCAATGGATCGTTTGCGGAGCGGTGGTCATTAAATGCTGAAATGGGAGGCTTAATTATCGGGGTGCTCTGCCCGCACAAACTATATCGGAAGAAGATTCTGAAAAGGTTGTTTCGATAAAAATTGCGTGTTCGCGCTGGCGGTGCGAAAGCGGTCGAGAGCAGAACAAAAAAGCCGCGCCCGATGTTTCATGCGGACGCGGCTTTATTCATTTCATGCGCACCGCCCAATAGTATCGAAGGCGGTGCGTTGTGATTCAGGCTTTGATCAGCCGCGCTTGGCGTCGATCGACAGCGAGCCTGCGCCATGCAGAGCGAGCAGGAAGAGACCGCCAGCGATGGCAAGGTTCTTCTGCGCCATCAGGGCGTTCATGCCTTGAGAAAAGTCCATGTGCGCAACGAGCGTTGCACCAATGGTGAACAGGCCGACGATGGCGGCTGCGATACGGGTCTGGAAGCCAACGAGAATGGCGATGCCGCCCACGAACTCAACGAGGCCGACGACCACAGCCGTAACCGTTGGAAGCGGGAGGCCGATGCTGGAGAAATAACCAGCCGTGCCGGAAATAGCCGTCAGCTTGCCGAAACCGGCAATGATGAAGAGGATCGAAAGAAACACGCGGGCGATGAGTGTTACAGCGCCGTTGGACTGTGGGGTAATCGAGGACATGGGGGAGCTATCTCCTGTTGAACTAAGCCACCAATTATCGACTAACTACTGTCAAGAAAAGACGTATAATTCTCGACAGTTCGTTCACTGCATGTAGACGATCATTTGCCCCTGATTATTCAGGCGCAATCATGCGCTCCGCCCGGACGAGCCGGTCGTAGTCTTCGGCGCTCACAAGCCCACTCGCCAGCGCTTCCTCGCGCAGGGTCGTGCCGTTCTTGTGTGCGGTTTTGGCGATCTTCGCTGCACCGTCATAGCCGATGGCGGGCGCCAGCGCGGTCACCAGCATCAGCGACCGGTCCAGCAATTCCTTGATGCGGGTTTCATTGGCTTCGATGCCGTCCACGCAATGATCGGCGAAAGAGACCATCGCATCGCTGAGCAGGCGGATCGATTGCAGGACGTTATAGGCGATGACCGGCTTGAAGACGTTCAGTTCGAAATGGCCCTGGCTCGCGGCGACAGTCACGGCGGTCTGGTTGCCAAAGACCTGCGTTGCCACCATGGTCATGGCCTCCGCCTGTGTCGGGTTCACCTTGCCGGGCATGATGGACGAGCCCGGCTCGTTTTCCGGCAAGGACAATTCGCCAAGGCCGGAGCGCGGGCCGGAACCCAGGAAGCGGATATCATTGGCGATCTTGAACAGATCAGCCGCCAGCGCGTTCAGGCTGCCATGGAAGTTGAGAACCGCGCCATGGCTCGCCAGCGCTTCAAACTTGTTCGGCGCGGTCTTGAAGGAGAGGCCGGTGATTTCGCTGACCGCATCGGCAAAACCGGTGTCGAAGCCAATCGGCGCATTGAGACCGGTGCCCACCGCCGTACCGCCCTGCGCAAGCAGGAAAACATCGGCCAGCGATTGCTCGATACGATGACGCGCATATTCAAGCGCTGCGCGATAGCCGGAAAATTCCTGCCCAAGCGTGACGGGCGTTGCATCCTGCGTATGGGTGCGTCCGATTTTGATGATGTCCCGGAAGGCGTCTTCCTTGACCTTGAGCGCCTTGGTCAGATGCTCCAGCGCCGGGTAAAGGCGATTGACGGCTTCAACCGCCGTGGCGATGTGGATCGCTGTCGGGAAGCTGTCATTGGACGACTGGCTCATATTGACGTGGTCGTTCGGATGAACCGGCTTCTTGGAACCTTTTTCGCCGCCAAGCAGTTCGATGGCGCGATTGGAGATCACTTCATTGGCGTTCATGTTCGACTGCGTGCCGGAACCGGTCTGCCAGACGACGAGCGGAAAATGATCGTCAAGCTTGCCTTCAATCACTTCGGAAGCTGCAACCGCGATGACCTGACCGAGAACCGGATCAAGCTTGCCGAGCGCAATATTGGTTTCCGCTGCGGCGCGTTTCACAACGCCCAGAGCATGGACGAGCGGCAGGGGCATGCGCTCGCCGCCGATCTTGAAATTCTGCAAGGAGCGCTGCGTCTGCGCGCCCCAATAGCGGTCGGCGGGAACATCGATCGGTCCGAAAGTATCTGTTTCGGTACGCGTGGCGGTCATTTCATGTCTCCGGCTAGCTTTCAGCCCGCAACCGGGCGTCATGGCAATGAATATAGCACTACCGAGGGATTGGTAGCTCCGTATTTCCCTTACGTCGCTATTTGACAAAATATGATTATGAAATTCAACTTTATTTGAGCGGAAAATTTCCGCGTTCTTCAGTTGTCTTCATTATCGTCGTCGCCGCCCTCGGTTTCGGAGATCCACGCGGTCGGTTCGATCTTGCGCTGGGTCTTGCTGTCCGTGAAGGTCCACCAGCCGGTGTCGGTCTCGTCCCACTGCCCCCCGCCAGCGTTCAATTGCGCCAGCGAACGATATTGCGCGATGGATTCATTGCGCTGGTCGTCTTCGTCGGTCCAGACGACCGTAATCTTGCGACCATCCTTGGGTGCAGTGTCGATAGGCAATTCTTTGCGCATGAGATTTTCCGTCCTCTTTCCGTTGCGATAACGATAGGGCAAAATCGGCGGGAGGCAAGTTGAAGCGCGTCGGGCAAGAGCACGGACGGGCCTGCATTCGCAAATACGCACAATAATGTGGTCGCCGGAAATTTTTGAAAGAAGCGTATGAAAGTGGAAAGGCAGGCCGAAGCCTGCCTTTCCTGTCGCCTGAGACAGGACTTCCGGGGTGCGGGGGCAAACTGGAAGTCCATCTCATTTCAACCGGATTGACCACGAATGGTTGCCTCAAGTCAATGAGAACTTTCTAAAATAGAATTTTATCTTGGGCAAAGGGGGCGAAGGGTAAATTTTTTATAAATCACAGATGGTTACGCTGCGTAACAGAAAGGCGCTCAGTGGTCGCGATCCCGCATCGGAGCGGGTGCATAATTGGGCGTTGCATCAGTCCTTTAGGCATAAAAAAACCTCCGGTCGAAACCGGAGGTTCTCTTTAAAGTAGTGCTTTATGGATTTCTTAGAAATCCATACCACCCATGCCGCCCATGCCGCCAGGCATGCCAGCCGGAGCTGCATCCTTCTTCGGCAGTTCAGCGATCATGGCTTCCGTGGTGATCAGCAGGCCAGCAACCGAAGCTGCATTCTGCAGAGCCGTACGGACAACCTTGACCGGGTCAACGATGCCGAGAGCGATCAGATCGCCATATTCGCCGTTGGCAGTGTTGTAGCCAAAGGTGTCGGAGCCGTTTTCGAGGATCTTGCCGACGATGACCGAAGCTTCTTCACCAGCGTTGGTCGTGATCTGACGGGCCGGAGCCTGGATCGCACGACGAACGATGTTGATGCCAGCTTCCTGGTCAGCATTGATGCCCTTGGCCTTGATCTGAACCGAAGCGCGGAGCAGAGCGGTGCCGCCGCCAGCAACGATACCTTCTTCAACCGCAGCGCGGGTTGCGTTCAGGGCGTCGTCAACGCGGTCCTTCTTTTCCTTCACTTCAACTTCCGTTGCACCGCCGACGCGGATGACGGCAACGCCGCCAGCGAGCTTGGCAAGGCGTTCCTGAAGCTTTTCACGGTCGTAGTCCGAAGAGGTTTCGTCGATCTGCTGCTTGATCTGGCCAACGCGCGCATCGATTTCGGCCTTCTGGCCTGCACCGTCAACGATCGTGGTGTTTTCCTTGGAGATCGACACCTTCTTGGCGCGGCCGAGCATGTCGAGCGTAACGCTTTCGAGCTTGATGCCGAGATCTTCGGAGATAACCTGACCACCGGTGAGGATCGCGATGTCTTCGAGCATGGCCTTGCGGCGGTCGCCGAAGCCAGGAGCCTTGACAGCAGCAATCTTCAGGCCGCCACGCAGCTTGTTGACGACGAGGGTAGCAAGAGCTTCGCCTTCAACGTCTTCGGCGATGATGAGGAGCGGCTTGGAGGTCTGAACGACAGCTTCGAGAACCGGCAGAAGAGCCTGGAGGTTCGAGAGCTTCTTTTCGTGCAGAAGGATGTAGGCGTCTTCGAGGTCAGCAACCATCTTTTCAGGGTTGGTGACGAAGTACGGCGACAGGTAGCCGCGGTCGAACTGCATGCCTTCAACGACTTCGAGTTCGGTTTCAGCGGTCTTGGCTTCTTCAACCGTGATGACGCCTTCGTTGCCGACTTTCTGCATCGCTTCAGCGATCATCTTGCCGATTTCGGCTTCGCCGTTAGCGGAGATCGTGCCAACCTGTGCAACTTCTTCCGAGGTGTTGATCTTCTTGGCCTTGCCGAGAAGGTTTGCAACAACTTCCGAAACTGCGAGGTCGATACCGCGCTTCAGGTCCATCGGGTTCATGCCAGCGGCAACAGCCTTGGCGCCTTCCTGAACGATAGCCTGACCGAGAACGGTCGCGGTGGTGGTGCCGTCACCGGCAGTGTCGTTGGTCTTGGAAGCCACTTCGCGCAGCATCTGTGCGCCCATGTTTTCGAACTTGTCTTCCAGTTCGACTTCCTTGGCGACCGAAACGCCGTCCTTGGTGATGCGCGGAGCGCCGAAGGACTTGTCGATCACGACGTTGCGGCCTTTCGGGCCGAGCGTGACCTTAACAGCGTCAGCGAGGATATCGACGCCGCGCAGCATCTTTTCGCGCGCAGTGCGACCGAATTTTACGTCTTTTGCAGCCATTTTACTCTCCTGGGAATATCCCGGTCAGGTATGGTGAATTGGTTTTGAGGCAGGAGCGAAACCGCTCTGTCTCTTTGTTTTTAAGCATTATCCTACGCAAAACCGCTTCGCACTTTTGCTGGAAATGCTCCGGGCTAAATGAATTAGCCGACGATACCCAAAATGTCGGATTCCTTCATGATCAGCAGGTCTTCGCCGCCAATCTTGACTTCCGTGCCCGACCACTTGCCGAACAGAACGCGGTCGCCAGCCTTGACGTCCAGCGGAACGAGCTTGCCAGCTTCGTCACGAGCGCCGGCGCCAGCAGCGACGACTTCGCCTTCCTGCGGCTTTTCCTTAGCGGAATCAGGGATAATGATCCCGCCAGCGGTCTTTGCTTCCGATTCAACGCGACGAACGACGACGCGGTCATGAAGCGGGCGGAACTTGATATCAGCCATGGTATAACCCTTGGTGTTATAGACGTTGAACCCTGTTATGCGGATCAAGCCGATCCGCGCTGTTAGCACTCTCTCTTCCAGAGTGCTAACGTGCCTTTGAGATAGAGGCCGTATCTTTTCTTGTCAAGATTGCCTGAAAAATTTGACAGGCGAATGATGGTTAATTTGCACCGTTCGCGAAGGGATCGGGCGGCCCAACATGCGGAGGGCCGGGTGGCCCGCTCCGCATATGGTGGTTCGGTTTGCAGGATCAACCCGCGATGCGCAGGTTTGACAGCTCATCGCCGATCTGACGGAAGGTTTCGGCCAGTTCGCCGCCCGTGGTGTTCCAGAACAGTTTCGCTGGCTTGCCGCCGTCGAGGCGAACACGGGAATCGGACGAGCAGGTTTTTAGAAGCTCCATCTGGGCTTTTTCGTCCGTTTTGCTGCTGTTCAGGTCCACCGCGACGGTCATAATGATGATGTCGGCATTTTTCGCGTTGTTGCAAAGCGTGGCAAAGCGGGCATTCATCGCTTTGGTGTAGACGCCGTTATCTTGTGAAACAGACACGCCGCTTTCCTGAAACAGACGGGTCTGGCTGTAGCCCTTCGTGGTGCGGCTCGTATAGCCATGCGCCGAATAGTAGGACAGATTGCTGGCCTTATCCCTGTTCGATCCTGCTAGCGAATTATAGGTGTAGTAGGTATTAGCGCCGTCGGTGAGCACGATGACGACCTTGTCGTTGCCGCGGTCGGTCGACGGGCGACCCTCCGTAAAGGGTGCACCCTGGACGAGCGTGCGCCAGCCCCAAGCCATGCCTTCGGGCACATTCGTACCGCCATTCGGTTGCATGGCCTTGATGGCCGTCTTGATCGTGGCCTTACCCGCATCGTTGGTGATATCAGTCAGGCGCGTGATGGCTGTGGTAGTACAGCTGTAATTCGGGCCACCGCCATCAGAACGCTTCGACAGCACGTTGTTCAGATAATATTTCTTGAGGTCCTTCTGGCGGGCCGCGCCGCTCAATTTCAAATCGTCCGTCCACCAGCTGTTCAGCGTAAGATTCGTCGGGTTGTTTTTCGAATCGACATCGTAATACTCCGCCGGACCAAACATCGGCACAAACAGGGTTTCCGGTTTGCTCTCGGTTGGGGGTGTCACGTCCAGCGCCAATGCTCCGGGACGCGCCTCGACACATCCCGCCCATGGAATCCAGGAGGCGGACGAACGCTTTGCAAGATCGGCATAGAGCGTGGCGCGGGAAAATGCCTTGTTGTTGTCCGTGCCCCAGCCGCTGCCCGATTTGAAGTAAAGGCCGCTGCCTTTCGGGTTTTCGATGATGCTGCGCGTATTATCGATCTCAACAGGCAGGGTGAAGTTTTCGAGGTTGACCGGGGAGGTCCCGCTTGGGTCCATCCATGTTTCTTTAAGATAGTTCGGCCCGACATTGACCGATCCGGCAAAAGGTACGAGCGAAAACTGTATCGGCTTTTCAACACGCGTAATCAGCGCCGATTGTGCAGCCATGGTGTCGACAAGCTGCGTTGCGGCATCTTTAAGCAACTGCAGACGTTGCTTGTTCGAACCTGCGCCGGTGTCATTCATCGAGCCTGAATTATCGAGCACAAGCGCCACTTCGACGGTGTTCTTCAACCGCACGAAGGAACTCATCGCATATTGCTTGTTGTCCCAATCGTCAGCCGAATTGGTCAGCTGGGCTGCGATGGAACCAAACAGCGATGGATATCGGAAGCTTGCGGTGGCCTCGATCTGCTGGTCATCGTTCGATGTTCGAGGAAAGTTGATGGCAAAGGCGACGCGGTCTGCGGCAAGGGCGGTCAGGTTCACATTGAAGACCTTGCCGCCATAGGCCTGCATGTCGGCCTCGCTCGCGCCGGTCGAAAAGCGCTTGCCGACCGCCAGCGCCGCAGCGTCAAGCGCGGCCTGCACGTTGTTGCGGGTGCGCATGAGATTGGTCGCATCGATCGCGACCATACCGACAAGGAGCAGCGGCACCAGCAATATGGCGGTGATCATCGCGAAATTGCCACGCTCATCCCCGCGAAACCGGTTTGCTCTTTCGGCAAGGCGTCCGAAATTGGCCTTGCGCGCAAAGCCGGTCACACAGGCAGCGCATAGCCGCCTTGCTGGTCCGCTCCAGTTATTCAAATCCACGCCCGCCCGAAAGGTTGTGTTGCTTTTGGTTGAACCGAAAGGTTGTGCGCTGTTCCTAGCAGCATCTCTCTAACAGTCGGTCACGAAGCGCGGTAAATGATCGGTGAATCTGCCAGTAAGCTTATTAAGTCTTTCCTGATGGGGTGTTTAGACGCGGCGCTTTCTCGGCTTATTGGCGGTAAAGCTCGTGACAGTTTTGATCGGCTGCGTTAGATGGAGCCCATGCAGCGCAGATAAGCGGGCAATGCTCGCCTCAGAAATGGAATATCAAGAGGAAGACTATGAAGCAGCTTGAAAGCCTCGATGACCTGGCCGGCCAGTATGACGTGTTCTTCTGCGACGTCTGGGGCGTGGTGCATAATGGCGTTGCTGCACATCCGGCTGCTGTCGATGCGCTGAAGCGCGCCCGCGCCAGAGGCGTCACGGTCATTCTCGTCACCAATTCTCCGCGCCCGCATCCGGGTGTCGAAGCGCAGCTGGAAATGCTGGGCGTGCCTGCGGATACCTATGACCGTGTCGTCACCTCCGGCGACGTGACCCGCGATCTGATCGCCGAAGGTCCGCGCAAAGTTCTGCATATCGGTCGTGAGAACGAATTGTCGATCTATGACGGGCTGGATGTGGAGCTGGTGGAAGAATTCGAGGCCGATGGTGTCGTTTGCACCGGTCTTGCCGATGACGATGTGGAAACGCCTGCCGATTACGCCGATCTGCTGCAGCGTCTGCGTTCGCGCAATCTGCCTTTCATCTGCGCCAATCCCGACATCATGGTTGAGCGCGGTCCGCGTCTTGTCTGGTGTGCGGGCGCTCTTGCGCGCGATTACGGCCAGCTGGGCGGGCGCACGTTGATCGCCGGCAAGCCGCATCGCCCGATCTACGAGGCGGCGCTCCATGCGGCGGAAGAAATTCGCGGCGGCGTCGTCGACAAAAGCCGTATTCTCGGCATTGGCGACGGTGTGCTGACCGATGTGAAGGGCGCTGCCGGTTTCGGTCTCGATGTGCTCTATATTTCGGGCGGCGTACACGCCGCCGATTATGCGGATAACGGGGCTGTCGATCTTGAGAAGATGGAAGCGTTTCTGGAGAAACACGGCCATCGCCCGGTCGCCTCGCTTTATGCACTCGTCTGATCAGCAAGCCCCGATATAAGCCAGTCAAGACTCAGGCACACCATGACGAACTCTGATTTCCAACGCCTTTCGGGAACCGACACCCTGCCGGAGCGCCTGCGCAATTGCGTGGTGGCCATCGGCAATTTCGATGGCGTTCATCGCGGACATCAGGCCGTGCTCGAGCGGGCGCTGGAAATCGCGGCCAAGGAAAATCTGCCTGCGGTCGTGCTGACATTCGAGCCGCATCCGCGCAGCTTCTTCAAACCGGACGAGCCGATCGACCGCCTCACCGATGCGCGTGAAAAGGCATCAATCCTGCGGCATATGGGCTTCCATGCGGTGGTGGAACAGCCTTTTACCGCTGAATTCTCCAGCCAGTCGGCGGAGGATTTCGTGCAGCATATACTGGTCGAAAAGCTTCATGCCAGCCGTGTCGTGACTGGCTATGATTTCCATTTCGGAAAAGGTCGGCGCGGCACGCCGGAATTTCTCCTGCAGGCAGGCGAGGGCGCTGGTTTCCACGTCACGCTGGTCGATGCATTTACCGATGAGGGCGACAATCTCGTTTCGTCCACGCGGGTTCGCAATCTGCTTTGCGACGGCGATGTTGCCGGAGCGGCAGGTTTGCTCGGCTATCGCTATGCCGTTTGTGGCGAAGTCATCCACGGCAAGAAGCTTGGACGCACGCTGGGCTTCCCCACGGCCAATATGCAGGTCAGCGCCCAGACCAGCTTGAAACATGGCATCTATGCCGTCCGCTTCCGCAGGCAGGATGGCAGTCTGCATGACGGCGTCGCCAGTTTTGGTCGCCGCCCGACGGTGGATAGCGACGGTAAACCGCTTCTTGAAACATTCCTGTTCGACTTCTCCGGCGATCTCTACGGCGAAGACGCCTGCGTTTCGTTCTTCGGCTTTTTGCGGGGTGAAGTGAAGTTCGACGGGCTGGACGCGCTGATCGTGCAGATGAAGCGCGATGAAGAAGAGGCCCGCGCCTTGCTGGCCGGCGCGCGCCCGCTTTCAGAGCTGGATCGCGCTCTTTCTTTCAGGTGAATTGTAAAGAGCTATTTTTCCACCTAAGATTTAAGTTAAATTTTACGTATTTCGGTCAGAGAGTGTTAAACACCTTGCGCACTTTCGAGGTGCTGTTTGTCGGAGATTTGTTTTGCGTATTCTCTCACTGGCCCTCGTTGCAGGCACTCTCATTCCCTTCGGTTCCATCGCTTATGCCGCCGATGTGCAGCAGACCGATATCTATGCCGCGGAGACGGTTCAGCCGACCCGCAAGCATTTCTGGTCTGGTGACTGGTATCTCAAGGTCGGCGCCGCCGGGCTGGTTGCGCCCAAGTTTGAAGGCTCGAACAAATATCGCTTTTCCGCGCAGCCGCTGATTTCGCTCGGCCGTCAGGGCGAGTCGACGCGGTTTTCCTCGCGCAACGACAATGTCTCTTTCGCACTGATCGACAACAACCGCATCCGCGCCGGTCTGGCAGGCAAGCTGCTGTTCGAACGCGACGACGACATTCACGGACTGAAAGACACCAAGTTCGGCGGTGAAGTGGGCGGCTTTGCCGAAGTCTATCCGACCGACTGGATGCGCGTGCGCGGCGAGGTGCGCCAGGGCATTCGCGCCCATAAGGGCGTGGTTGCCGACATTTCCGCTGACGCCTTTTATGATGTCACGCCAGTCATCCGCGTTTCTGCGGGTCCGCGCGCGACCTTCGCGTCGAAGGACTATTTCAAGACCTATTACGGCGTCGATGCCGAGGAATCTGCTGCTTCCGGCCTGTCGGAATATAATCCCGGCGGGGGTTTCAAATCGGCCGGTTTCGGCGGCGCCATCAACTGGAAGGCGACCGACAAGATCGATACCAGCCTGTTCGGTGAATATACCCGCCTGCAGGGCCCGGCGAAGGATTCGAGCATCGTCAAGGAGCGCGGCTCGCGCGACCAGTTCATGGTTGGCGTGTCGGCGACCTATCGCTTCGACTTCTCGCTTGACTAAGACCATTCGGCAGCCAATGCCGATGCTACTGTGAAGATATTCAGGGGCAGAGATGCAGTTTTATTGCGTCTTTGTTCCCCTGGCCTCTTTATTCCTGCAAAGCTCATTGCTAAAAGCGTGCCCATGATGACGGATTTTCGGCTTATCATGACGGCCATACGAATTATTGGCCCGGCCTCCCGCTTTGCCTGAATGGCTGTTTTGCCAGGCAATAACTGGTGCGGAGGTCCGGGAACGACCGGCTGTGCTCTTACAGTCCCCCTGTTATCGTTGATCCACATGCCCGCCATTTCTGGCCGAGGCTCCACAGGCGAATACCCATCATGACCGAGACGACCAAGATCGATTACTCAAAAACCCTCAATCTGCCGCAGACAGAATTTCCGATGCGCGCGGGCCTGCCGCAGCGCGAACCGCTGTTCGTCGAGCGCTGGGAGGGGATGAACCTTTACAAGAAGCTGCGCGAGCAGGCGAAAGACCGCCCGCTCTATGTGCTGCACGATGGCCCGCCCTATGCCAACGGCAATATCCATATCGGCCATGCGCTGAACAAGATCCTTAAGGACGTCATCACCCGCTCGTTCCAGATGCGCGGCTTCAACTCGAACTATGTTCCGGGCTGGGATTGCCACGGCTTGCCGATCGAGTGGAAGATCGAGGAAAAATATCGCGCCGAAGGCAAGAACAAGGACGAAGTACCGATCAACGAATTCCGCAGGGAATGCCGGGAATTCGCCGCCAACTGGATCAAGGTCCAGACGGATGAGTTCAAGCGCCTTGCTATCCTCGGAGATTTCGAAAACCCCTATACCACGATGAACTTCCATGCTGAATCGCGTATCGCTGGCGAGCTTCTCAAGTTCGCGGCTTCCGGTCAGCTTTATCGCGGTTCCAAGCCGGTGATGTGGTCGGTTGTCGAACGCACCGCGCTCGCCGAGGCCGAAGTCGAATATCATGATGTCGAGTCGGATATGATCTGGGTCAAGTTCCCGGTCGCTGGTCAGAACGAACTTTCTGGCAGCGATGTGGTGATCTGGACGACCACCCCATGGACCATCCCCGGCAACCGCGCCGTGTCCTATTCGTCGCGTATCGCATACGGGCTTTATGAAGTCACGGAAGCCGAGAATGATTTTGGCCCGCGTCCTGGCGAAAAGCTCATCTTCGCCGACAAGCTGGCCGAAGAAAGCTTCGCCAAGGCAAAGCTTCAGTTCAAGCGCCTGCGCAGTGTTTCGTCCGATGAGCTTGGCAAGGTCGTGCTCGATCATCCGCTGAAGGGCTTTGGCGGCGGCTATGAGTTCGCAGTTCCGATGCTCGACGGTGACCATGTGACCGACGATGCGGGCACGGGCTTCGTCCACACCGCGCCAAGCCATGGCCGCGAAGACTTTGAAGCCTGGATGAACAATGTTCGCGAGCTGGAAGCGCGCGGTATCGATCCGAGCATCCCGTTCCCGGTCGATGATGGCGGCTACTATACCAAGGACGCACCGGGCTTTGGCCCGGACCGTGAAGGCGGCCCCGCGCGCGTCATCGACGACAACGGCAAGAAGGGCGACGCCAACAAGTCGGTGATGGATCAGCTCATTGCTCGTGACAAGCTCTTCGCCCGTGGTCGCCTGAAGCACTCCTATCCGCATTCCTGGCGTTCTAAGAAGCAGGTCATCTTCCGCAACACGCCGCAATGGTTCGTCTATATGGACAAGAACCTTGGCGACGGCACCACACTGCGTTCGCGCGCGCTGAAGGCCATCGACGATACGCGTTTCGTCCCGGCTGCCGGTCAGACGCGCCTGCGTTCGATGATCGAAGGTCGCCCGGACTGGGTGCTTTCGCGTCAGCGCGCTTGGGGCGTGCCGATCTGCGTTTTCGTGGATGAGGAAGGCAACATCCTTCAGGATGATGCGGTCAACAAGCGTGTTCTCGATGCATTTGAAGCGGAAGGTGCCGATGCATGGTTTGCCGAAGGCGCACGCGAGCGTTTCCTCGGCAACCGCGCCGATGAGCCTTGGGTGCAGGTGCGCGACATTCTGGACGTTTGGTTCGATTCCGGTTCGACCCACACCTTCACGCTGGAAGACCGCCCGGACATGAAGTGGCCCGCAGACGTCTATCTCGAAGGCTCGGACCAGCATCGCGGCTGGTTCCATTCGTCGCTTCTCGAAAGCTGCGGCACGCGCGGTCGCGCGCCATATAATGCCGTCGTGACCCATGGCTTCACCATGGACGAGCACGGCAAGAAGATGTCGAAGTCGCTCGGCAATACGGTTACGCCGCAGGACGTCATCAAGGAATCCGGTGCGGATATCCTGCGTCTCTGGGTCATGACGACCGATTATTGGGAAGATCAGCGTCTCGGCAAGAGCATCATCCAGACCAATATCGACGCCTATCGCAAGCTGCGCAACACCATCCGGTGGATGCTGGGCACGCTGGCGCATGATAAAGGCGAAAACGTCGCTTATGCCGATCTGCCGGAACTTGAACGCCTGATGCTGCATCGTCTGACCGAACTGGATGAAGTCGTCCGCTCCGGCTATGATGCGTTCGATTTCAAACGCATTGCGCGCTCGCTGATCGATTTCATGAATGTCGAGCTTTCGGCCTTCTATTTCGATATCCGCAAGGACGCGCTTTACTGCGATGCGCCGTCTAGCGTGCGCCGCAAGGCCGCATTGCAGACCGTGCGCGAAATCTTCGACCGCCTGACGACCTGGCTGGCGCCCATGCTGCCTTTCACCATGGAAGAAGCATGGCTCGACCGTTATCCGCAGTCGGTTTCGGTTCATGCCGAGCAGTTCCGCCCGACGCTGGCCGAATGGCGCGACGACGTGCTGGCTGAAAAGTGGCGCAAGGTGCGCGCGGTTCGCCGCGTCGTGACCGGCGCTCTCGAACTGGAACGCGCCGACAAGCGCATCGGTTCGTCGCTGGAAGCTTCGCCGGTGGTCCATATCTCCGACAAGAGCCTGAGCGATTCGCTCGATGGTCTCGATTTTGCGGAGATCTGCATCACCAGCGGCATCTCGTTCAGCGATGCAGCGGCACCGGAAGGCGCTTTCATGCTTGGCGATGTGAAGGGCGTGGCCGTTGTGCCAGCGCGTGCCGAAGGCGAAAAATGCGCGCGGTCGTGGCGCTACACCACCGATGTGGGTTCCGACCCGGAATTCCCGGAAGTGTCGGCGCGCGATGCCGAGGCACTGCGCGAATTGAAGGCGCTCGGCAAGCTCGACGCCTGATTGCAGAGATCGCAATCCGCTCCGGTTTCATCCGGGGCGGATTGTTTGTTTGCGTGACAGGGGTTGCAGCCTTGCGCGTGAACATGGTGAAATAGCGGTTAATGCCGGATTGCCGCATGGGTTGCTCTCATGTACAAGGCAGTCCTCGGAAAATTTACGATCTGCCTTGGAGTTGCCGGTTTTTTGAGGCAAGGCACGCTGGAGCAAGCCTCGCGAACAAAGAATCGACAGGCGTAAAAGAAGTGGCGCTAATGAAGATTGACGGACGAGTTCTGATACTTATGACGGCTGTAGCGGGTCTTTCGCTGTCAGGCTGCATGTCATCGCCAACCTACGGAACGGACAAGACGTCGGGCGCACAGCTCCTTGACGACGTTTCCAATATGGCGAGCTTCGGTCAGGGCAAGAACAAGAAAGAACGCATCGACTACAAGCCGCGTCCCGATCTTGTACGTCCGGCTCCGGGCGACAAGGGTCAGCTTCCTGCGCCGCAGGACAATGTTGCAAGTGCGGGTGGTGCAAACTGGCCAGAATCGCCGGAACAGCGCCGTAAGCGCCTGCGCGATGAAATCACGGCCAACCGTGACAATCCGAACTTCGTCTCTCCGATCGAAGCTGACGGCCCGGTTGCAAGCAATTTGCAGACGGCGCTGCCGGGCGGCAACAGCCGCCGCGAAGAATATGATTCCCGTTTACCGAACGCCGATCCCAAGAAGATCGCCGCGCTGAAGGCAGAGCGTGCGGCGCAGACGCAGGGGTCGGCTACCAACCGCAAATATCTGAGCGAGCCGCCGCTTGCCTATCGCCAACCGGCGTCCACCGCCGCTACCGGCGAACTGGGTCAGGATGAGGCGCAAAAGGAACGCGAGCGCAAGAAGGCCGCTGGCAAATCCAAGGGCTGGCGCGATTATCTTCCCTGGAACTAATTCCGGAATTATTCTGTAACAGTTTGAGCAGCCATGGCGCGAATATCCGCCGTGGCTGTTTTGTTTAGGACATAATAGAGACATACTCTTTCAAGATGAATAAAGGTATTGTTTCGTAATAAATTTATTTTTTTAATATTGTTCGAGATGACATCTATTTGATTTCAATCAAAGACATCATCGCTGGCATAAGGCACCGTGCCACTTTCAGTTATAGGATACAGTTCAATGGCCAACGCAAACACGATCTGGGACAGCCGCAATGGTTATGGCGTTGTCTCCCGAAGCTTTCACTGGTTGATGGCCCTCTTGTTTCTCTGGCAGTTCATGTCGGCCATTCTGCGCGTCTTCGCCAAGGACAGCGCGATATATAGTTTCTTCTGGTCGATGCATCACCAGCTTGGTTTCGCATTGCTGGTGCTGGTTTTGTTGCGTGGCGTCTGGGGTATTTTGAATCTCGGTCGCCGTCCGCAGACAGACGGTCTTGTGGGCAAGATGGCATCGCTTGGGCATCTGGCGATTTATGGGCTGATGTTTGCCGTCCCGGCGCTCGGCTTGTTGCGTTCTTATGGCAATGGGCATGGCTTTTCGTTTCTCGGTCTGCAAATTTTCGCGGAGACAGGCGTGAAAAATGACGCGTTGACATCTCCGGGCAATGCTTTGCACGGCTTGCTCGGCTGGGTTCTGCTGGCGGTCATCGGCTGCCATGTCTTCATGGCGCTTTTCCACCATTTCGCGCTGCGTGACGACACACTGCGCCATATGACGGGGCATAAGGCTCGCGGCTGATAAGCCCCCGTGCCTTACGGGAATTTGAGGATAAAGAACCCCGGAAGAAGACATAAGGCGGCGCAGAGGCAATAGGTATAGCCAAAGCAATCGCGCCAGATTCTGGCCACTTCGGCTTGATCCTTATGGTCCGGTTCGGACGCCGCCGTTTTTGCGCGAATGCGTGTGATGATCTTTGCAAGACCTGCTGCGACGCCAATGACCAGCAAAGCCCCCGCCAGAAATAGCAGTTCAATAAGATATATGGACCGGGTCACCAGCCCTGTTCCATAGGCCCAGCTGTATATTTGCCTCTGAAAAGATAATGGCCCGAACGCCAGCAGCAGGGAGAAAGCGGCGATACAATAGAGACCAAAGCGTTTGCACCTAATGCTGACGGGCGCTGGTGGCTGGCTTTCAAACTCTGCCAACTGGCGGCGAAAGCTTCGCGCCTGAATCCAGGGCATGTAAAAAATCGCAATGACGCCGACCAGAATATAATTCAGCACATCTTCCGCCGAGATTGCCAGTGCGGGAAAATATCGATTGATAACAATGACCGCGCCCAGCCAGCTGAGAAGCAGGACAGCGATCAGCGGCATGAGAAGCGCAAATACCAGAATATTCTGTCGGCGGCTGATAGTGGGGTCGGACATGCCGGTCAGCGTTTCTCGCGAAAAAAATCCTTGAGGATTTTCTGCGCTTCGCCTTCCGAAAACCCTGCATAGATTTCCGGTACATGATGACAGGTGGGCTGGGTGTAGAAGCGTGGGCCGTGTTCGACGCCGCCGCCTTTGGGGTCGGATGCGCCGTAATAGAGGCGGCGGATGCGCGCAAAGGAAATCGCAGCCGCGCACATGGCGCAGGGTTCCAGCGTCACGTAGAGGTCGCAATCGACAAGCCGCTCCGATTGCAGGGCCCTACCGGCCTGACGAATGACCAGCACTTCGGCATGGGCGGTCACGTCGTTCAGCTCCCGCGTGCGGTTTCCCGCGCGGGCGATGATCTGCCCTTCATGAACAACAACAGCGCCAATCGGCACTTCGCCGCGCGCGCCTGCAGCACGTGCTTCATCCAGCGCGGCGCCCATCGGTGTTGCCATGTCGGTAACGGTTGCGGGTGCCCGCTCTTTCATGCGCACTCCATTTCGTGCATTGATCGGGAAATTTCGCTCGCAAGCACTGGAGCGATTTGTTACTGCATAATTCTCGAAATCGAAACCGATTTGCGAACAGATTTATACGGCGTTTTCGTTCCAGACATTCCTTTGCCTGCTTTCGACGGTGCAAGGTGATACGGAAACGCTGCTGAGAGGCCAATACCAGATGACTAAAGACGACGATAACAAGGGCGGCAAGCCGCCTCATGGCCGTAGTGGACGCCCCGAGGGTCGTTCGGGCGGACGCCCGGCTGGACGCGGCGGCGACCGCCCCGGTCGTGACAGCCGACCGCGCCGCGATGAAGGCGACCGGGATGACGCGCGCCGCGCCGGTCCGCGCCGGGGTGCCCCGCGCGATGTGGAAACCGAAGAAGATACCAGCGAACGCATCGCCAAGCGTCTGGCGCGTGTTGGCATCGCTTCGCGCCGCGAAGCCGAAACGATGATCGCCGCCGGGCGGATCGCGGTCAACGGCAAGGTGCTGGACAGTCCTGCGGTCAATGTGAAGCGCACCGACGTGATCACGGTTGACGGCAAGCCGCTGAAACAGGCCGAGCGCACCCGCCTGTGGCTCTACCACAAGCCTGCGGGTCTCGTGACCACCAATCGCGATCCGGAAGGTCGCCCGACCGTGTTCGACGCACTGCCAGCTGAAATGCCGCGCGTGCTGTCGGTTGGCCGTCTCGACATCAACACTGAAGGGCTTCTGCTGCTCACCAATGATGGCGGGTTGTCGCGGGTTCTGGAATTGCCGTCTACCGGCTGGCTGCGCCGCTATCGCGTGCGCGCCCATGGCAAGGTCACGCAGCCGCAGCTCGATGAATTGAAGAACGGTATCGCTGTCGATGGCGTGTTCTATGGCAGCATCGAAGCCGAGCTTGAGCGTGTTCAGGGCGCGAATGTCTGGATCAATATTGGTCTGCGCGAAGGCAAGAACCGGGAAGTGAAGAACATTCTGGGCGCGCTTGGTCTGACGGTCGGTCGCCTGATCCGCGTGTCCTTCGGCCCGTTCCAGCTTGGCGATCTTGAAGAAGGCGCTGTGCGCGAAATCAAGGGCCGCACGCTGCGCGACCAGCTGGGCGACAAGCTGGTTGAAGATTCCGGTGCCGATTTCGACGCGCCCATCTTCAACGAGTTCTCCAATGCCGCTGTGCAGGGCCGCACCCGTCGCGAGATGGAAGAAGCTCAACCGGAACAGGAAGGCGAAACCCGTCGCGCGCCGCGTGAGCGCGAATGGATTTCCAGCCGCCCGGAACGCCGTCGTGGACGCGAAGACAAGACAGAAAAGGTCGAGCCGCGCCGTCGCGGCAATGCCAATGTGTGGATGGCGCCCGGCGCACGTCCAAAGGGCGAGAAGGCCGCTACCAAGCCTGCTCGCGTCGAACATCAGATGCCGCATCGCGGCGCGAAGTTCAGCGGCGACATGCAGGTGCGTCCGCGCCGTTCGGACGATGCGGAGCAAGGTCGCGAAGAGGGCGGCGAACGCCGTTACAACAAGCGTCCGGAAGGCCAGCGTTCAAGCGGTCCGCGCGCTGGCGGCAAGCCGGGAGCGGAAGGTCGCTCTTACGGCCCTCGCGCCGAAGGCTCTCGTTTTGAAGGTGGTCGTTCGGAAACGCGCGAAAAGCGCGAGGATGGGCACAAGGAGCGTCGCCCCGGCAAGCGTGAGCGCGCCGAACTGCGCGATGCAGCTTCCGGCGAGCGCTCGCAGGGCGGTTTTGAGGGTCGCAAGACGTTCAAGTCTGACAAGCCATATAAGTCCGACAAGCCGGGCGGTGCGCGCGGCGAGGGCCGTTTCGGCGGTTCCGATCGCGACACGCGTTCAGGCGCGCGCAGCGGTGGCGCTCCACGCGGTTTCAGCGACGGCCCGCGTCGCGGTCCTGAAGGTGGAAAGCCAGCTGGCAAATCGGGCGGCAAGCCTGGTGGACGCCCGGGTGGAAAGCCGACCGGTGGCAAGCCCACCGGCGGAAAACCAGGCGGCGGTGGCAGATCGGGAGGCGGCGGTGCGGATCGTCGGCGGTAAGTTTCGCGGTCGCCCGCTGGTAACACCGTCCACCAACGCCATTCGCCCCACTACGGACCGCACGCGCGAGAGCCTGTTCAATGTTCTCGCGCACAGCTTTCCCGACAAGGTGGAAGGCGCGCGTGTGCTTGATCTCTTCGCAGGCACCGGCGCGCTTGGTCTTGAAGCCCTTTCGCGCGGCGCGCGATACGCGACCTTCGTGGAGGAATCCGCGGAGGGCCGGGGGCTGTTGCGCCAAAATGTCGAGGCGCTCGGCTTGCAGGGCCACACGAAGATTCTCCGCCGTGACGCCTGCCAGCTTGGCATTGTCGGCACGATGGAACCGTTCGATCTGATCTTCGCAGATCCACCCTATGGGCGGCGCATGGGCGAAAAAGCATTTTTATCGGCACTTCAGGGCGGCTGGCTTAATCCTGACGCACTTTTGGTGCTTGAAGAGGCTGCCGAAGCTTCGCTCGAGCTTGACGAACAATTTGTTGTGCTTGACGAGCGGAACTATGGCGGCACAATCATTCGGCTCATCCAAATCAAAGCCGATTGAGATGATTTGCAGCGGTGTTTGCCGTCGCGTTCTTTTTGTGCGGCGACGGTGTCGCCGATATTGATTTGAAGCATGCCGCCCGGAAAGGCCGGGCGGAAATGAAACCGATTGGAGATGTCGCTTGGTGAATAACACCTCCCTCCGACGCCTGTTTTTATCGACCGCTCTTGGTTTCGCGCTGGCTTTGCCGCTCGCAACCGGCTCCGTTGAAGCTCAAAATCAACCCCCTGCCCAAACCGATGCCGCCGAGCCAGCGCCCGCGCCACAGGCGCAAGGCGATCAGGCTGATCAGGCGGCTCTGCCCGAAATCACCCAGTCGGATGGCGTCAGCAATTTCACCTTGCCCAATGGCCTGAAAGTCGTGGTCATTCCCGATCATCGCGCGCCGGTGGTGACGCAGATGATCTGGTATCATGTGGGCTCGGCAGACGAAGTGCCGGGCGTTTCCGGCATTGCGCATTTTCTCGAACATCTGATGTTCAAGGGTACGAAAACCCATCCGGCAGGGGAATTTTCGGCCAAGGTCGCGTCGATCGGCGGCGAAGAAAACGCGTTCACCTCCTATGATTACACAGCCTATTATCAGCGGGTTTCGCCGGAAGCGCTGGAAATGATCATGGATTTCGAGTCGGACCGGATGGAAAATCTGGTGCTGAACGATGAAGCCGTGACGACCGAGCGCGAAGTCATTCTGGAAGAACGCCGCATGCGCGTCGATTCCACCCCGGCGGCCATGCTCAATGAAAACACCGATGCGGTGCTGTTCTATAACCACCCCTACCGCAAGCCGGTGATCGGCTGGCGGCAGGAAATGGAAAAGCTGAGCCTCAAGAACGCCATCGATTTCTATCAGCAATATTACACGCCGAACAATGCCACGCTGGTCATCGCCGGTGACGTGACGCCGGAACGCGTGCGTGAATTGACGCTCAAGACCTGGGCCCGCGTACCGAAGCGCGCTGAAGTTCTGCCGCGCGACCGCCCGCAGGAGCCTGAAAAACATGCCGCACGCGTGGTGACGCTGCATGATGCGCGCATTAGCACGCCTTCCTTCCGCATGTCATGGCTGGTTCCGTCCTATGCCAACGAAAAGCGCTTTCCCGGTGTGAAGCCAGGTGATGCGCCGGCGCTCGATCTCTTGAGCGAAATTCTCGGCGGCTCGACCCGTTCGCGCCTTTATCAGACGCTGATCGTCAAAAACGGCATCGCGGCCAACACGGGCGCAGCCTATGGCGGTGATGCGCTGGATGACGGCACGTTCTCGGTCTATGGCTCACCGCGCGACGGCGCAACGCTGGGCGATGTCGAGAAGGCGGTGGAAGCCGAGCTTGCGCGCATCGTCAAGGACGGCGTGACCCAGACCGAACTGGATCAGGCACGCAATCGCTTCCTGAAGGCGGTTATTTTCGCGCGTGACAGTCAGGCCGGTATGGCGCGGATTTATGGTTCGACGCTTTCTGTTGGCCAGTCCGTGGAAGATATCCAGAAATGGCCAGACCTTATCAAATCCGTGACGGTGGATCAGATTCGTGATGTGGCCGAGCGGTATCTCGTCAAGGACCAGTCGGTGACCAGCTACCTCCTGCCACCCGATGCCGAACCGGAAAATGCCCGTGAGAACCCCAACGCGCCCGCAAGCGGTGCCAGCGGCAATGGTGCAGAGGGAGCGATCCAGTGAAGACCATAATCATGCTGAACTTCAAACGCGTCTTTGCTTCTCGCGCTCGCTCGTTCGCAAGCGTTCTGGTCGCATCCATGACGCTTCTCGTGATTTGCGCATTGCCTGCGCGCGCCATCGAAATTCAGGAAGTTGTCTCGCCGAAGGGCATTCATGCCTGGCTGGTGGAGGACAGTTCGGTGCCACTGGTATCCATGCGCTTCTCGTTCAAGGGCGGCACGTCGCAGGACCCCGCAGGCAAGGAAGGCCTCGCCAATCTGATGACTGGCCTGTTCGATGAAGGCGCTGGCGATCTCGATTCCGATGCGTTTCAGGAACGGATCGATAATCTGGGCGCCGAAATGAGCTTCACCGCCACGCAGGACGCCGTTTCCGGCGGCGTTCGCATGCTGGCGGAAAATCGCGATGCGGTGATGGACCTCGTGGCGCTGGCGGTCAACAAGCCGCGCTTCGACCAGCCCGCCATTGATCGCATTCGCAGTCAGGTCGTGGCCAGCATCGAGGCTTCACAGCGCAGCCCCGGCACCATTGCCGCTCGCCGTTTCGCGGAAGTGCTTTATGGCAACCATCCCTATGCGCGTCCCGACGAAGGTACGGCGAAATCGCTCCAGACGATCACCCGCGACGATCTGGTGACGTTCCATCGCAAGAATTTCGCCCGCGACCGGCTGACCATCGGTGTGGTCGGCGCGATCAATGCCAAGGACCTTGGCGTGATGCTCGACAAGGTGTTCGGCGATCTGCCCGCAGCGGCTGAGCTTGTGCCGGTGCCTGACGTCAAGCTGGCGCTCGGCACCACTACCAGCCTCTCCTTCGATGTGCCGCAGACGTCGATCCGGTTTGTCTATCCGGCAATCCCGCGCAAAGACCCGGACTTCTTCGCGGCCTATCTGATGAACCACATTCTGGGCGGCGGCTTCACCTCGCGGCTTTATGCCGAAGTGCGAGAAAAGCGCGGTCTCGCCTATTCGGTTTCGTCGCAGCTGGTGTTGCATGACCATGTCACGGCCTTGGTGATCTCCACCGCGACACGCCCGGAAAAGGCACAGGATTCGCTCAAGATCATTCGCGAGCAGGTGGCAGCCATGGCGAGCGACGGTCCGACGGAAGCCGAACTTGCCGCCGCGAAAAGCTTCCTCAAGGGGTCTTACGCGGTGAACAATCTTGATTCTTCGGGCGCGATTGCCGAAACACTGGTCAGCTTGCAGGATGCGGGACTACCGCGCGATTATATCGACAAGCGCTCGGCGCTTATCGAGGCGGTGACGCTCGATCAGATCAAGGCTATTGCCAAGAAGCTGCTCGATGCCGAACCGGCGATATTGATTTACGGACCCGCTAAGAGTTGAGGCTCTGCGATATTCGGGCAATGGCGGCCTGCAAATGGCGTGGTTTGAGTTTATGCGCATGATCTCATCCGAAAAGTCTGCAACTTTTCGGGATCATACGACTTCCGGTGCTCATGTACTTTAAGTACACTCCGCTCCGGTTCTCAAACCCCACCATTTTCGGCTCCCCATAGCCCGAATCTCATCAGAGCCTTGGGCGCCTAAAAACCGAAGATTCCTCTCAAGGGGATAGAGTGTTGGATAACGCCATGCCGTCATCGCCCCGCATTGCCGTCGCTTTCGGCGGCGGCGGCGCGCGCGGCATTGCGCATCTGCATATCATCGAAACGCTGGACGAACTGGGCATCAGGCCCGTGGCCATCGCTGGCTCATCCATCGGATCGATTGTCGGCGCGGGCATGGCGAACGGCATGCGCGGCACAGAAATACACGACTATATGGCGGCGATCTTCAATCGCCGTTCGGAAGTTGCGCGCCGCATGTGGCAGACGCGTCCATCCCGCTGGGTTGAACTGCTGAAAGGCGGCTTTCGCGTCAGCCAGTTCAACATCGAGAAAATTATCGATGCCTTTCTTCCGGCATCGCTGCCCGCCAATGTGGAAGATCTCAAGATTCCCATGAGCATCACGGCGGCGGACTTCCACGCCGCCAAGGAAGTTCAGATTGTCGATGGGGATTTGCGTTCCGCTATTGCGGCTTCCTGCGCCATTCCTCCGGTTTTCG
Organism: Ochrobactrum sp. C6C9; assembly: GCF_022627935.1. Classification (NCBI taxonomy): domain Bacteria; kingdom Pseudomonadati; phylum Pseudomonadota; class Alphaproteobacteria; order Hyphomicrobiales; family Brucellaceae; genus Ochrobactrum; species Ochrobactrum sp. C6C9. The sequence goes on along the minus strand of NZ_JABXGB010000008.1, from coordinate 96,300 downwards.
CGCCGGTGCGCCGCAATGGCCGCATTCTTGTCGATGGCGGTCTCTTCAATCCGGTGCCGTTCGATCTTCTGTTCGACAAGGCCGATATCGTCATCGGCATCGATGTCGTTGGGGCACCGCCCGGTGATGACGACTATATGCCCACGACATTCGAAGCGGTCATCGGCGGTAATCAGCTGACCATGTGTTCGATCATCGAGAACAAATTCCGCATTCGCCCCCCGCATATTTTTCTGCGACCGGATGTCGGCCGCATCGGGCTGCTCGATTTCCTGAAATTCGATCAGATTCTCGACCAGAGCGCCGGGGTTCGCGAAGAACTGAAACAGGCCCTCGACCGCATTATCGAGGGCGATAATCTTCCGACGCTGTCCTAGCTCCCGCTTTATTCGGCGGGAATTGCATCTTCCATCGTATCGTCATTGGCGGCAGGCGAAGGCGCATCCACCGTCTTGTCGATGCGCTGGCCTTCACGCGTCGGCTTGACCAGAGGTTCAGGCGTAACGGGCTTGTTGAACAGCAAATGCCGCCCGGCCATGATGCCTTCCGACGCCTGAACATGCAGCCGGTCCTCGTCGCGCTGGCGTACATCCTCGCGGATGGCATAGGCGTTGTTCTCGGCCATGCCGAGACCTTCCAGCGTGCGCTGCCCGAAAAGCAGACCGGATTCGAAAGTTTCGCGCAACTCGTATTCCACGCCCTGCGCCCGCAACTGCAACGTATGCTCGCGGTCATAGGAGCGTACGAACAGGCGCACATCCGGATAATCCGACTGGATCAGGCTGACGATATGGTTGGTCGTTTCCTTATTGTGTGTGCACACCGCGACGATCTTGGCCTTGCGGATACCGGAAGCTTCCAGCACATCCTTGCGGGTGCCATCGCCGAAATAGATGCGGAAACCGAACTTGCCTGCTGCGCGTACGCGGTTGGGCGATTTGTCGATCACCGTCACGTCGATACCGCCAGCCAGCAGGATCTGCGATGCGATCTGGCCATAACGCGAGAAGCCGATCATCAACACGTCGGAACCGGCGCCTTCGAAATCCTCTTCGATTTCATCGACGGGCTTGTCCTTGATGAGAAGCTTCGAACCGATGGCCACCGAAAGCGGGGTCAGCGCCATGGATACGGTGACAGCCGCCACCAGTTCAGAGCCAAGCGCGCTGGAGATGATCGCCGCAGCCGAAGCAGCGGAGAACAAAACGAAGGCAAACTCGCCGCCCTGCGGCAGCAGGAAAGCGATGCGCACGGCGTCGTTATGGCTGGAGCGGAAGATGCGGCACAGAACATAGATGACGGCGATCTTCGCGACCATGAACACCGGCACGGCCAGAAGGATCGTCTTCCAATATTCCAGAATTACGCTGAGATTGAGCGACAGGCCCACCGCAACGAAGAACAGGCCGAGGAAAATACCGCGGAACGGTTCGATGTCGGCTTCCAGTTCGTGACGATAGGAGGATTCCGCCAGCAATACGCCAGCGATGAATGCGCCCATCGCCATCGACAGACCGGCGGCCTGCAACAATCCTGCCGATCCCAGCACGACGAAGAGGGCGGCGGCAATCATAACCTCGCGCGCGCCGGTATTGGCGATGATCCGGAACATCGGGTTGATCAGATAGCGCCCGGCAATGACGAGCGCGGCGATGGCCGCAACCGCCGTTGCCAGATGAAAGCCCGCGCTTGCCTGCGAGGGTTCATTCGGCGAGAGGGCCGGAATGATCGCCAGAATTGGAACGATGGCGAGGTCCTGAAACAACAGGATCGCGAAAGCGCGCTGCCCATGCTTCTGGTTGGTCTCGGCGCGATCCTCCAGCACCTGCATGGCGAAGGCCGTCGAGGAAAGTGCAAGACCGAAGCCGATGATGATCGCGGCCTCCGGGTTGAGGCCAGCCAGATAAATCCCGAGCGCGGTGAGAACCGCGCCACATAGCAGAACCTGTGCCGCGCCAAGCCCGAAGATGGCGTGGCGCAGCGCCCAGAGCCGCGACGGCTTCAGTTCGAGGCCGATGATGAACAGCAGGAAAACCACGCCAAGCTCGGAAAAGTGCAGGAATTCCTCGCCATCGGCGATGAGGCGCGCGACGGGGCCAATCGTGATGCCAGCGGCCAGATAGCCCAGCACTGTGCCAAGCCCCAGACGCTTGAACAGCGGTGCGGCGATGATGGCGCCGCCAAGGATCATCAGGGCCTGTAGGTAGAGATTTCCACCGGTCGGAATCATGCTGTGCGCTCTTGTGGTTCGGAGACGGACGGGTCTCGCGACGTGAGGATTTGGAGAAATGTGGACGGGCTTGCCTTGATGCCCCCCGATTTCGGCAATATAGAAACAAGATATGGCTGCAATCAGCCCAATGTCGACCAAATTGACGATATTTTTTTAGCAAGTCCCGGTCACGACCCGTTGCACAATGCAATGTCCGGTCAGGCGGAGGCGAGCTTGCCAAAGCGGGATTATGCAATGATTTCAGATAATTCAGCGGAAAAGCTGGTCGAGCGCGCGGCCCAGTTGGTGAAGGCTGCCCAACGTGCTGGCGCCGATCATGCCGATGCCGTGGTGATGCGTGCCCGCTCCGTCAGCGTCTCGGTGAGGCTTGGCAAGGTTGAGGGAACCGAATCGTCGGAGAGCGACGATTTTGCGCTGCGCGTCTTTGTCGGTCGGCGGATCGCCAGCGTTTCGGCCAATGCGGGCGCTGATCCGGACCGTCTGGCGGAGCGCGCCGTCGCCATGGCGCGCGTTGCGCCGGAAGATCCCTATGAAGCGCTTGTCGATCCGGCGCTGCTGGTAAAGTCGCCGCGCGATCTCGATCTTTACGACACGACCGAAATCGACACCGACCGTCTGACGCAGGATGCGCTGGCGACGGAAGCAGCAGCGCTTGAAGTCAAAGGCGTGACCAATTCCGGCGGCGCGGGCGCATCGCGCAGCCTCGGCGGGCTGGTGCTTGTCACCTCCACCGGCTTTGCTGGCCACTATGCCGCCACGCGCTTCGGTCGCTCGGTTTCGGCCATTGCGGGCGAAGGCACCAGGATGGAGCGCGATTATGATTTCAGTTCGCGGCTGCATTTCGCCGATCTCGATACGCCGGACGCCATCGGGCGCAGCGCCGGTGAACGCGCTGTGCGCAGGCTTGGCGCGCGACAGGCGAAGACCGGCCCGGTCACGGTGGTCTTTGATCCGCGCCTCGCACGCGGTATTGCCGGGCATTTGGCCAGCGCCATTAATGGCGCGTCGGTTGCGCGCAAGACGAGCTTTCTGCGCGACAGCCTGGGTAAGCAGATATTGAAGCAGGGCATCAACGTCACCGATAATCCGCTGCGCATGCGCGGCTCGTCGTCCCGTCCGTTCGACGGTGAAGGCATTGAGGGCCAGCCGCTGACCATGATTGAGGATGGCGTGCTGCAACACTGGCTGCTGTCCGGTTCCAGCGCCCGCGAACTGGGCCAGACGGGCAACGGACGCGGCGTGCGCTCGGGGTCCGGTGTTTCACCTGCCTCGACCAATTTTGCCATCGAGCCGGGCGCGCAGTCGCCGGAAGACCTTATCCGCGCTGTCGGCACGGGCTTTTATGTGACGGAAGTGTTCGGGCAGGGCGTCGATATGATCACCGGCCAATATAGTCGTGGCGCTTCCGGTTTCTGGATCGAAAATGGCGAGCTGGCCTATCCGGTCAGCGAAGTCACCATCGCGTCGAACCTCAAGGACATGTTCCTCAATCTGACACCTGCATCGGATATCGACCGCAATTTCGGGATGACCGCGCCTACCCTCGTGATCGAAGGCATGACCCTTGCCGGAAACTGACAAACAGAGCGAAGCCCGTGCAGAACTGGCGCTGTTGCGCGATGCCGCCCGCGAGGCCGGACGCATCGCCATGCGTTATTTCGGGCGCTCGCCGGAAGTCTGGTTGAAGGACGGTCACTCGCCGGTGAGCGAGGCCGACCTTGCGGTGGACCGCTATCTGAAAGACGTGCTTTTGACGGCGCGCCCCGATTATGGCTGGATTTCCGAAGAAACCACCGATGACCGCGCCAAGGCAAAGCGGCGGCGCGCTTTCGTCGTCGATCCCATCGACGGCACCCGTGCCTATATTGCCGGTCAGGACCAGTGGTGCGTGAGCATCGCGATTGTGGAGGACGGCAGGCCGATTGCCGGGGTTTTGGAATGTCCGGTTCGCAAAGAACTGATCGAGGCCGGGCAGGGACTTGGCGCGGTGCAAAACGATGCGCCGATCCATGTCAAACTGCCGCCGGAGGGCGGGACGCTCACCATCGCTTCGGCGCGTAGCGCAACGACCATATTTCCGGAAACATGGCGCGACAGGGTCAAGCTGCATGCCTATGTGCCGTCGCTTGCCTATCGTATTGCGATGGTGGCACGGGGCGATATTGCGGGCACCTTCATTCGGCCAAATTCGCATGATTGGGATCTGGCTGCAGCCGATCTCATCTTGAGTGAGTCGGGCGGGGCTATTCTGACAAACGATGCTCTGCCGCTCATTTATGGCGGTCCGACGCGGAGCCACGGCGCTCTTGTCGCGGCCAGCGGGAATTTGCTGCGTGAAATGTTGAGTGTTGTCGCGGAGTGACCGTTGGGTTAATCATGCCGCGAACCAAAATTGTTCAGGGATTATTGTCATGAGTGTCGAAGGCGACAAAAAGCAGCTTCTTCATCTGGTATTCGGCGGCGAGCTGTCCAAGCTTGGAACCGTACAATTCCGCGATCTCGAAAACCTCGATATCGTCGGCATCTATCCCAACTACGAATCCGCAAAAGCCGCCTGGAAGGCCAAGGCTCAAGCGACTGTCGACAACGCTCATATGCGTTATTTCATCGTGCACCTGCATCGGTTGCTCGATCCCGAAGGTGTGACCCTGCAGGCGGACTGAGCAGTTTGCCCGGTCCAGACCAACATATGACGGAAGGCGAAGAGCGGTCCGTTCAGCCCGCGGCCCAGCCCGACAGGCGCAAGAAAAAAGACGGCCTTGCCAAGCGTCTTTGGAAGCGCGTGCGCGGGCCGCTGGCGCAGTCAGCTGTCGTCAAGTCGATATTGGTCTGGCTCATCACGAGCTATTTCAAGCTTGTCTATTATACCAACACGCGGCTGAAGGGCTCGGCTGATCCGCAAGCGCTGGTCGGCAAGGACGATCCTTTCATCGTGACCTTCTGGCATGGCCAGCATCTGATGGGGCCGTTCATCTGCCCCAAGGGGATCGAACTGGTCGCCATGTTTTCGCGCAGCGCCGATGCGGAGCTGAACGCCCGCGTCGCGGAAAAGCTCGGTCTCATGACCGTGCGCGGGTCCGGCGGGCGCAGCTCGCGGGCACAGCCAGAAAAAGGCGGTGCGCGTGCGCTTCTCACCTTGAAGAATGCGCTAAAAAAAGGACAGTCGGCATCGATCATCGCCGACATTCCCCACGGCACGCCGCGTGAGGCCGGCGAGGGGATCATTTTGTTGGCGAAATTGTCCGGGCGACCGATCATTCCGGTTGCTTATGCCTTCTCGAGAAATCATGTTTTGGAGAAGTCATGGGACAAGACGACGATTCCACTGCCTTTTGGACGGTCCGTTGTTGTGCGCGCCGACAATGTCTGGGTAGATGCCGACGCCGATGAAACGCAACTGGAAGAAAAACGCATGGAACTGACGCGCCTGCTGAATGACGCCACGGTGCGCGCCTATGCGGCATTGGAGAAAGCGAAATGAGCGAACGCTGGGCGCGCAATATATTGTCAGCCTATCGCATGTTCGGCTCCGCCGCCTATCCCTTCATGGGGCCTTACATTGCCTATCGCGCGTCGCGCGGCAAGGAAGAGCGGCAGCGCCGTGGTGAGCGTTATGGCAAGTCAGCCGTCGCCCGCCCACAAGGTCCGGTCATCTGGGCCCATGCGGCAAGTGTCGGCGAAAGTGTTGCCATCACGCCGCTGATCGAAAGCATTGCCTCCACCGGCATTCATGTCGTGATGACCACTGGCACGGTGACATCTGCAAAGCTTGTGGCCGATCAGCTGGGCTCCAAGGTCATTCATCAATATGCGCCGCTCGACCTGCAACCGGCGGTCAACAAATTCCTCAATCACTGGAAGCCGGACCTCGCCATCGGCTGCGAATCCGAAATCTGGCCCGCGACGGTGCTGTCGCTCGGCGGTCGTCATATTCCGCAAGTGCTGGTCAATGCCCGCATGTCGGATCGTTCCTTTGCCAGATGGCAAAAGCGGCCCGCGCTGGCAGAAGCCCTGTTCGAAAATTTCGCTCATGTCGTGGCCCAGTCGGAACTCGACGGCGACCGTTTCCGCACGCTTGGCGCCCGCCCGGTCAGCGTGTCGGGCAATCTGAAAGTCGATACCACGCCACCGCCTGCTGATCCACAAGCGCTCTCCATGTTGCAGCGGCAGATCGCCGGACGGCGCAGCTGGGCTGCGATCTCTACCCATGATGGAGAAGAGGCAATCGCCGCAGAAGTGCATCAGATGCTGAAGGTGCGCTATCCGCATCTCGTGACGATCATCGTGCCGCGTCATCCGGATCGCACGCCTGCCATCGAAGCGATGCTGGCGGAAAAGGGGCTGAAAGTCACCAGACGCAGCAGTGGCTTGGCCGTTGAAGCGGATACCGATATTCTGCTCGGCGATACAATTGGCGAAATGGGGCTTTATCTGCAATTGACCGAGATTGCCTTCATCGGCAATTCGCTGACCAAAGAAGGCGGGCACAATCCGCTGGAACCGGCGATGATGGGTACAGCTGTGCTGACTGGCAAGAATGTGCAGAACTTCCGCGAGTCCTTCCAGCGCCTTATCAAGAATGGCGGCGCGCGCATCGTGAAGGACAGGAACATGCTCGCCGGGGCTATCAATTTCCTGTTCAACAATCCGCAGCATCTGCGCGGCATGATCAATGCGGGCGTCAACACCGTGAAGGATATGCGCGGCGCGCTTGATCGCACGCTTGTCGCGCTGGAGCCGTTCATCCAGCCGCTTGTGCTGCAGGCGCAGTTCCCCGGCAATCGCAACGAGGTTGCCTACGTCCACGGCGGCATCTGATATGGCGAGCGAAGCGCCGCCATTCTGGTGGGAAAAGCTCGACTGGCGCGCAAGATCACTGGCCCCTGCCGCCTGGATTTACGGGTCTATCGCCGGGCGACGCCTGATCCGGTCCGAACCACCCAAAATCGCTTTGCCCGTTCTCTGTATCGGCAATTTCACCGTCGGTGGGGCAGGCAAGACGCCCACGGCGATTGCCTTTGCCAAGGGCGCGAAGGCGCGCGGGCTGAAGCCCGGCATCGTCTCGCGCGGCTATGGCGGGAGCTATAAAGGGTTGCATGTCGTTGACCCCGGCCATGACAGCGCCCGCTATGTCGGTGATGAACCGCTTTTGCTGGCGCGCCATGCGCCGGTGGCACTTTCGCCCGACCGGGTGAAGGCCGCGCAGCATCTGCAATCGCTTGGCTGCGATTTCATCATCATGGATGACGGGTTCCAGAGCGCGCGGCTCCATGCCGATTTTGCGCTTTTGGTGGTGGATGCGGGGCGGGGCATCGGCAATGGCCGTGTTATCCCGGCGGGTCCATTGCGTGCGCCGCTGACCGACCAGATGCGCAAGACCGACGCGCTGTTGCGGATCGGCAAAGGCGATGCTGCGGATTTCGTGATCCGTCAGGCGGCCCGCGCCGGACGGCCGATCTATGAGGCCGCGCTTTTGCCTTCATCGTCGGCTACTGTTGCGGGGCAGCGCTGGCTGGCCTTTGCCGGTATCGGCAATCCCGACAAGTTTTATGCAAGTCTTGCACAGGCTGGCGGCGTCATCGCGGAAACGCGCTCGTTTCCCGATCATCACAGCTTTGAACCCGATGAAATCCGCGACCTGATCGATACGGCCCGCAGGCAGGGGCTGGGGCTGATCACCACGGCAAAGGACCATGTGCGTCTCGCCACAATGGTCGGTGTGCCGGCTGAATTTTTGTCGAAACTGGCGGTTCTCGATATCGATCTGAAATTCGAGCGCACGGATGCGCTCCATCATATCCTTGATACGGCGATCGAGCGCTTTAAAAGCCGGTCTTTATAAGGAAACTAAGCCTTCGTGCGGCTGCGCATTTCCGGGTTGAACTCAAGCTCACGCTCGAAGGAAATGAGGCCGGTCGCATAGGCTTCCTGCCGCGCAACGCTCCAATATTTCAATTCGTCCAGCGGAATCTGCGCGCCGGTAACGGCACAGAGCACATAGGAACCGTGCTTGACGATTTCATAGTCGCCGTCGAGATAACGCAGGACAGCTTCGGAGGATGAGCGGGGCGATTCAAATCTGTTCATGTGTGTAAAACCTTTGCACTGAACTCTAGCAAGTGCGAACCTTGGCGTCCAGCGGCGCTGAAGGTCCTTATACCAAATCCTGTCAACGTCTGCCGAAAAGCCGCTCGATATCACTCAGCTTCAGCTCGATATAGGTCGGGCGTCCGTGATTGCACGTGCCGGAACCGGGCGTTGCCTCCATTTCGCGCAACAATGCGTTCATTTCCTCGGGCTTCAGACGGCGTCCTGAACGTACCGATCCATGGCAGGCCATGGTGGCCGCAACATGGTTGAGCATGGCCTGCAATCCGTCGGCGGTTTCATGCTCGGCAATCTCGTCGGCCAGATCGCGGATCAACTGTTGCACGTTCATTTCGCCAAGCATGGCGGGTGTCTCGCGCACAGCGATAGCGCCGGGACCAAACTGCTCCACGCCCAGCCCGAACCGGGCCAGCGTTTCCGCATGACTTGCCAGCCGCTCGGCGTCTTCCTCCGCCAGATCGACCACTTCCGGGATCAGCAGCATCTGCCCCGGTATCGGGCGCGAGTGCAGCGCGTTTTTGAGCGCTTCATAGACCAGCCGTTCATGGGCCGCATGCTGGTCCACAATGACGAGGCTGTCTTCGGTTTGCGAGACGATATAATTGGCGTGAATCTGCGCGCGGGCCGCACCGAGCGGCTTTTGCTGCAATTCGACCGGGGCTTCGCTCATGGTCGCGCGCGCATCGGCTGTCGGAATATTCACGACATCGATTGTCGCCTGCTCGCTTTCGTGGAAGGCAGGCGCGTTGCCGAAATCAAGCGGTCTATGCGCCGGATGTGCAGTCTGCGGCGACCACTCGCTGCGCGGGCTTGGGCGCTCAGGCCGCCAGCTTGTCGAGGCATAATTGTTCGAAGACTGCTTTGGTTGAAACCCTTCGGCGCGGAAAGCCTGCAACATGGCTTCTGCGCCGCCGGTTGCCGGACGGATGCCGGATTGGGACAGCGCCTGCTTGATCGCGCCCACGATCAGGCCGCGCACAAGGCCGGGATCGCGAAAACGGACATCGGCCTTGGCCGGGTGCACATTCACATCGACCAGTGCCGGATCGAGCGTCAGAAACAGCACGGCGACCGGATGGCGGTCACGCGCAATGACATCGGCATAAGCGCCGCGCAGCGCGCCGAAAATCTGCTTGTCGCGCACCGGACGGCCATTCACATAAGCAAACTGGTGCTGTGCATTGCCGCGATTATGGGATGGTATGCCGACAAAACCGGCAAGCCGCACACCGTCACGCTCGGCATCGATGGAAAGCGCGTTTTCGCAGAAATCCTGACCGAGAACCTGCCCGATCCGCTCCAGCGTGGCATCGGCGCCCGTGCCAGTCGCGGGCATTTCCAACGGCGTGCGGTCGGTGCCGGACAGCGAAAAGCGCACATGCGGGAAGGCAATGGCAATGCGCTTCAGCACATCGGTGATGGCGGAGGCTTCGGCACGGTCCGTCTTCATGAATTTGAGACGGGCGGGCGTGGCGTAAAAGAGATCGCGCACTTCGGCTATCGTGCCGCGATTGAGCGCCGTGGGGCGCGGGCCTTCGAGATGACCGCCGGAAACGGAAACCTCAAATCCGGCATCCGCATCCTGCGGACGTGATTTCAAAGTCAGTTTGGCGACCGAGCCGATGGAGGGCAGGGCTTCGCCACGAAAACCCAGTGCACGAATATCGTGCACGTCATCCGAGAGCTTGGACGTGCAATGGCGCGAAACCGCGAGCGGCAACTCGTCGACGGGAATGCCGGAGCCGTTGTCGGTGACGCGCAGCAGCGTCTTGCCGCCGCCGCCGGTCACAACCTCGATGCGGGTCGCGCCAGCGTCGATGGCATTCTCGACCAATTCCTTGATCACGCTGGCGGGGCGCTCGATGACCTCGCCTGCTGCGATCTGATTGATGATGGTTTCGCTTAAATGTCGAATGGGCATGAAGCGATTATAGGCAGATTCGCACGCGGCGGTAATAGCGCCGCGCGCCGCGTCCCGGCCCACTGTGGACTGGCTTCAGGCGGCTTGCGCCTCGCCCTTCTTGTCGAGGCCGAGGTGAATGGCGGGCGCGGGCCGCCCAAGCAGGAAGCCCTGCACCTGATTGCAGCCTTCTTCCTGCAAAATATCCATCTGCGTCTGCGTTTCCACACCTTCGGCCAGCACCGGAATATCGAGGCTATGGCCCAGCGCCAGAATCGCCCGCACGAAAGCCTTCGACTGCACGTTCTGGTCCAGATCGGTGACGAAGCTGCGGTCGAGCTTGATCTTGTCGAAGGGGAAGGAACGCAATGTCGCCAGCGACGAATAGCCGGTGCCGAAATCATCAATGGCGATGCTGACGCCAAGCGCCTTGAGTTCACGCAGGATATGCAGCGCGCGCGCCTTGTCGCGGATGATCGCGCCTTCGGTCACTTCAAGCTCCAGCAGTTTTGCCGGTAGGCCGGTTTCGTTCAATATATTTTGAACCGTGTCCACGAGGCCGGTATGGCTGAGCTGTAGCGGGGAAATATTGACCGCTATCCTGCGGGAAACGGGCCAGCTTGCCGCTTCTTTGCAGGCTGCACGCAATACCCATTCGCCGAGCTGCGTGATGACGCCCGATTCTTCGGCTATCGGAATGAACAGGGTTGGCGGCACCAGACCCTGCACGGGGTGACGCCAGCGCAGCAGAACTTCATAGCCCGATATGCCGCCATCCTTGATGCTGCGCTGGACCTGAAAATTCAGGAAGAACTGGTTTTCGTCAATCGCCGTCCAGATGTCGCGTGCCAGCGCCGCACGCTTGCGCGCCGCTTCATCCATGCTGCTTTCATAGTAGCAAATCTTGTTCTCAATGTTCTGTTTGGCGCGATACATGGCCATATCCGCATTGGACAGAAGCTTTTCCACATCCTCGGCGTCGGTTGGATAGATTGCGATGCCGAGGCTTGCGCCGGGGCGCACAACGGCATTGCCAAGGTCCACAAGATCGCTAAGCGCTATGTTAAGTCGGGAGACGAAGCTGCGCAGATCGTCCTCATCCTGAAATGTCTTCAGGGCTGCAAATTCATCGCCGCCGAAGCGACCGATCAGCTCGCCGCTTTCCAGATGTTCGGTCATGCGGGCCGAAATCTCGCAAAGCAGCCTGTCACCCGCGGCGTGGCCATAGAGGTCATTGACCTCCTTGAAGCGATCCAGATCGATGCCGATCAGCGCAATGCGGTGGTCGCCATTATCGGCACTGACCTTTTCGCGGCTGAGGCGTTCAACGAACTGGGTGCGGTTGGGCAATCCGGTCAGCGAGTCGTGACGGGCAATGTGTTGCAACTGCCGCAGGTTGGAAGACTGGACGTGGCTGTCGATCAGGTAACTGGCAAGGGCAGTGCCAAGCACAATCAGGCCGACTCCGCCGACAGAAGTGGCAAGGGTGAACTTGTCGGCAAGCTCCGCTTCTTGCAGATAGTTCATCGGCGTCACGGTCAGCGCCGCCATGCCGGTGAAATGCAGGCTGACGACGGCTGCGGTAAAGGCCAGAACCGCCAGACGGTAGGAGGTCGGGTAGCGACGCCGCATCAAAAACTGGCCGGAGAGCGAGCCAAACAACACGGCAAACACGATGGATGCATAGAAATAATCCATGTTCCATTCGATCAGCCCGTCCACGCGATAGGCGAGCATGCCGATATAGTGCATGGTGGCAATCGATGCGCCCACCATGGCGCCGCCGATGACGGGGGCAAAGCGGGGAAAGCCGCCGGTCATGACCACGAAGCCGATTCCCGTGCCGACAACGGCAATCGCCAGCGACAGGATGGTAAGGTCTGGCAGAAGCACCACGGGCGCGCTCGGCTCATAGGCCAGCATGGCGACGAAATGCGTGCACCAGGCGGCTGAGCCAGATGCGATCGCCACCAGAAAATGCCAGCCATAGCGCACGAAGCCATGACATCTGGCGGCCTTGCGGACGAGATTGAGCGTGATCGCAGAACCCACGAGGCAGATCAGCGCTGCCAACGTTGTCAGCCACGCGTCATGCTGCGTGGCAATGCAATTGAGAACGGTCATCATGGAATGAAATAGCCCCGATAGCCTTTAGAAGCGAGGTCAGGGCACTGGAATGCCCAAAGTGATTGGCTTGGTCTCAATGGCGGTCAGTGGTGATCCGACAGATAAACCTGGCTGTGCAAGGTCGGTCTTTACAAATGCAGAAACTGGACCGGGATCGCGCAGCCGACAGGCGCAGGCCTTGTCACCGCACGGCGGCATGTCATGATCGCGTTACCCATCCTGGCCCCCCAGCCAAATCCGGCTCAATTTCGATGGGCCTTGGTTGCATAGTATTTCCTGATTAGCGGTTAACGCGAATATCAAGATTGTGATTGGGAGATCATTTTCACAAGAATGTTATAAGAAAGCATCTGCTGTTACAGCGTTTTCGAAAATGAACCGGCATTGCCTGGTGGATGAAGTGTCATACTGCCCGGTAATAAGAGTATATGGTCTACATCTTTAAATGATCGCATCTTCAGATGTTGAATAGGGCCTCTTGGTTCTGTGGTTAAATTCCGTTATTGCAGGCGTTGTTAATATGGTGGGGATACCGGGCATGGGCGACGGCGTGGAAACTTTACCATCTTCCAAGCCTCTGGAGGGCACGGCGGCGGCCAGTCCGATTGTCTTTTCCGACACTCTGGGCCTGTTTCAGCGTGCTTATGGTACGGGGCTCGATACGGTCGTCGTCTTCGCCAGCCCATGGGGGCTGGAAGAACTTTGCACGACCCGGAAATTCTGGCGTATCATTGCCGACAGGCTGTCTCAGCATGGGATTGCATCCTTGCGCTTCGACTGGCCGGGCACCGGCGACGGGCGCGATGACATTGATTTTTCTTCCGGTCTGGAACGCTGGCGAAAGGCGCTGATCGAAGCGGCGGACAAGGCGCGGCTTTTGTCGGGCGCGAGCCGTGTTGTCATCATCGGGCAGAGCCTTGGCGCGGCGGTTGCTGCTGAAACGGCTCCACATATTGAAGGTCTGGCGGCGCTGGCGCTGCTGGCACCGGTGATTTCCGGTCGGTTTTACACCCGCGAGCTGGCGGTGTGGTCGAGCATGGTCGATGCCGATCTTGGCCTTCCTGATGCGCAGCGGATCAAGGGGGCGGTTTCCATTGCATCCCTGACAATGACGCCCGAAATTGCCGCAGATGTGAAGAAGATCAATCTCCTGTCGCTCTCTGAAAAGCCTGCGGACACGTGCCTTCTGCTAGCAAGGGCCGACCGCCCGAACGATGCGGAACTGGCCGGGCATCTGGAAAAGCTCGGCGTGGCAGTCACGGTGGAAGCCTTCACCGATTACGACAAGCTGATTTCCAACCCGGTTATTTCGCATCTGCCGTTGAATGTTGCCGACAGACTGGTCGATTGGTCAGTGGCGCTTGCGGATGGTAGACCGGCCCAAAAAAGTGCCGATGAAACCAACCTCGGCGGACAGATCAGGGGCGACGGCTTCGTCGAAACGCCGGTGGCCTTCGGCCCGAACAATCGTCTGTCGGGTGTGCTGTGCAAACCCTTGGGCGACAGCAAGGGGCATACGGTCCTCTTCCTCTCGTCCTCTTATGATCGGCGCGTTGGATGGGGCCGCACCACGGTCGATATGGCGCGCAGATTGGCGCGGGACGGTGTTTCGTCGCTGCGCTTTGATATCGCTAATGCCGGTGACAGCCCGCCCATTCCGGGCATGCCGGAACAGGTGCTTTATACCCATGCGCCGGAAATGGATGTCGCTGACGCGCTGGATTATCTGGATGTCATCGGGCTGGGGCGTCCGGTTGTGGCGGGGCGGTGCAGCGGCGCTTTCCTCGGGCTGCATTGCGCGGTGCTGGACGAGCGGATTTCGGGTGCCGTGCTGGTCAATCCGGTGACATTCTATTGGGCGCCGGAGCTTTCGGTCGAAGATGTGGTACGGGAAGGCAATCGGACGCTGGAAGATTATGGCAGCCGCGCCATGCGACTCGATACGTTCAAGCGCCTGTTTCGCGGAGAACTCGATATTCGCGCTATCCTGCGCAACCTTGCACGCGGCGTCAGCGGACGTATTCGCGGATTGGCGCGCAAGCTTTTGCGCAGCCGCACCGTTGAAGGCCGGGCGATCTATTCGGCTTTCGATGAACTGAAGCTGCGGCAGGTGCCGCTGACGCTGGTCTATGCCGAGAAGGACAGCGGCCGCGAGCATTTCAATTACTATTTCGATCAGGCAGGCGACAAGGTGCAGGGCTTCGACAATGTAAAGGTCGCGGTCATTCCGGACGCCGATCACAATCTGACGCCCGAACATGCGCGCAACGTCTATATCGACGCCATCCGCGCGCTGGCTTTCAAAACGCGTTAAAACCAGACGCTTCGCGACGATCCGGCAATGCGAATTTCGCCGGACGGTTTGCCTTCGCCATCATGGCGGGGAAGAAGCGCGACGCGCTTCGTCTCCCCGGGAGCGAGATGGAACCAGTTTTCCATTGCCCGCCAGCCTTCGGCGTCAATGCTGACCGATTGCGCCAGCACGGCTGTGCTGAGATCAAGAAACCAGTTGCCGCTCTCTTCCACGACACTGCATTCAATTGTCGCGTCGTGAAAGGCTTTGGTGCGCCCCTGCGGAAAATGAAAGGCCTCGGCGATAGTGGCTTCGCTGCGTTTCAACCGGGCGACCGTCACGTCATGGGCCGGAGGCCCGAAGCGATAGGCATAAGTCGTATCGAAAAATGCGCCGAACAATTCGGTTGCCGGTATTGTGACACCGGAACGCGCTGTCAGCGAAAGATCGCGGCGACCGCTTACAACCGACTGGGCACCGGCGCGCAGGCAGGTGAGTTCCAGTGTCAAATCGGCGTCATGGGGCTGTTCGTTCAGCACGTGAATGGCAAGCCCGTTGACGCCTTCGTCGGTCAGGCCAACCTGCACCGGGCGAAAAGCGCGTTTCAGCCCATACCACGAGGGTTTGGGTTCACAGGTCGCATCGACCACGCCCCAGCCGGCACTGGGCAACACATCCTGAAACGTCCAGACCAAGGCACCGAAGCAGGTGCTTGCCGGTCGTCGCCATTCGGCGAAAGTCGCCTCCATCACTTCCGCCGTGACGGCGCGGGAAAGGTGTAGATATTGCTCCATATCCTCCCGCCGCAAGCGGGCCGGATCGTAGCCATAGAGCATTTCCAGATAGGTGTCGCGCACGTCCTCGAAATCCCATGACACGCCGCGATCACGCGGAACACGCGCTTTCCAGCGCGGATCATGGACGGCGGGCACGTCGAGATGCGCCTTGAGCGTGCGTGCCTCCGGGACATTGGAAAAAGCAAGGCTTTCGGTCGCAAAGCGCACTTCGGCGCGGCGCGCATCGTCCAGCGGCCTGCAATAGGCGCTGACGCCATAATAATGGCTGACGCCTTCGTTGCTGATGAAGGGCAGAGCGCCATCACAGGGCGAGTTCGGCACATAGGGAATGCCGGGACAGAGTTTGCGCGCAACGGCGGGCAAAATCTCTTCGGTCAGCGCGCCTTTCCAGATTGTCTCGGGCAGGCCCATCATGGCGCCTTGCTGATAAATCTCACTGCCGCCGCACAACACGGTGAGCGAAGGAGCATGGCGAATGGCGGAAAGAAGTTGTTGCGTCTCCGCCTGTACCTTGGCGACGAAGCCTTCGTCTTTCACCGGATAGTCGAAATTGGCGAACATGAAGTCCTGCCAGACCATGATGCCGAGCTCGTCGCAAACGGCATAAAAGTCAGGCGTTTCATAAGCCGTAATGCCGCTGACGCGCAGCATGTTCATGCCAGCGTCCTGCGCAAGCTGCAGCCATGGTTGATAGTCGGCGCGTGCGCCCGGCAGCCGGACTATATCGGCGGAACTCCAGACAGCACCGCGACAAAAGATTGTCTCGCCATTGATCACCAGCGCGAATGATTTTCCGTCTGCGCCGCGATCAACGCCGATGCGGCGAAAGCCGGTTCGGCCAAGCTTCTGCTTTTCGTTGCCGAGCGACAATTCCAGTTCATGGAGCGTCGGCGCGCCATGAGTATGCGGCCACCACGGTTCTACGCCCGGGACGGTCAGCTGTGCCTGCCAGCGGCTATCCGCTTGTCTGTCACAGGCGATCTGCGAACCCGCGCAATGCAGGGTCAGATTTTCAGCCTTGCCGTGATAGGTGAAGCTGACTGCAAGCCCTCCGTCGCCATTTTCATGAAGCGTGGATTGGATGGAAATACTGCTGACCGTTTCCGCGTCGGGTCGGCTGATCGTCACTGGCCGCCAAGGGCCGACGGCATGAACGTCCGGGCACCAGCCCGGCATATGGCCGAGCGCGGTAGTGCGGATCAGGCGCAAGCCTTGCATATTCATCAATTGCGTGCGCCAGCGTGCGCGCGGGCCTTTCTGCTCCAGGCGGGGGCCAAGAGCGCGGAAACAAAGCGCAAGCTCATCCGCGCCGGTCAGCGTGACGGGCAGGTCGTGGTAGAGGAACATGCTGTCGCTGTTGTGAACCAAAGCGCCGTTCAGATAGACTTCGCAGATCGTGGCAAGGCCCGCAAAATGCAACACCGCCTCACCGGCTGTTTCGGTAAGGTCGAGAAAATACCACGCATCCTGATTGTGCAGCGGTGTCGGAGCAGTGCGGCTGAAACGCCCTGCTTTTTCCAGCGCTTCCGCCACCGTGCCCGGAACCGGCGCATCGAGATACGCGCCGTTGCGCGGCACATCAGCGGGCGACGCGGCCTCATTGTCTGCGGTCAGGAAAAGCCGCCAGCCTTCGGCAAGCGGGCGGCTTGATGCAGCTTGTTCAGGCAGCATCGCGGCCAAGTTCTGTTGCAAGCGCCCCCGTCATGCGATCCCATGCTTCGGCGGCAGGTGTCAGCGCGCTTGCCAGTGCGTCGAATTTCTTGCGCATCACGGCACGCGCAAGCTGGAATTGCACGGCCTTGGCCGTTTCGGCGATCTGGATCGCATCGGCGGCAGCAGCGGTGAAACGCTTGCCTTCGCCCAGCCATTGCAGATGGCTTGCAGCCAGTTCGAAATTTGCACCAAGTTGGCGCAGCGTGTTGAACGCATATTTGTGAAAGAAGCCGAAGGGGCGTTCGGCGATGGCTTCTACCTGCGCCGGAAACACAGCGGCGAAAGCGCGGATCGGATTGGCCTTGGGCCTGCGCGCAAAATGGCGTGGCAGCAGAATTTCTGCCACGCGCCGCTGATGCGCTTCACCGGGCATTTCCTTCGGGAACTTCGCAAATTCCGTATAGGGCAGGAAGGGCAGGTCTGCTTCTGTCAGATGGCGCTGAAAGACACCGTCAAAATCCTCGCCCTCCAGATGGTAGAAGCCGCCATTGTGGAAATAATCGAGCGAGCGGTTCGCAACATCCATGCGATTGATCGCGATGGTGGTCTTGCCATGTTCGGTGCGATAGCTCACGCCCTGCGTGTCAGGCATGAAATAGCTGTCCATCTCCACCATGCACAGCCGTCCGCGCCCGATCTGTTCCGCGATATGGCCTTCCACACTGTCGAAGATCGCAAGTTCCGTTGCCCGCACACCATAGAGCGCTTCGAGGTCTTCCAGCGGCACCTTGAAGAAGGTGAACTGGTCGCCCTCGAAATCCTGCGTCAGGGTAAAGCCCAGCATCGCTTCGGGCACGACCCGAAGCGATGCCAGCACTTCGATCCAGAGATCGACATAGCAATTGGTTTCGGGCCAGATGCGTGTCTGCGCATGCAGCGCATGCGGCGCGTAGGTTTCTGGCGAGATATGCGGAAAGACTGCCTGCATAACCTTGATCGATCCTCGTTTCACTCCGGTCGGATTATGCTTTAACCCCACAATTCGTTGCGTACGCTTTCTGGCCAGGCTTTGACGTCGAGGCCGTGATGATGGAACAGCGCCAATGCGATGCGCTCCAGTCCGAAACCGACGCAAGCCGTGTGCGCGACTTCACCGTCATGTTGCGACAGGCCCCATTTCACGCCGAACTGGTCCTGATGATAGTTGAAGCTCATGCAGGCGGTTGGCTTTTCGACGCTGGTGATCGGGATCAGCAATTCGAATTTCAGGTTCTGGTCGCGCTGGTTGTTGACCAGCAAACGACCCGCGCGTCCAAAGAAAGGATCGTTCGCCACGTCGATTTCCACCGGCAGGCCGACTTTCTTCATCATGTCCGTGCCGCGCTCTATCCAGAGCTGGCGGAACTCCATCACATCCGCTTCCGTGCCCATGCGCACATATTCGCGCATGCGGAACAACTGCTGGCGGGCAGGGTCCACCGAAGGTTCATGGCGGAAGCAATAGGATTGCAGGTCATAGAGGCCGCCGCCCTGCGGCAGCGGACCGCGCTTGGCAATGGTCGGGTAAAGCGGGTAGCAGGCGGCGGGCGTCAGGACGATGTCCGTTGCCTTCTGCTCCAGCGTCCAGTCTTGCCCCTCATCCATGCATTTGATGAGGTTGATATGATCCAGCTCGCAACCGCAGAAGCTGTGCACCGTGCCGGCCAGCTGCGGGAAGCTCTTCATATAGCCGCTTTTTTCGAAGTAAGCGCGATTGAGGCCGGGCGGAAAGCGGATCGCTTCGGCACCATCGCCGCCGCCGGTGCGGTCAATAAGGCGCTCGAAGGCCACGATGACATCTTCAAACTGGCCGGAGCGTCCATAGAGGCCGTCCACGCCGGTTTCAATCAGCAGTCCGGCATCGAAAAGCCGGTTGAGAAAAGATCTTTGCGCGTCCATGGCGTTATCCCAAGAGGCTTGTGTTCTGTTTGTGAATGAGCAGCATGGTCGCCGTATTGCCGAGGATGCGCTCGTTGGAAATCATCAATTGCGCCGAATGCGCATCGCGCAAATGGCGGCCAAGGCTGTAGGGCGTGCCGTTCTTGTAGCCCATGATGCCGCACACCAGCATGGCGTGGTTGATGACCTGCAGAATGGTCTGCGATGCGGCAATCTTCAGATTGTTCATCGCTATGGCAAAGCCCATGGAAGCGAGCTTGTCGGCGTCGTGCTTCGCGTCCTTATAAGTCTTGAGGCAGGCGACGATTTCCGATTTCAGCATTTGCAGCATGTTGGAGGCTTCCGCGACACGCAAAGCGCCCGGCTGCGGTGCGCCCGGATTGCGGCGCGCTGCGGCGCGCACAAAAGCCTGCGCGCGGTTCACTGCGTCCACGGCGATGCCGTACCAGAGCGAACTCCACAATGTATGTGACTGGGCCAGCATCGATTGCGCGGCAATCTCGGCAAATGGATGCGGCAGGATCTGCACCTTGTCCGCTTCGCCGCGAAATACAAAGCCTTCCGAACAGGTGCCGCGCATGCCCAGCGTGTCCCATTCATTGGTCTTTTCCAGCGTGTACTGGTCTTTGCGGAAAACTGTCATGACCTGATCGGACGAAGCTGCACCTTCGTGCGAGCGCGACGTGATCAGGATTGCATCGGCATAGACGCCATAGGAAATAACCGTGGCGTTCTTTTCCAGACGGCAGGTGTCGCCGTCGATTTCGATTGCGCAGATGGAATTGCGCAGGTCGCCGCCAATGCCGCCTTCCGTGGTGGCGGACGCAAGCAGCAACTGCTGGTCCGCAACGTCGCGCATGAAGCCGCGATGCCATTCAACCGATTGCCCATGTTCCACAAGGCTCGAAAGCTTGATGTGGTGCATGGCGAAGATCATCGCGCTTGCGGCACAGGATTGCCCCAAAATGCAGCAGAGTTCTGCAATCTGGTCGATTTCGGCGCTTTCGCCGCCCAGATCGCGCGGCACCTGAATGCCCAGCAATCGTTCGGCCTTCATCGCATCGATGGCTTCGCGCGGAAAGCGCCCTTCCTTATCGACTTGATCAGCGAATTTTCCGGCGATGGCTGCTACGCGACCGGCACGCTCGGAAAGGCTGTTCCCCCCGCCTGCATTCATTATGCGGCCTCGTTATCCTTGAGGATGCTGGTGATGGTCTGTTCAATCGCGCTGATGCTCGCAAAGGATTTGCGGTTCAGAAACTGATCCGGAAATTCGATGTCGAATTTGTCTTCAAGGCCCAGCATCAGCTGCACCGAGGCGAAGGACGACAGGCCCGCCGTATAAAGATCGGCATCGTCTGCAATGTCGGTCACGGCTATGGGCAATCCGCCGACCTTGGCCAGAATTTCCCGAATGGATTCATTCATGATTCATTTCCCCGCTCTTGGTGCGCGTCGACGCAAGCGTTTTTATCCGGCGCACCTTTGCCTAAAAGCTCTTGAGGGTCTGCAACCCCTGCTTGAGGCGATATTAGCACCAGCAAGCCTCTATATTATGTTGACAGGACAGGGTGGTTCCCGGTCAAATATGCAAAGCGTCGCATATAGTTAAATATTAATGATCTTCGTGGCTAACGTCGGAACATAAAGGTGGCTTCGAAGCATTAATTGAGCTTATGTGGAAGCTGGATTTAAATTTATCGATATTTATGACGTGGATATTCGTATTCTCTTATTGATCGAATAATATTATTTGATAATAAAAAGAGAATTGCGAAAGTTGAATCTCCATGAAGTCTTGAAATGATCGATATCATTTACGTTATAACGCCGATATTCGCGCTCATGGCATTTGGTTTTATTGCTGTGAAAACGGGGTTCTTTCCCGCTTCTGGTGTCGGCAGTCTCATTTCCTTCGTGAACAATTTTGCGACGCCCTGCCTGCTGTTTTACTCAATTACGACGAGCGACTTTCGTTCCGCCTTCGATCTCAAGATCATCGGCCCGTTTTATGTCGCGGCGATCATCTGCTTTGTGCTTAGCATTACCATCGCCCGCAAAGTCTATGGAAACCGCCCAGGCGAGAGCGTGTCCGTCGGGTTCTCCGGCACATTCACCAACACGGTGCTGATCGGCCTGCCGATCATGACCCGCGCCTATGGCGATCAGGCGCTGCCGGTTACCTTGTCGATCATCGGTTTGCATGGTGCGATCCTGCTGACGGTCGGCATGATGACGATGGAGCTTGTGCGCCGTGATGGTCAGGTCTTGAGCAAGACGATTATCGTCGCCTTGCGCCGCATCGGTTCCAATCCGCTGATCTGGGGGATTGCCACCGGCATCATCGGCTCCAGCCTCGGGATCAAACTCATCGAGCCTGCGGATGCGTTTTTCTCGATGATGGCGCAGGCGGTCGTCCCGGTTTCGCTGTTTGGTATCGGCGGCGCGCTGACTCAGTTCAAGCTGTCGGAAAACTGGAAACAGGCTCTGATCGCATCGATCATCAAGCTGATGGTGCATCCAGCACTTGCCTATGCGCTGATGATCGGCGTGCTGAAAGTTCCGATGGAAACTGCGCGATATGGCGTGCTGCTTGCGGCCATGCCCGCCGGTGTGAATGTCTATATATTCGCGACTTATTATAACCGCGCCTCTGGTGTGGCGGCCAATGCCATTCTCATCGGCACGCTGCTTTCAGCGGTCACCATGTCGTTCTGGCTATATATTCTCGCCGTCTAGCGAACACGCCCGTCTCAGACGGCGCGCCTGCGCTTCGCGGAGATTTCGTAGCGTTCCCACCCGACCAGAACAAAGCTGGAAGCGACGATCAGCAAGGCGCCAACGAAGACGTTTGTTGCCGGAATTTCCGCCCAGATCGCATAGCCATAGACAAAGGCCCAGATGAGGCCAGTATATTCGACCGGAGCAAGTGCCGATGCGGGCGCGTGACGAAACCCTTCGTAGAGAAGATACTGGCCAAGCGTTGCGATCAAGCCGAGGCCGAACATGAGCGCCCAGCCCATACCATCCGGCCATTGCCAGAGCCATGGAAAGGAAACTGCGCAGGCAATGCCGAAGATCAGGCTGGTTGCGAACATCTGCGTCAGCGTTGTTTCACTGCGGCTGACGAGCCGGATCAGGATCGTGCTCCATGCCCAGCAAAAGCCAGCCACTACGCACATGATGGCGGGTATCAGGTTTGGCGAATGGCCCGGATTGGCCGCGATGACAACGCCCACAAAGCCGCCGAAACAGGCAATCCAGCGTCCGGTTCCAATCCGCTCCTTCAAAACGAGAATGGACAGAAACATGACCATGATCGGTGCGGAGAAATAAAGCGTGGTCAATTCGGCAAGGCCAAGAAACTTGGCGGCATTATAGAACAAAAGCCATGCAAACAGCATCAGCCCGGCACGCAGGACAAGCGTGCCGCGATAGGGGCTGTGCATGATCGACGGGTGGCGGTAATAGCGCACCAAAGCGCCGGTAATCACGACAATGACCAGACTGCGCATGAAGAGGATTTGGGGCACGGCATAACTGGCGACGAGCCATTTCACCAGTGCATCCTGCAAGGCGAAGCATGCATAGCCAGCCGATGCCAGCGCAATTCCGACCAGCGGCTTTGTTTCCTGCATGCCCGTCGACATAATAACCCGCCAAACCGTTATTTTAAAACGAGCAGTTACCGCTGCCGCAAGGCAATGTCATGTCAAAAATAATGATTGATTGATCAGCGTTTGTGACAGGACGCGACCACAAACCATCTTCTACTCATGCGCGCAGTGATATTCAGGCATTCCATGCAGTGTTGAAAGTTGTTTTCTAAAGACAATGTAAAATACGACATATGCCGTATTTTAAATGTTTCTGTATGTCTATTCAATGTTCTCTTGTCGCCAATGCATTTTAGTGACAGAAAATAAGCTGTTCGGGGCAAGGGGGACATCGTGCGGTCGGGGACACTAGCGGGGATGCGTGGCGCGCCGGGATGGCGCTATCTTTGTGCGATGATAGTCGGGCTTTTTGCCTTGATATCCGGTTCGTTGGCGGCTCAATCCGCGCCGACGGCGGCCCCGATAGAACATGTTATATTTAGCAATGGGTCTATCGTTGGTTGGATTGGGGCGACTGTTGGCGGAACGCTAACTTATTCACTGGCATCAAACCCGATGCATGGCATCATTACCAATTTCTTTCCTGAAACCGGAATCTTCACGTATACACCTGCACCGAATTTCAGCGGCGTCGATACATTCACATATCAAGTAACGGACGACACTGGCAGTGCTTCAAATACAGTAACAATTACTGTATTGGGACAAAATCCGACCGTCATGTCAGTGACCGTTCCAAGATCCGGCTACTACAAAGCCGGTGATAAGTTGAACTTCGTCGTGAATTTTGATGATTTGTTTTCCGTAATTGGGAATCCGGTTATACCAATCGTTATAGGTACAACCCTAAGAAATGCGATTTATACACCAACACCAGGGAATGTAAGCAGCAACAGCTTAACTTTCTCCTATAATATCCAGCCTGGCGACATTGATGCAAACGGGATTAGCATTGGGCCTGCGATAGTTTTGAACGGCGGGACAATTGAGACCAACGCGGGTCAGCCAGCCGATCTTACACTCAACAATGTTGGTGCTACGAACGGGGTTCTTGTTAATACAGCCAATCCAACAGTGGTGCTTTCAACGTCGTCGCCCGCCTCCAGCGAGGAGAAGATCATTACCATCACTTTCTCGGAAGCGGTATCGGGGCTGGACCAGAACGATTTCGAGATATCCACTACAGGACTCCATGATATTACTTATCGTTTGGATTCATCCGTTAACAATATAGTTTATACGCTTCGAATGCGGGTTCAAAGTAGTGAATCGGTTCAGATACAATTACCAGAAAACGCTGCCGTGAGTTTTTTTGGAAATAAAAATCTTGCGTCCAACATATTGGATATTTCAGTTGTTAAATCATCCGATGCGAATTTGCAGAATCTTATTCCCAGCACAGGTACTTTAACGCCGACCTTTGCTCCCAACACGAGCTCGTACACGTTGAATGTCGCAAACGATGTGGAGAGCATTTCGTTCACACCATCGCTTGCAGATATCAACGCAACGGCTGTCGTCAATGGGGCATCAACGCCCAATGGAACGTCCAGCGCTTCAATCCCATTGGTGGTGGGGAGCAACACGGTTACCACGACTGTTACCGCGCAGGATGGAACCACCACGAAGAGCTATACGGTCAATGTCATTCGCGCGCAGTCCGGCAATGCCGAACTGGTGGGCCTTGTTCCGAGCGCTGGATCTCTTGACCCGGCATTTTCGCCGAGCGCGACGACTTACGCGCTGGCGGTTCCAACCGAAACATCGTCGTTACAACTGACGCCCACTGCCGCTGATCCGACGGCAACCATCACGGTCAACGGAGCAGCCGTTGCGTCCGGTAGCGCGAGCAGTGCGTTCCCGTTGGGCATCGGCAATACGACCCTAACGGTTGTCGTCATTGCGCAAAATGGAACGACACGCAGCTATATGGTGAATGTCACGCGCGCCGTGTCGGCGGATGCAACGCTTGCGAGCCTTGTTCCGAGCGTCGGATCGCTGGACCCGGCATTTGACAAGGAGACGCTCAGCTATTCTGTCAATGTCGAGAATGGTGTCGAGAGCATTTCATTCGTGCCAACCGTTTCCGAGCCTTCCGCCCGGGTAAGTGTTGCAGGAAGCAATGTTGCGTCGGGAAGTTCAAGCGCTCCGGTGGGGTTGGGGGTTGGTGCGAATACGGTTTCGATTGTTGTAACTGCGCCAAGCGGCGCCAATCGCAGCTACACGGTGGTTGTCAGCCGTGCGGTGCCGGTCTTCCCGGACCCGACGCTTGATCCCGAAGTGATCGGCCTGTTGAACGCGCAGACAAGTGCGGCACGACGTTTTGCGCAAGTTCAAACCCGGAATTTTCAAAACCGGCTTGAGCAATTGCATGATGAAGGCGACCGCAGAAAGTCCAGTCTCGGTGTACGGCTCGGCGGGCAGGCGTCCAACGCGGCATCGGTGGACCCGTCCGACCGGTCTTCTTCAGCGTCTGCAACGCCCAATGCGGCCCTTGGCTATGCGCCGGAAAAGCGCAATGCTTTTCCGGGCAAGGTGATCGGCCTGAAGGACCCGGAACAGCCCGCACCAGCTTTGGACCCTGACCTTGGACCATTCGCATTCTGGAGCAGCGGCTTCGTCAATTTTGGTGAGCGCGATAGTGGCAAGCTCGATCTGGACTATACGCTTGTGGGCGTGAGTGGCGGTATCGACTATCGGTTTTCGGAACGGTTCGTGGCCGGTTTTGGCGTAGGCTATGGGCGGGATCGGACCGACATTGGTGACAACGGCACGGAAAGCCGTGCCAATGCTTACAGCGCTGCCTTCTATGGCAGTTTCAAGCCGCTCGACAATTTCTTTATCGATGCGCTGGTGGGCGGCAGCATTCTGGATTTTGATTCCATCCGTTTCATCACGACAGACGGAAGTTTGACCGACGGCAAACGCGACGGCAGCCAGATGTTCGGGTCTCTGACGGCGGCCTACGAATTTCGTCAGGAAACGTGGCTGGTTTCACCCTATGGCCGGTTGGAAATGTCGCGTTCCTGGCTCGATGGCTATGCCGAAAGCGGAGACAGCATCTATCGGCTGACCTATGGCGATCAAACCGTGGACACCGTCACGGGTGTGGTTGGTCTGCGCGCCAATTACGCCATCGACTACACATGGGGCCGTTTGACGCCGGGTGTGCGGGCAGAATACGCGCATGATTTTCAAGGGGCGAGCCGGACCGCAATGGGCTACAGCGCACTCGGTGGGCTTCCTTATGCGCTCGACATCGAAGGCGAGAGCAGCGATAGCGGAAATGTCGGTCTGTCGCTTGATTTCAGTTTCGAAAATGCATGGACCACCGGCGTAGAATATCAGACCGGCTTCGGCGGCTCTGGCGCGCGAGACCACGCATTCGCACTGCGGGCCGGTGCGAAGTTCTGACAAAAGGCGGCTGCAGGGCCGCTTTTATCTTATCTCGCGTCTTGTGGGTTCAATTCACGGAACAAAAACTGGTCATCTCCATTAATAAGGTGACCAATTATTAGCCGGATGCACTATGGACCGTTATGGTGGGGTTCCTAATCGAAATCTGCCGTTGAACTCAGCCAACACCAGGTTGCCGACTTTGGCCGCGATGGCCGGGGTCATTGCCATATTCTATTTCGCCAAAGATGTTTTCCTGCCGCTGGCCATAGCGATTTTGCTCACCTTCATGCTGGCGCCGATTGTGGCCTTCCTCCGCCGGCTGCGGCTGCCGAGGCTGGTGGCGATCATCACCAGTGTTGTCGGGGGTTTCCTGATCATCGCGATTTTCAGCGCGATCCTGGCCTTTCAGGTGACGGAGGTTGGGCAGAACATCGCGACCTACCAGTACAACATCATTGAGAAAATACGGAATTTGAAGAAGGCAGGCACGGAAGGCGGGATCATCGACCGCTTGAACCGCTTCGCCGAACGGGTAGGGGCCGAGATCAACAGTCCGGAAGAAAAGCCGGATGTTCCCGGGATCAATCCGGAGCCGGAGAGAAAACCGGTGCTGGTTGAAGTCTTCTCGCGCCGCAGCCCCATCGAAACGCTGGAAAACATTCTGGGGCCGCTGATCAGCCCGCTGGCGACAACCGGCCTTGTCATCGTGGTCGTGGTTTTCATGCTGCTTGAAAGGGAAGAACTGCGCGACAGGT
This sequence comes from Ochrobactrum sp. C6C9, assembly GCF_022627935.1. Lineage (NCBI taxonomy): Bacteria > Pseudomonadati > Pseudomonadota > Alphaproteobacteria > Hyphomicrobiales > Brucellaceae > Ochrobactrum > Ochrobactrum sp. C6C9. The sequence continues at coordinate 69,480 of NZ_JABXGB010000008.1, read as the reverse complement.
TTATCCGGCTTGTCGGTTATGGCGATTTGCATCGAACCACCGAAGCCCTTCAGGAAGCTGGTAGTCGCGTCGGTCAATATCTGCTGACCCAACTCATGGTCAATATTGCCTATGGCGTGCCATTGGGCATCGGCCTGTGGCTGCTTGGCATACCCAATGCGCTGTTGTGGGGCATGCTCGCTATAGTGCTGAGATTTGTGCCCTATATCGGGCCGGTGATTGCTGCGGTCATGCCGATATTTCTGGCATTTGCGGTTTCGCCCGGCTGGACATTGCTCATCTGCACCATCGCGCTCTTCATCATTGTGGAACTCATCAGCAATAACGTCATCGAGCCGTGGCTATACGGCTCGCGAACAGGACTGTCCCCCCTTGCAATCATTGTATCCGCGATCTTCTGGGCATGGCTCTGGGGACCTGTTGGGCTGGTACTCTCAACCCCGCTGACGGTTTGTCTCGTAGTGCTGGGGCGGCATGTGCCGCAGTTTGAGTTCTTCGAGATATTGTTCGGCGACGAGCCGGTCCTAGACCCGGAAGAGAGGCTCTATCAACGCCTGCTTGCGGGAGACCCGATCGAAGCAACGGATAATGCGGAAGAAATCCTCGAAGAGAAGTTTCTGGTTGAATATTATGGCGCTGTTGCCATCCCGGCGCTCCTCCTTGCGGAACAGGACAGGGCGCGCGGGGCGCTGAATGAAAAGCAGCTGAAGGACGTCACCAGCAGCGCAGATATGCTTGTTGCCAATCTTCGCATGATTGCAAATGAAGAACTGGACAACGATGAAGATGTGACGGTCGATGCGGCCACTAAGGAAAAGGCCAAGGTCGAACTTCCGCCCGGTGAGGGGAGAACTGTCGTCTGTATCGGCGGCCATGATGCGCTGGATGACATTACCGCCGAAATGGTGGCTCAGGTGCTGTCCGTACAGGGTGCGCGCGCCACTGTTATCGGCCATGCGGGCTTGTTGCCAAGCCAGTTGAAAAAAGAGGCTGTCGCCGAGGCGTCCGCTATCGTGGTCTGCTATCTCAATGTGGAGTACGCGACACGCGGAAGGTTCTCTATCCGCCGTCTGAAGCGTCTTAATCCAGATGCGTTGATCGGTGTTGCCATATGGTCCCTTGGGCAGACGAGAGACCGCAAGGAAGGCGCAGAACTCCAAAATAGAATTCGGGCGGATTTTGTTGCCTCCGGGATCGTTGACGTTGTGATCAACTGTCTCGCGGATGGAGAACCGCCGAAGCTTCGCTTGTCGGATACATCAAGCGACAAGCAACGCGCGCCAAAGGAATAGTGCGGTCTCGACACACGGTCTGGTTCAGACATGGGGCGCAGTCACCGATCTGACGCGACCCCCACAACTACATACTATGCTGTTCCACATATGTCTGATGGCAGTGAAACTAGGCCACGCCGCTCACGGCTATGCAGCGGATTTCGGCGCTTCATCAATTCCATTACTGTGTCTCATGTGGTCCACATCAATATATTTAATTAAGGATTTGAAAAATGGATACGAATTTTATTGGTTCTGTCATTCACGCTCTGCCCGTCGAAGATATGATCGGCGGGCCGCTGCAGGCCATGATTAAGGCTCAGCTACAGGCGAGCCACAGCTATGCAGAATTTCTGTTAAAGGTATGTATTAAGGACGGCGTCGCTATTGCCGTTCAGTTCGATTACGACGAGACCGTAATCAACGAGCAAGATGGAACTCCATCTACGCTCAAGAAGACTATGCGTATTCCTTTGCTTGCAACTATTGCTCACCCCAATATTTGCATTGAAGAGGGTACTATTGATTTTGAGCTGGAAGTTACGCAGGCAGAAAAATCCCAGAGCACGACTAAGGCTGATGCAACGGCCGAAGGCAGCATCGGCTGGGGGCCTTTCAGCGTTAAACTAGCAGGTCGCGTATCGCATAAGTCCGAACAAACGCGATCAACGGACACCCGGGCGAAGTATAGCATTCATACCCAGGTAAAGCGTCAGCCTGCGCCGGAAGCGCTGCTGCGAGTCATTGACTTCCTGACAGACGCTGCCACCAAGCCTGTGATGCACAAGGATGTCAAAGCCGTGGATTTCCCTAAGACGGATCCAAAGAACCTGATGCTCACTCCTAGCGAAAATAATAATGGAGGCGACACAAATTAAGCCAATAATAAATTAATTAATTACAAATATTAATATTAAATATTATTAATTAATAAAATTGAATCGAGGTGAGAAGATCGCTGGGCGATCTTCTCACCCAAAAGGTAGTATTATGTCTATAAAAGATTGGTTATATAAAAAGACCGGAATTGAAGAATCTGATACTTCTTCAAAAGATCATGGATCTAATTTTTTTCAAAGTAATCGACCGGTATTATCAATAGATGAAATTGCACTCGGTATGCAGCACGCAGCCATGGCAGCAAACCGATTGGTCGCGCGTCAATACTTACAGGCTATGGAGCCTTTCTTTGACGACATTGGCGATGGGCGCCTTAAGCCTAAAGTCGTTGATATCGAGCTGGATGACGACCATCAAATCAAAATCCCTCTAGTGGCGATGTCTACGCCTCGCGGGCTTCTTCTGGAAAAGATGAAAGTATTCTTGACCGTCTGTACAGAAGCCATCGAGCCAATGGACGCCTCTGCTCTTTCCGGGGAAGAAACGACGAACCGCTTTATTGTAAGCCTCTCTCCAACTGCGCATGACAAAAATGGGCGCTGCCCCAGCCATGTAGATATCGAGATGGAGTTTGCATCGTTTGAGCCGCCGGAAAGCGTGATGCGTTTGATCGACGAGTACACACGTCACATACAGCCCGTTCGTCAATCGTGAGGTTATTGTTATGGAGCAACAACGAAGAATAGGTCAATCTGGTCTAAATTTGATTAAAGAGTTTGAAGGTTTGAGGCTCGAGAAATACAAAGATGCTGTAGGAAAATGGACTATCGGCTATGGCCATTTAATACTGCCTTCAGAGCGATTTGACCGGCCTTTAACGGAATTGGAGGCAGAGGATTTACTTCAAAGTGATTTGAGGAAATTCGAAGGGGGCGTCATCCAGTATGTCGCCGTCAGTATGAACCAGAATCAATTCGATGCTCTCGTATCATTCGCATTCAATCTAGGGCTGGCCAATCTGAAAGGCTCGACGCTGCTTCGCCTCCTAAACCACGGTCAATATACAGAAGCTGCAGAACAATTTTTGCGATGGAACAAGGCGGGTGAAATGGCGTTGCCCGGTTTAACGCGCAGACGGGCCGCTGAGCGCGATCTGTTCTTGAGAGCACCTTAGAGCCTGTTCCAAAAGTCGCCCTGTGTGGCTGCAAATGGCAATTTTCTGCGTTCCGGTGCTCACGTACCTTGAATACGCTCCGCTCCGGTACTCGAAAATCACCATTTTCGCACACACATGCCGCTTCTTGATTCAGGCTCTTAAAAATAGGGAAGAAATTAATCGAGATATTTTTATATAATTTAAACTATGGGGAATAAACAATGTTTAATCTATGGGGCGTAATTTTTAGAAATAATTTGGACTTAATGATATTTAATATAAATTACTGCATATATATACTTTATTAATTGATTCGTCTATTTTAAGTGGATAATAAAATGAATTTACTAATTATAGACAGCCATGATATATATTTACGAGGGACAATGCATGGCTTAAAGAACATCGACAAAAATTATTGTATTTACGGGTGTAATTCGATTTCAGATTGGTCTGAAGACATCGAAAACTTGATATTGTCAGCGGTGTTAATTGCCGGTGACTGTTCCCCATCAATCCTGACGGGGTCACTTGAAAAGATTAAAGAAAAACTGCCACTCGTTCCAATAATATTGATGGTTGGCGATGACAGTAGCTTTCGCCGCGGTGGATTTGATAGTTACAATATAAAATCAGTTATCAAGAGGAGTACCTCAATCGACGGTTTGCATGATGTAATATCCGTTATTAATTCCGGGTTCACGTGTTACTCGAATGAGATAAATTCCATGGGGAACCGGCGTAGGAACTCCGGCTTGTTGAGCAATCGGAAAGAAGAGATACTTAGGCTCGTATTGGACGGTTGCACGAATAAGCAAATTGCCAAGATTTTGAATATTAGTCCCGGAACGGTAAAGTCACATATAGAATCTATTCTTGTAAAGTTGAATGTTAATAGCAGAATCAAAGCTGCTACAACCTACTTCATGAACGGCCATGCTGCGGATAATTTATCGGTGGTTAGCGATCGAAATTTTGGAGTTGAATGATCGTGCCCTTGGAGGATTCGCAAAGGTCATTACCTCGCCCAAATAGCGGCTTCAGCAGGCCGCTTGTCCAGAGAAGACGCTGATGGCTGAAACGGGAGGTGAGCGCTAATTGCGCCACGCCCGTTACGGTCGCGAGCAGCCGGAGAGGGGGCATTTCATGCACGGTCCGGCAAGGTCTCGGCGTTCTTTCCTTGTGGTCAAGGCTATCGGAGCTATGATCTGGCTTCGATACAAACCAGCGGGAGAGCGACCATGGCAGATTCACCATCCAATATTGCGAAGCGGAGCGTCGTCGTAGACGGTTTTACCAATAGTGTTCTGGACCCGTCCGAACCGATGTTGGGTCCATTGCAGAATGGCGGCACGATCATCGCCAATACCGCGCCAGGTTGCTGGGGGCCGATGATTACGCCGCGTCTCCGCGGTGGACACGAAGTGACCAAGCCAGTCTATATTGAGGGCGCAGAGGTTGGCGACGGTGTTGTCATCCGCATTCGCGATATTTCCGTAACCTCATTGGCAACAGCGTCCGGTCACGACGCCGTTTCGAACAAATATTGTCTCGGCGATCCGTTTGTTGCGGCGCGCTGCCCTGTCTGTGAAGAAGTTTGGCCCGAAACGCATATTGAAGGCGTGGGACAGGATTCCGTGCGCTGCAACAAATGCGGAACGGCGATCAAGCCATTCGAGATTGTGCATGGTTACACGGTGGTGTTCGACGAAGCGCAGGATGTTGGCCTGACGGTCAACAAGCACGCTGCGGAACGCATCGCCAAGAATGCCAATCACTATGCGTCGCTACCTGATCAATCGGTGCAGCACTCCGTGTTGAACTACGCTCCGGCTGATCTCGTCGGCGCCATTGTGCGCATGCGCCCATTTCTTGGGCAGCTGGGCACAACCCCTTCGAAGGCTATGCCGGATTCCCATAACGCTGGCGACTTCGGCGCGTTCCTTGTCGGTGCGCCGCACCCTTATGCCTTGAGCCAGGAGGAATTGCAGAAGCACAAGACCGATGGGCACATGGACATCGATGCGGTGCGCGCCGGTGCCGTTCTGGTTTGCCCCGTCAAGGTTCCAGGCGCTGGCGTCTATATGGGTGACATGCACGCTGCCCAGGGGGATGGCGAAATCGCAGGGCACACAATGGATGTGGCCGGAAGCGTCACCCTGCAGGTCGAGGTGCTGAAGAGCTACAATAATGACGGTCCCGTGCTGTTTCCGCTGCTTGAGGATCTGCCGCCATTGGCAAGGCCCTTCACGGAGGAAGAAAAGAAACGCGGTGCAAAATTGGCTCAACAGTGGGGCGTCAAAGTCGTTGAGGAAGTGGCGCCGATTTCCGTCATTGGCACGGCGGCCAATATGAACGCGGCTATTGTCAATGGCCTGGAAAGAGCGGCAAAGCTGCTGGATATGACCGTTTCGGAAGTGCGCAACCGGGCTACGATCAACGGCGCTATCGAAATCGGACGCGATCCGGGCGTAATTCAGGTGACTTTTTTAGCGCCTTTGACGAACCTTGATCAAGCCGGTCTCGGGGATATCGCGCGCCAACAATATAATCTTTAACGGCAAGTCCTGCTCGCGCTCGAAGGGTGCGGGCAGGATAAACACATATTCGAAGCCGGTCACTTGCATTCAAGATTCACACAAGCGCGGCAGACATACTATTTGTAATGGGGAAGAAAGTGATTGAAAACACAAGGCTTTCTGGATCGAATGGTGGGCGTAACAGGGATTGAACCTGTGACCCCTACAATGTCAATGTAGTGCTCTCCCGCTGAGCTATACGCCCATTCGATGTGGCGCATACACCATATCGCGTTGCGCCCGTCAATGCCCTTTTATGAAGTTTTTTCGTCTTTTTGTTGAAGACTTTTCAAAAGCCCGGAAAACCGCGCCTTGGCCAGTGATCGCCTCAGGCGGCGATCAACATTTTTTCGATTTCGTTCACCAGGTCACGCAGATGGAACGGCTTGGAAAGCACTTTCGCGTCGCGCGGGGCGTCAGAATCAGGATTCAGGGCGACGGCTGCGAATCCCGTAATGAACATTATTTTCAGGTCTGGATCGATTTCCGTCGCACGGCGCGCCAGTTCAATCCCATCCATTTCCGGCATCACGATGTCGGTCAGCAGCAGTGAGAACGGCTCTTCCTGCAGTCGTTCATAGGCGCTGGCGCCATTATCGAAGTGAGTCACGTGATAGCCGGCCTTTTCCAGTGCCTTCACGAGAAAGCGCCGCATATCGTTGTCGTCTTCAGCAAGAAGAATTCTTTTCATTGGTCCGTCCGAATTTCCCATCGTTCGCTCCAGTGCTTGGACAGCGTGAACGATTCAATTTTCCACTCTAGAAAACGCTTCTTTGGTAAATATGAAATGAATGCTCGCGCGAATGTTAATTGTTATGGCATGCATTTGGCAACAACCTGTCATTTGTGACGGGATTGCCGCAGTTTTCAGTTCGTGATCGAATTCGGCGTTCCCTGTTGGTATTTGCACCGGCGAAGCGGTTGACGTAATTTGTCGAGCCTGCCGGTGCGCTGTGTCCAGCCGCCGCAAACAAGACATGCATAGACGGATCAAAATATGAGTTTGGAGCGTGATTTCAGCCTGATACCGCCTTTCGAGGTGAATGCTCCGGCAGAGCAGCGAATTCCGTTCGTATTCAACTCGCCGCATAGCGGTCGTTATTATCCGCAATCCTTTCTGGAATTATCCCGCCTCGACAGTCTCAGCATCCGCCATTCGGAAGATTGTTATGTGGATGAGCTGTTCGCGTCTGCCGTGCGGCTCGGCGCACCGCTGCTGAAAGCCCATTTCCCGCGCGCATTTCTCGATGTGAATCGCGAAGCCTATGAGCTTGATCCGCGCATGTTCACCGAAACCTTGCCGCCCTTCATCAACAGCCAGTCGGCGCGTGTCGCCGGTGGTCTGGGCACGGTGCCGCGTCTGGTGGGCGAGGGGCAATTGATCTATCCGGGGAGAATCCCCCTTGCCGAAGCCTTTTACCGCATCGAAAGCCTCTACAAGCCCTATCACCGCACGTTGGAAGGTCTGTTGCAGTCGACCCGCGAGCGGTTCGGCTATGCGGTTCTGATCGATTGTCATTCCATGCCGGGGGGTGTGCGTCCGGGGGAGGTGGGCTCCCGCCCGGATTTCATCATTGGCGACCGATTCGGACGCTCCTGCAGCGAGCGCCTCACGCAGGCGGCCATCGAGCTGCTGCGTGAACTGGGCTATTCGGTTGCGCATAACAAACCCTATGCGGGCGGTTTCATCACCGAGCATTATGGTCGGCCAGCCGTTGCGTGCCATGCCTTGCAGATTGAGATCAATCGCAGTCTCTATGTGAACGAGCAGTCGCTGCACAAACTTGCGGGCTTCGAAACGTTATTTGGCGATCTGCATCAGTTTCTGAGCTATCTTACATCGCTTCCGGATGATTTGTTCATCGCGCCGCCGCTGGCTGCCGAATAGGTAAGGCCGCAACCAGTCCGGGTCTCATGCCGATAAAAAGAGCCGCGCTCGAGCAATACGAACGCGGCCAAAGACTAGGGAGGAAATGCCCCGAAAGGCATCGACAGGAAGACCTGTCTAGTCTTTAAGCTACGCGCTAAAGCTGGTTGCGTCAAGAAAATGCGCATCTTTTTTGGGCGAATTTTTTCTTGCTCAATAATTGAGCAAAATTAGCATGGATGCACAAGTTGCAGCCATGTCATGGAAACAGGAGGATGGGGTTGCTCATCGACAAGGCATTTTTTTCCGAAGTGGCAGCGGCAGCGGCGGCTGAAACTTTACCGCGCTTTCGTCAGTTGAACGCGGTGGACAACAAATACAGCGTCGGTTTCGACCCTGTTACCGAAGCGGACCGTGCTGCGGAGAGGGCGATTCGTGCCGTCATCGGCCACCGTTATCCGGAGCACGGCATTCTGGGCGAGGAATATGGCCCCGAAAATACTGACCGCAGCCACGTCTGGGTCATCGACCCTATCGATGGCACGCGCGCCTTCATATCGGGTTTGCCGGTCTGGGGTACGCTGGTCGGGCTGACGGTGGATGGCGATGCGCGCGCCGGGATGATGTCGCAGCCTTTCACGGGCGAGCTTTTTTATAGCGACGGCGAGGGCGCCTATCTGCTGCGTGAAGGCGATGGCGACGCGCCGCGCCGTCTTTCCGTGCGCAAGGGCGCGACACTGGCGGATGCGACGCTGTTCACCACAACGCCTGCCCTGTTCAAAGGCGAAAACCGCAAGGGGTTCGACCGGCTTGAAAGCGCTGTGCGCCTGTCGCGCTATGGTGTCGATTGCTACGCCTTTGCCATGCTTGCGGGCGGCTATGTCGATATCGTTGTCGAGTCCGGCTTGCAGCCTTACGATATCGTGGCGCTGATCCCGATAATCGAACAGGCGGGCGGCGTGGTTACGCGCCGCGATGGCGGCCCGGCGGAAGAGGCTGGCGATATCGTCGCAGCCGCCACGCCGGAACTGCACAGGGCCGCGCTTGAACTGCTGAACGGCTAAATTCTGGTGCGGGGAATCGGCGCGTTGGGCTAATTCCCCAAACCGTCTTGTCAGATGCCGGAAAATTCAGGCTCGATGGTTTCCGGCATGGTTTCTACATCCGACGAACCGGGAATGAAGGCGTCGAACGCGGCCCAGAGCTGTTCGCGATAGAAATCGGCTTCCTGCAACAGTTCGTGACGCCCGCCATCGATGGTGATCAGTGAGACATTGCGCGTGCGCGCAGCAAAGCGCTCCAGCACCGGCGTCGAGACGACGCGGTCATCGCCTGCGGCAATGATCAGCACCGGCACGCTGGGGCTTTCCTCATAGAAGTCCGGCTGATTGATGCGGCGTGCCGTTTCGAGCGCCCCCCAAACCCAGCGCACTGTCGGGCCGCCCAGCGCCAGATCGGGAAAGAGGCGCGTGATTTCCGTGTTGCGCATAAAGCGCGCGGGGTCGCTGGTCAGCGGGTTTCCCGCAAATGGCCGTGCTGTCAGCCTTTTTTTGCCGGACGCATAGAGCGTGCCGAGCCCGATGCGCCGCAGCGTGGCGGCCATGCGGCGCACAACATCATCGCTCAGTTTCTGCGCAGCAAGGCCCATGAAGGGCGCGCACAGCACCATGCGCGTAATGCGGGACGACAGGCTGCCCATCGAGGCCAGGGCCACCATGGCGCCGGAAGAATGGCCGAGAATATAGAAGGGCGGCGGGCAGTCGGGCAAAACGATGTCGATCAGAAAATGATCGAGATCTTCCTGATAATCGTCGAAACTGCGAACATAACCGCGAAGCCTGTCCGGCAGCAGCCGATGCGAGCCGCCCTGTCCGCGCCAGTCGAAGGTGGCGGCGACAAAGCCGCGCGCCGCAAGCTCGGTCATAGTCTCGAAATATTTTTCGATGAATTCGTTTCGGCCTTGGAGCACAATCACCGTGCCGCGCACAGGGCCAGTTTCCGGCTTCAGGATGCTATAACGCAATGTCCTGTCGGGATAGTCGGAATGGCTTGTGAAAAAGCCCGACCGTATTCCATGCGGAATTGGATTCGCATCGGTTTCGAACAGCAGTTCCGACATCCGTTGCGCAGCCTTTCCCGAATGATAATGCCCTGATCGTTTCCGTTATTATGCGCGAAATGATGACAAAAAGTAACCGGAAGTTCGCTTGCGAACTTCCGGCCAAAGGATCGTCAGCGGCAAGGGACGTTGCCGCCAGACGTTCCGTATTTTGAGATGGTTAGTAACGGTCGGGACGGCGTTCGCCGACGATACGTCCAGAGAAGGCGTCGACCATGACGATCACACGACGACCGTTCGGGCGTGTGGCGCGGACAAAATAGGTGTCGCGATCCCTGCGCATGTCACCGACCGCATAGCCGCGGCGTTCCAGCATACGGGTCACTTCACGCGGGCGCATCGTGTCGCGATCACCCCAGTCGGGGCGGCGGTCCGGGCGTCCGTAGCCGGGAGGCGGTGCATCCGGGCGCGGCGGGCGGGGGCGATAACCATCATTGTCGTAATACTGAACCTGGACGCGCAAGCCCGAGCTGTCTGCAAGGGAAGGGGTCGCAAAGCCAGTAGCGACGGTGGCAAGTGCGGCAAAAGCGAGAACAGCTTTTTTCATAACCGTGATCCTTAATAGAACCTGTCGAGTGACAGGCATGACGGGACATTAGCCCCAAGCAAATGAACGCTCGTGGAAGATGATGTTCATTTTGGGTTCACGTCGTGCGTTGCCCCCAAAAAAGTAGCCCGCTACGGATCAGGAGTTGTTACGCGAAGTGACATGCCGTGTAGGCAATGCCGGAACGGTTCTTGTTTGAAAACGGCCTTGAAAAGCAAAACAGCCATTCCCAAATGAGTTTTGCGGTCGCCACAAAGGGGCCGCCGGCATCAAGGAATTCGCCAATAAGGGAGTTTCGCCGCCATGTATGATCCCGGACACCGCAAAGCGGTTTTTAGACAAGGATCATACCGAACCATGCATCATGTCGCTCTAAAGGAGGGCTAACACATGCGTCACGTAGATTTTTCCCCGCTTTATCGTTCCACGGTTGGTTTCGACCGGCTTTTCACCATGCTTGATTCGCTCGCTTCGCCGGAAGGTAGCCAGTCCTATCCGCCGTATAATATCGAGCGCACCGGTGAGAACACCTATCGTATCACCATGGCCGTCGCGGGCTTTTCCGAAAGCGAACTCGAAATCGAAGCCCATCGCAACCAGCTGACCGTGAAGGGCCAGAAGGCTGACGAAAAGGCGTCCGATATCGGTGAAGTGCTTTATCGCGGTATTGCTTCGCGTGCTTTCGAGCGCCGCTTCCAGCTTGCCGATTTTGTCGAAGTCGCTGGTGCAAGCCTCAAGAATGGCCTTCTGCACATCGACCTCAAGCGCGAGATTCCTGAACAGATGAAACCGCGCAAGATCGAAGTCGCCAAGGCTGGTTCCGACAGCGCTCAGCAGATCGAAGCGAAAACCGCGCACTAATCGCGGATAAGCCTATAGATATGAGAAAGGCGGCGCTGCAAAGCGCCGCCTTTTTTGTTTAAGCGATCATGTCGCCGAACCGATCCACATCTTCTTCCGTATTGGCGAAGCTGGTCACGAAGCGGGCGAAAATCTCGCCCTCGCTGATGCGGTTTTCTTCCGAATGCGGCGGGTTCCAGTCGTAGAAGATCGCTCCGGCATTACGCAGGCGGTCGTAAACCGACTGTTTCATGATGGCGAAGACTTCATTGGCTTCGGGCTTCCAGGCAAGGCGCATCTGGCTTGAGGCGTTGATGTGTCCGGCGAGTCGGGCCGCCAGCGCGTTCGAATGACGCGCCAGTTCCAGCCAGAGGTCGTCCTGCAGATAGGCGTCGAACTGGGCCGCGACGAAACGCGTTTTGGAGAAGAGCTGCGCCGCGCGCTTGCGAATGAACGGTAGGTCCTTGGCGCGTGCCGGGTCCATAAAGACCAGCGCTTCCGCGCACCAGCAGCCATTCTTGGTGCCGCCGAAGGAGACGATATCGACGCCCTGTTTCCAGGTCATTTCAGCCGGGGTCAGGCCCAGTGTAACCAGCGCATTGGCGAAGCGGGCGCCATCCATATGCAGCGGCAGACCGGCATCGCGGCAGATTTTGGAAATGGTGGCGATTTGTTGCGGTTGATAGAGCGTGCCGACTTCCGTAGCCTGCGTGATGCTGACGGCCATCGGCTGTCCGGCATGGACGAAAGCCGGGTTGAAGCGCTTCAGTTCGCGCTTGAGAAGCTCGGGGTCGATACGGCCCAATGCGCCATCGATCGGATGCAGCCGCGCGCCGCCGGTGAAATATTCAGGCGCGCCGCATTCATCCTCGATGACATGCGCTTCGCGGTGCACCAGCGAAACGCCGCCCGGACGGTTGACGCTGGCCAGCGCCAGCGAGTTGGCGGCCGTTCCGGTTCCGACGAAAAAGACGGCCACTTCGCGCTCGAACACCTCGTTGAAACGTTGTTCAACGCGCTTGTCGAGTTCGCTCGCGCCATAGGCGGCGGCAAAACCGGCTGCATGCAGCGAAAGGCTTTCGGCGATTTTCGGATGGGCGCCCGCCCAGTTGTCTGAAGCAAAATGCACGGTTGTCTCCACTCGCAACGATTCCAGTGTGTCAGCGACAGCTGCTGCCGACTGTCTATAACGGGACTTGAGAAAGGCGATAATACTGAAAATGATGAAAAAACGGACGCGGCCTGTCACTTTTCCATGCTTTGTGCGTTCACCTTAAGCCGCGCCAAACTGACGCAATAAGCCGTATGCGCAATTAAAAGTCTCAAAGATATGGGCATGCGACATTTTATTACGGAAGTTGCTGAGAAAAATTGCGTTTCCATCTTGTGAGGCAATTTGAATTCTGTCATACGTAATTAGGACAGCAATGCTGTCCAATTAGAAGCTGAGGCAGACGGAAAACATGGGTTGAACCCCGCGCCGCCGGTTTCAGAAATAAAAGCGCTGTGCTGGCAGGCCAATGGCCTGACGGTCACCGGCGCTCCGACTGTGACAGGGGAGATTCGAGTGCGCCTTTATCTGGCGGGCTGGGTGTCGTCTGTCCGAGCCTGATGAGAATAAGGCGCTAAACATCGTTCCTCGCATCGGCTTTGCCCGCTTGGCTCTGCCATTTGCCCGGAACCTCGTCCAACGCCTTGTCGATAAGGCTTTCCATAGAATGAATACACCAGCGAGATGGTTGTCACCATCTCGGTATATACTGATCGCGCGCCTCATGAAGAGGGCCAAACGGAGGGAATGACGATGACGCATTTGACGCCATCTGTAACGAATGTGGTTTCTCACAACGTGCAGAACGAAAACGTCAAAGCTGCGACGACGGCTTCCACCCGAACGACGCGAAAAACTAAGGCGGCGGGTGTCCCGCCAGCTCAAGGTCTCTACGATCCGCGCAACGAACATGATGCGTGCGGCGTTGGCTTCATTGCCCATATGAAGGGCAAGAAGTCGCATGAGGTCGTGGAAAACGGCCTCAAGATGCTGGAAAACCTCACTCATCGCGGCGCCGTGGGCGCTGATCCGCTGATGGGCGACGGCGCTGGCATTCTCGTACAGATTCCAGATCGCTTTTTCCGCGAGGAAATGGCGCGGCAGGGCATCGACCTGCCGCAGCCGGGCCATTATGGCGTGGGTTACCTATTCATGCCGCGCGACGCCCAGCTGCGCGCCCATGCGGAAGAAATCGTCAAGGAAGTGATCGCTGCCGAAGGCCAGCAGTTCATCGGATTCCGTGAAGTGCCGGTCGATAATTCGTCGCTGTCGAAGGCGCCGGATATTGCCGCGACCGAACCATTCCATGTTCAGGTTTTCATCGGGCGCAACCCGATGCTCGAAACCGACGACGAGTTCGAACGTCGCCTGTTCGTGCTGCGCAAGGTCATTTCCAACCGCATCTATCAGGAAAATGACGGCGACGATAACGGCTTTTATGTCGTGTCCATGTCGGCGCGCACGGTCGTCTATAAGGGCATGTTCCTGGCTTATCAGGTCGGCGCCTATTATAACGATCTGCGCGATCCCCGCTTCGAAAGCGCGGTGGCGCTGGTTCATCAGCGTTTCTCGACCAACACCTTCCCCTCCTGGCGTCTGGCTCACCCTTACCGCATGGTTGCGCATAACGGTGAAATCAACACGCTGCGCGGCAATGTGAACTGGATGGCGGCGCGTCAGGCTTCGGTCGATAGCGAACTGTTCGGCAACGACATTTCCAAGCTCTGGCCGATTTCCTACGAAGGCCAGTCGGATACGGCCTGCTTCGACAATGCGCTCGAATTTCTGCATCAGGGCGGCTACAGCCTCGCCCATGCGATGATGATGCTGATCCCGGAAGCATGGTCCGGCAACAAGCTGATGTCGGATGACCGCCGCGCCTTCTACGAATATCACGCTGCCCTGATGGAGCCATGGGACGGTCCTGCCGCCGTGGCCTTCACCGACGGTCGCCAGATCGGCGCGACGCTGGACCGTAACGGCCTGCGTCCGGCCCGTTACATCGTGACCGACGACGATTTCGTCATTCTGGCTTCGGAAGCTGGCGTTCTGCCGGTGGACGAAAAGAAGGTCGTCAAGAAGTGGCGTCTTCAGCCGGGTCGTATGCTGCTCATCGATATGGAAGAGGGCCGCATCGTTTCCGACGATGAAATCAAGTCGCAGATCGCGCAGAAGCATCCCTACAAGCAGTGGCTTGGCAACACCCAGCTCATTCTGGAAGACCTCAACCCGGTCGAACCGCGTGCGTTGCGCAAGGATGTGAGCCTGCTCGACCGCCAGCAGGCCTTCGGCTACAGCCAGGAAGACACCAAAATCCTGATGTCGCCGATGGCGACCACCGGTCAGGAAGCTATCGGCTCGATGGGCACGGATACGCCGATTTCGGCCATGTCCGACAAGTCGAAGTTGCTGTTCACCTATTTCAAGCAGAACTTCGCGCAGGTCACCAACCCGCCGATTGATCCTATCCGTGAAGAACTGGTGATGAGCCTCGTCTCCTTCATCGGTCCGCGCCCGAACATTTTCGACCTGATCGGCAATTCGCGTCGCAAGCGTCTGGAAGTGCGCCAGCCGATCCTGACCAATGGCGATCTGGAAAAGATCCGCTCCATCGGTCATACGGAAGATCGTTTCGACACCAAGACGCTCGACATCACCTATAATACGGGTGAGGGTGCAGCCGGTATGCATGGCGCCATCGAGCGTCTGTGCGACCGCGCCGAAGCGGCTGTTCATGGCGGCTACAACATCGTCATCCTGTCCGACCGTCAGGTCGGTCCGGACCGCATTCCGATCCCGGCTCTGCTGGCGACGGCTGCCGTGCATCATCATCTGATCCGCAAGGGTCTGCGTACCTCGGTCGGCCTCGTGGTTGAATCGGGCGAACCGCGCGAAGTGCATCACTTCGCCTGCCTTGCCGGTTATGGTGCGGAAGCGATCAACCCGTATCTCGCTTTCGACACGCTGCTCGACATGCATCGCCGTCGCGAATTCCCGCCGGAAGTCGATGAATATGAAGTGGTCAAGCGCTACATCAAGTCGATCGGCAAGGGCATTCTCAAGGTCATGTCCAAGATGGGCATCTCGACTTACCAGTCCTATTGTGGCGCGCAGATTTTCGATGCGGTCGGCTTGCAGTCGAGCTTCGTCGACAAGTTCTTTTTCGGCACGGCCACCAGCATCGAAGGTGTTGGTCTGGACGAAATCGCGGAAGAGACCGTGCGCCGTCACACCGATGCCTTCGGTAACGACCCGGTTCTGTTGACCTCGCTCGAAGTCGGCGGCGAATATGCCTACCGTATGCGCGGCGAGGCGCATTTGTGGTCGCCGGATGCGGTTGCCAAGCTGCAACATGCAGTGCGCACTTCGAACCCGGACACCTTCACCGAATATACCAGCATGCTCGACTCCAAGTCGGCGCAGGCCAAGACCATTCGCGGCCTGTTCGATATTCGCTTCGCCGAGGAACGCGGCCTCAAGCCGGTTTCCATTGATGAAGTTGAACCGGCGGTCGATATCGTCAAGCGCTTCTCGACGGGCGCCATGTCCTTCGGCTCGATCTCCAGAGAGGCGCATACCACGCTGGCGCGCGCGATGAACGCCATTGGCGGCAAGTCGAACACGGGTGAAGGTGGCGAAGAGCCAGATCGTTTCTATCCGCTGCCGGACGGCAAGCCGAACCCGGAACGCTCTGCGATCAAGCAGGTGGCGTCGGGCCGTTTCGGTGTGACGACGGAATATCTGGTCAACTCCGATCTGATCCAGATCAAGGTTGCGCAGGGTGCAAAGCCGGGCGAAGGCGGTCAGCTGCCGGGTCACAAGGTCGATGCGACCATCGCCAAGACCCGTCACTCGACGCCTGGCGTTGGCCTCATTTCGCCGCCGCCCCACCATGACATCTACTCGATCGAAGATCTGGCGCAGCTGATCTACGACCTGAAGAACGTCAATCCGGCTGCCGATATTTCGGTCAAGCTGGTGTCGGAAGTGGGCGTCGGCACGGTTGCCGCCGGTGTTGCCAAGGCGCGCGCCGACCACATCACCGTATCGGGTTATGATGGTGGCACGGGCGCTTCGCCTCTCACCTCGCTGAAGCATGCCGGTAGCCCGTGGGAAATCGGCCTTGCCGAAACCCACCAGACGCTGGTGCTGAACGGGCTTCGCTCCCGCGTGGCCTTGCAGGTCGATGGTGGTTTGCGGACCGGTCGCGACGTGGTCATTGGCGCGCTGCTCGGTGCCGACGAGTTCGGTTTCTCGACAGCTCCGCTGATTGCTGCTGGCTGCATCATGATGCGTAAGTGCCATCTGAACACTTGTCCCGTCGGCGTGGCGACGCAGGACCCGGTTCTGCGCAAGCGCTTCAAGGGCACGCCGGAACATGTCATCAACTTCTTCTTCTATCTGGCGGAAGAAGTGCGTGCGCTGCTGGCCTCGATGGGCTTCACCAAGCTGGAACAGATCATCGGCGAGACCGAGCTTCTGGAAAAGCAGGTGATGATCGACCATTGGAAGGCCAAGGGTCTCGATTTCAGCCGTATCTTCTACAAGCCTGAGGCTGAAAAGCACGAGATCTACTGGACCGAGCGTCAGCATCATCCGATTGAAGACGTTCTCGACCGTAAGCTGATCGAGCAGGCCCTGCCTGCGCTCGAAGAACGCAAGCCCGTCAAGATCGACATTGGCATCAAGAACGTTGACCGTTCTGCCGGTGCCATGCTGTCGGGCGAAGTTGCCAAGCGGTTCCGCCACAAGGGTCTGCCGGACGACACCATCGCCGTCACGCTTCGCGGTACGGCTGGCCAGTCCTTTGGTGCGTTCCTGGCGCGCGGCATCTCGTTCGAGCTGATCGGCGATGGCAACGATTATGTCGGCAAGGGCCTTTCGGGTGGCCGCATCGTCATCCGTCCGCCGGAAGATACGCGTATCGTCGCCGAAGATTCCATCATCGTCGGCAATACGGTGCTTTACGGTGCGCTTGAAGGCGAGTGCTATTTCCGCGGCGTTGCAGGCGAGCGTTTCGCCGTCCGCAACTCCGGCGCGGTCACGGTTGTCGAAGGCGTGGGCGACCACGGCTGCGAATACATGACCGGCGGCGTCGTCGTGGTTATCGGTCAGACGGGTCGCAATTTCGCGGCGGGCATGTCGGGCGGTGTCGCCTATGTGCTCGACGAGGAAGGTGATTTCGCCCAGCGCTGCAATATGGCGATGGTCGAGCTGGAACCGGTGCCGGAAGAAGACGACATCCTCGAAAAGCTGCATCACCATGGCGGTGACCTCATGCATAAGGGCCGTGTGGACGTTTCGGCCAATATGACCCATCATGATGAGGAACGTCTGGTGCAGCTGATCGCCAACCATCTGCATTACACAGGCTCGACGCGGGCGAAGGACATTCTCGACAATTGGGAGAACTATCGTCCCAAATTCGTGAAGGTCATGCCGGTGGAATATCGTCGCGCTCTGGAAGAGATGGAGCGTGCGCAGATCGGTGTCGCGGCTGAGTGATCCTGACAAGCGGAGCCCGACCTTCGGGTCGGGCGCCCTTCGCCATATGAAGAGATAACAACGCTCTGACATGCCTGCGCGTTAAAGATGACGCGGCGGACAGGGCAACTTCCGGCAAAGCAGACCATGCGCTGGTCTCAGGCCGAGGGGAGTAGAAGAATGGGTAAGGTAACTGGTTTTCTAGAGATCGACCGTCAGGTGGCAAAGTACCAGCCAGCGTCGGATCGTATCCGCCACTTCCGCGAGTTCACCATTCCGATGACGGATGGTGAAGTGCAGAAGCAGGCTGCGCGCTGCATGGATTGTGGCATTCCGTTCTGCCATGGGCCGACGGGCTGCCCGGTGCACAACCAGATCCCGGACTGGAACGATCTCGTCTATAACAACAACTGGGATCAGGCGATCCGCAACCTGCATCTGACCAATAATTTCCCGGAATTCACCGGTCGCGTCTGCCCCGCACCTTGCGAGGAAGCCTGCACGCTGAACCTCGAAGACACGCCGGTTGCGATCAAGACGGTCGAGCAGGCGCTGGGCGACAAGGCCTATGAGCTTGGCTATATCGTGCCGCAGCCTGCCGCCAACAAGACCGGCAAGTCGGTTGCCATCATCGGTTCCGGCCCGGCTGGGCTTGCCGCTGCACAGCAGCTGGCGCGTGCCGGTCACATGGTCGATGTCTATGAGCGCGAAAGCCGCCCCGGCGGTCTGCTGCGTTACGGCATTCCGGATTTCAAGATGGAAAAGCACCACATCGACCGCCGCGTGGCGCAGATGGAAGGTGAGGGCGTCCGCTTCCTGTGCGGCGTGAATATCGGCGTCGACAAGCCGCTGCGCGGTCTTCTCGATACCTATGATGCCGTGCTTTACAGCGGCGGCTCCGAAACCCCGCGCCCCGCAGGCATTCCCGGTGCCGATCTGGAAGGCGTTTTCGACGCCATGCCTTATCTGGTGCAGCAGAACCGCCGCGTCGGTCGCGAAAACATTGAATCCGTCGCCTGGGCTTCGGCTCCGATCCTCGCTGGCGGCAAGCACGTCGTCGTGGTCGGCGGTGGCGATACCGCATCGGACTGCGTCGGCACGGCCTTCCGTCAGGGTGCGGTCAATGTGACCCAGCTCGACATCCGCCCGCAGCCGCCGGAAAAGGAAGACAAGCTCAGCGTCTGGCCTTATTGGGCGACCAAGATGCGCACCTCTTCCAGTCAGGCTGAGGGTGCTTCGCGCGAATTTCAGGTCGCAACGCTGGAATTCATCGGCGAAGAAGGCCGCCTGACCCATGTGAAGTGCTGCCAGGTGGACGAAAAGCGCAAACCGATTGCCGGTTCGGAATTCTTCATCAAGGCCGATCTTGCATTCATTGCCATCGGCTTTGCCGGTCCGGGTGAGGACAGCGTGATCAAGGAACTGGGCGATAAGCTTGATGTCGCAACCGATCGTCGCGGCTCCAAGTCGGTCAAGGCCAATGAGCACGACTATCGCACCAATGTCGACAAGCTCTATGCGGCAGGCGACGTTCGCCGCGGCCAGTCGCTGGTCGTCTGGGCGATCCGCGAAGGCCGTCAGGCCGCACACGCCATCGATGCTGATCTGATGGGAAGTTCGGTTTTACCTCGCTAAAGCTACGATATTTCGACCTATAAAGTGCACCGAAAACAAAAAGCCGCATCAAGATGCGGCTTTTCGTTAGAAACGGGAACAGTTTCAGTTCACAAGATCCCGGCCTTTGGTTTCAGGTGTGGTGATCATCACATAGATTGCGGGAATGGCCATCAGTGTTGCATAGACCGCAACTGCGAAGGGTGTACCGAATATTTCGAGCAACCATGTGCCGATGATGGGGGCGAGCGCTCCGCCGAGGACTGTGGCGACCGAATAGGATGTCGACATAGCTGTATAGCGAACACGTGCAGGGAAGAGTTCGGTGAAATAGGCCGACATGCCGCCCACGATAATGCCGTGGAAAGAGAGGGTCAGCACCGTTGCCCATGTAAGCGTCGCAGTGTCTGCGCCCGGAGGCAAGCTGAAAAGCCAGAAGCCAGCGCCGATACCGCCGACGAGCCCTACCAGCGTGACTGCCCGGCGTCCGATCCGGTCAGCGGTCGCGCCAGCGGCGAGGATGACCGCGACTTCGGCAATCGAGCCGACGAACAATGCGCCCAGCGCTGCCTCACGTGGCACCTTGAGAAACACAGTGGCCAATACGATGAAGAATGTGGAGAATAGGTAGAACAGTGCGCTTTCGCCAGCCTTGACGAACAGGACGCGCAGCATGTTTCCGCCCTGGGTCGAAATTGCTTCGCGCAGCGGGGCTTTGACCGGTTCAGTTTTCTGTTCCTGAAGTTGGACGAAGGCGGGCGATTCTTCGACCTTGCGACGGACCCAAAGGCCAAGACCGATCAGCAGGATGGAAGCAATGAACGGGATACGCCATGCCCATTCGACAAAGGCTTCCGATCCGAAATGACCGATGACGGCACCGATAACGGCTGTGGCGATCACATTGCCAGCCGGTCCGCCGATCATCGGAAAGCCGGTCCAAAGCCCACGTTGTTTGGCTGGAAGGCTTTCCGCAATCAGCACCAGTGCGCCAGTGGATTCACCACCAATGGCAAAGCCTTGCAGCAGGCGCATGAGAAGAAGCAGGAGCGGTGCGAACACACCGATCTGCTGGTAGGTTGGGAGCAGGCCCATGGCGACCGTCGCGCCGCCCATCAGGAATAGGCTGATGACGAGCGCCTGTTTGCGGCCGATCCTGTCACCCAGAACGCCGAAGAACCAGCCACCCGCCGGGCGGGCAATGAAGCCCACGGCCTGGGTGGACAGGGCTGCGATCAATCCGGTGATCGGATCGACAGCCGGAAAAAATGCGGTGTTGAAAACAAGCGCGGCGCAAAAGGCGAAAACCGCGAAATCATACCACTCGATGATCGTGCCGGTGCTGGCCGCGAAAAGAAGTCGTATCGACGATTTTTGCGTCTGCGCGGCGTCCACTGTCCCCGCCGGTGCTGATGTGCTCATGGGTGCTCCTCCGCTGCACAGAATCTTAAAAGCCGGTTCCTCGATACCGGCTCCCTATAATCGTATCATTTGCAACGATGTCAAGTTCATTGCAATAGCAACGTTACATATGCAATGAACTGGAGTGGCATTTTTAGGAGGTATGCAGACCGCAGGAGCGACGGGCAACGCTTAATAGTGGTGTGAACCGCCCGGGGAGCAGACGATGTTTGAGGTCTTCCGTGAACCGCAATCTTTACGATCTTCGGATGGGCCGTGTTTGTGAAAAAGCCTTTGAAATTGTTCGTCCATTCCGTGAAACTGTTTGAAATGCAAAGACTTTGTGAGGGGGTATGTAATGCGTATGGAAACGTTCTTTCCCTATCGGCTTGCGATTGTCGCGGAAGCATTTTCCCGGCAACTCGTTGCAGTCTATGGCCATAAATATGGGCTGATGCGAGAAGAATGGCGTTTCTTGTTTCTGCTTGCGGAGGCAGGGTCCATCGATTCGGTGCAGCTAGCCCAGCGCACATCGCTCGACAAGGTGCAGGTCAGCCGCGCCGCCAGTCGGCTTGAGGCAAAAGGTCTGATTGTCCGCGCCGTATCCGAAGAAGACCGGCGTTTGCGGCACTATGCCATCACGAATGTGGGACAGGCCCTGTTTCAACAAGTCTTTGGCGAGGTCGATGCCAGGGCCAATGCCATATTGGGCGCCATGTCCGAGCCGGACAGGCAGGCGCTGGAAACCGGCATTGCCGCGCTGCACAACGCCGTAAGGCAGGTGACTGCGGCAGAATAAGACGAACCCTATCGCGCGGGGTGCGCGCCGGAGAGGCGCGCAAGCCCGTCGAGAAAATGCCCGGCGTCCGGGCCCAGCTCTTTCAGGATCTCCGCCTGAAATTCGTCGGCGATCTTGCCAAGGCGATGCATCAGCGCTTCCCCCTTGGGGGTGAGGGCGAGTACAATCAATCTGCGGTCGATATTGTTATCCGACTTGTGCAGCAGGCCAGCACTTTCCAAACGCGTTGCAGCCCGGCTGACAATCGACTTGTCGAGATTGACGCGGGTGTTGATGTCGCGAATGCTGACTTCGCCGCTACGATAGAGATGCGCCAGCACGCGCCATTCGGGAATGGTCAGCCCTGCCTCGGCGGCGTAGCGTCTTGAAAACCGCTCGCTGATCCGCTGGGCCACGACACTCAGCTGATAGGGCAGGAAACTGTCGAGTTCGAACGCCATGCACGTCTCCTTTTTGCAGGAAAGGAGCAGAGTTTCATTGCAAATACAACGGAAAAACAAGCTCTGCACAAGAAGCGTTGACTTCGTTGCATTCGCAACGTTATTATCGTTGTTAGTGCAACGAATTTGCCGGGAGGAATAATCATGACCATTCAAGCGATCCCGCAGGGCATGGTCCGCGCATCGGTAACGACCGGAACCGTAGAGGGCTATATGCCCGGTTTCGGCAACGACTTTGAAACCGAAGCGCTGCCGGGCGCATTGCCGCAAGGCCAGAATTCACCGCAGAAATGCAATTACGGGCTTTATGCCGAGCAGCTGTCCGGCACCGCTTTCACCGCGCCCCGCGGTCAGAACGAGCGGACCTGGTGCTATCGCATTCGCCCGTCCGTTCATCATACGGGCCGTTTCAAGCTGATCGACGTGCCGTACTGGAAAACTGCGCCCAATCTGCCGGTCGGCGATCCGCAGCGGCGCAATATCACCAGTCTTGGCCAGTATCGCTGGGACCCCATCCCGTTGCCGGGGCCGGACGAAGACCTGACGTGGATCACCGGTATGCGCACCATGACCACGGCGGGCGATGTGAACATCCAGATCGGCATGGCAAGCCATGTCTATCTGATCACCCGCTCGATGGAGGACGAATATTTTTACTCCGCCGACAGTGAATTGCTGATCGTACCGCAGGAAGGACGTCTGCGTTTCTGCACGGAGCTTGGCATCATCGATCTTGAGCCCAAGGAAATCGCCATTATCCCGCGCGGTCTTGTCTATCGCGTCGAGGTGCTTGAGGGACCATGCCGCGGTTTCGTCTGCGAGAATTACGGTCAGAAATTCGATATGCCGGGTCGTGGTCCTATCGGCGCCAACTGCCTTGCCAACCCGCGCGATTTCAAATCGCCGGTTGCAGCCTATGAGGACAAACAGGCGCGCTCGCGTGTTGTCATCAAATGGTGCGGCCAGTTCCACGAGACATGGATCGACCATTCGCCGCTCGATATCGTGGCGTGGCATGGCAATTACTGCGCCTATAAATATGACCTGCGCACCTATTCTCCGGTCGGGGCGATTCTGTTCGACCATCCCGATCCGTCGATCTTCACAGTACTGACAGCACCGTCGGGTCAGGAAGGCACGGCCAATATCGACTTCGTGCTGTTTCGCGAACGCTGGCTGGTGGCGGAACATTCATTCCGCCCGCCATGGTATCACAAGAACATCATGTCCGAGCTTATGGGCAATATTTATGGCGTCTACGATGCCAAGCCGCAGGGCTTCGCGCCGGGCGGCATCAGCCTGCACAATTGCATGTTGCCGCACGGGCCGGACCGCGACGCATTTGAAGGCGCGTCGAATGCGGAACTGCGCCCGGAAAAGCTCGACAATACGATGAGCTTCATGTTCGAGACCCGCTTCCCGCAGCATCTGACGGAATTCGCCGCGCACGAGGCCCCCATGCAGGAAGAATATATCGAGGTCTGGGACCATCTCGAAAAGAAGTTCGACGGCACGCCCGGCGTGAAGTGATGCGCGATGCATCGGGTGCTTCGGTTTCCAATTCCGGGCACTCGAAGACGATGATTTTGAAATGAGGAGATGGACATTGGCTTTGATCCGGTCCTGGGTGGAGAGCGCCAATCATGCAGATTGCCCCTTTCCCCTGAACAATCTGCCCTATGGTGTGTTTTCGGTCGACGGTGATGCACCGCGTTGCGGCGTTGCCATTGGCGATATGATACTCGATCTCGATAAATGCGAAGCGGCGGGCCTCATCGATGCCGATGGCACTTTCGCCCAGCCGCAGCTCAATGGCTTCATGGCGTTGGGCCGCGCCAGATGGGACGAGGTGCGGGTAGCGCTGACGGAGCTTTTGCGTGAAGGCGGCGACACCAGCCTGCCCTTGATGCCAATGGCCGATGCGCGGTTACATCTGCCGATCCGCGTGACGGAATTTACCGATTTCTACGCATCGAAAAATCATGCCTTCAACGTGGGCGTGCTGTTTCGCGGGCCGGAAAACGCTTTGCCGCCGCAATGGACCCATATGCCGATCGGGTATAATGGCCGCGCCTCCTCTGTGGTGGTGACGGGCACGCCGATCCGCCGCCCCATGGGACAGACCAAAGGCGAACAGGGGCCGGTATGGGACCGCTGTAAAAAGCTCGATCTGGAACTGGAGTTGGGCGCTATCGTCGGCATCGACAGCACGATGGGCGAACGCGTTAGCGTCGAGCAGGCGGAGGACATGATCTTCGGCTATGTGCTGCTCAATGACTGGTCCGCCCGCGATATCCAGGCTTGGGAATATCAGCCGCTGGGGCCTTTCCAGTCAAAGGCTCTGGGGACGACCATTGGTGCATGGGTTGTGACGCAGGCCGCACTTGAGCCGTTCCGCAGCGCAGGCCCGGAGCGCGTCAATCCGCTTCTGCCTTATCTGCAGGAAGACCGGCCGGGATTGTACGATCTCGCCATCGGCTGGACCATGAACGGCCAACGCATGGCAGAGACAAATTACAATGTCATGTATTATTCGAGCGCGCAGCAACTGGCGCACCATACCGAAACCGGCTGCCCGATGCGGGTTGGCGATCTGCTTGGTTCCGGCACGATTTCCGGGCCGAGCCTTGAACAGACCGGCGCGCTTCTGGAAATGACGCAGAACGGCAAGAAACCGGTTACGGTGAATGGCGAAAGCCGCACCTTCATCGAGGACGGCGACGAGATTGCCTTGTTTGCGGAAGCGAGAGGCGATGGTTATCGCATCGGTTTTGGACCCTGCGTCGGCCAGATTCTTCCGGCACAGCCATGACGGTGACTTTATATGATTACTGGCGCTCGTCTTCGGCCTATCGCGTTCGTCTCGCGCTGGCCTTGAAGGGGATTGCCTATGATCGGGTGCCGGTAGACCTCACTGCGGGTGCGCAGTTTTCGCCCGAGCATCTGGCGCTGCATCCGCAGGGTCTTGTGCCCGTTTTGAAAATTGACGGGTTGGTGCTGGTGCAGTCGCTGGCGATCATCGAATATCTGGACGAGACGCGGCCAGACCCGGCCCTGCTGCCGCGCGATGCAGCGGGCAGGGCGCATGTCCGCGCATTGGCTGACGCAATCGCCTGCGAAATCCATCCGGTTTCCAACCTTCGGGTCTTGGCGCAGGTCGAAGCGCTCGCGGGCAAGGAAGCCCGCGCAGCGTGGAACAAGGATAATATTGCTCGTGGTCTGGCTGCTTTCGAAAAGCTGCTCGACCATCGGGGTTTTGAAGGTCGCTTCTGCTATGGCGACACGCCGGGCATGGCCGATTGTGTGCTGGTTCCCCAGCTTTACAATGCAAGCCGTTGGGGCGTCGAATGGGAGAACCTTCCGCGAATTGCGGCAGTGGCAAAGGCTTGCGCGGCGCTACCGGCGTTTGAGGATGCGGCTCCGGACCAGTTTCGGCCAGAATAGGCAATTTGCATAGACAGACAGAAAATCCCGGCACAAGTGCCGGGATTTTTGTTTTCGGCATCAGCTTTTTGCTGCCGTGACATTGATCGTGACGGCAATCGTCTTGGACACCCATTCCGCAGCCGGATCGGAAAACATCCCGAGATTAAGCGCTGCGCGATCAAGCTCGATATTGCCGTCCACGGTGGCGATGTTACCTTCCGGTTTGTAGGTAAAGGGCAGAACGACCGGCACGGCCTTGTTCTTGATCGTCAGGATAGCGTCGGCTTCATAGCGCTCGCCGCCGAGCGAGCGGAAGCTCTTGGTTTCGAAATGCGCTTCTGGAAAGCGCCGGGGATTGAACCATTCCCCATTCTTGAGCGAACTTTCCTGCGTGGCATCGCCGGTTGTGGCCGAGCCGGTATTGACTGTGATCACGGCTTTCGATCCGGCAAGATTGTCGGGATCGAAGCGAATATTGCCGGTCCACTCGCTGAAATGCCCGGCGAAGTCCTTGCCTGCATGGGTGCCGGTGAAGCGGATGGCCGATACAGCCGGATCAATAGCCCAGCTGGTGGCATTGGCGTCTGCCGTTGTGGCTTCTGCGGCTGGGGAGGCCGCCACCGGCGTCGCTTCTGCGACGGTCAGCTGTGCTGGCGGAGGGGTGGTGGGCAGATGCATGGTAAAACCCGCAAGCCCGATCATGACGATGAAGGCGATCCCGAGGCCGCGTGGCAACATCGCCCTTCCGGGAAGCGCCGTGTCCCCATGATCTTTCGCGCGCAGGAAAGGCAGCATCTGGGCCAGCACGCCGTCGCGGTCAATCAGCTGGTGTTTCAGCGCGGCGGCAACATGCAGGACAATGAGAGCGGCACCCCCATAGGCCATATAAGCATGGGCGCCCATGGCACCGAAGGCAACATTGCGCATGCCGTCCATGGCTGGAATTGGTGGAACGTCGAACAGACCGAACCACGAGGTCGATACCATCAGCGGGCGATCCGTGCTGATCGCCCAGCCGGTCGAGACATAGGCCCAGCCGGTCAGTGGAATGGCCAGCAGCAGGGCATAAAAGGCAATGTGGGTTGCGCGCGCCAGCACGCGTTCCCAGTCCTTCATGTCCGATGGCAGTGCCGGAACCGGGTGGGTCAGGCGCCAGATCACGCGAAGCAGGGTCAGGGCCAGAATGGCGAAGCCGATGGATTTATGCAGCTGGAACAGCTGATAGGCGAGCTGCTGCGTGTCCGGTTTGTTGATGGCCCTCACCATCCACCAGCCCATCGGGATCATGGATATGACGAGAATGGCAATCGCCCAATGCAACAGAATGGCAATCGCGCTGTAGCGGGAGGACGTTGAGCGGGGATGAGTGTTCATGGTCATCCTGACGGGTCGGTGCCCAGATGTCGCCATTGCGACACCGGGCAAAAAAACTTCGTGATTGAAATGTCGCAAGCCCACCGGCCCGGCTTGGGAGGAGGCGCAGCCGGTGGGTTTCAGTCAAGCGCGCGTCAGCTCGCTTCCTGAATGAACTCCCCATCGAAACGAATGGTGATTTCCGGGCCGACCGGGCCAAGCGGCTGACCGAATTCGGTGCGGTTGAAAGTGCCTTCAGCGGCAAATCCGACCGCAGGCACGCCTTCATAGGGATGGCTGTCGATTGCGCCTTGGAGCGTCGCCTTCAGTGTGACGGGTTTGGTCACACCCAGAAACGTCAGGTCGCCTGTGACATCAGCCGTTGTTGCGCCGGTCGACGTGACCTTGGTGGACTTGAAGGTGATTGTCGGGTGGGCGTCACTGTTCAGGAAGTTGGGCGAGCGGCTGACATCTTCGTCCCAGGTTGCATAACCGGAAGAGGCATGCGTGGCCTTGTAGTCCGCCGGATAGGCAGTGGCGACGGAAGTGGGATCGATGGTCACTTCGATCGAGGAATTTTCGATTTTGGCCGGGTCGAGCTTCAGCGTAGCCTCAAACTTGTTGAAGCGGGCGGTATAGTTGGAAATCTGGTTATGCTTCAGGGACCACAGCAAGGCTGCATGTGTCGGATCAAGCTTGTAGGTCCCAGCCGGTGCCGTTGCCTCGCTTGCCGCCGATTGGGCGAAGGAAACGCCCGTTGTTGCGCCGAGCATTCCCAGAGCGATGACTGCAGAGAAAATGCGCTGCCCGTTCGTTTTCATAACCAAGAATCCCTTCTGTTTTGATTGACAGGGGGATTATGAAAAATGAGGGCATACACGTTGAAATGAATTAATGTTGAGGAACATCCTCTTGAAATGACTAGCCATCGAAACGGTTCATTTGAATGGTTTCCGGGAGAGCCGATCCGATATTAATATTAGAATATTATTTTATAAAAATCGGCAATACGGTATAATTTTCCGATATTTATAGCCGCCTTTTCTGGGGGAATACGTGCAAAACCACCCTTATCGGATTTAATTTCGCCGACGCGACAGGTCGATTCAGCCGCAGCAAGCGAACCGCATTTAGCCGGCCAATGCGGCGCTCAGCAGAAACGCGCCGGTAAGCGCGATGAAAAGGGCGGCGCAGACCTCGATTGCTGCCTTCAATCGCCCGGACATGGCGTTGCTGCCCGCAAAACGCAGGGCGACATTCTTGGCTGTGACCGCCAGTGTGGCGAGAAAAGCCACGGTGAGAAACGTGCCGAAGGCCATGGCGAAAACGGAGAGTAATCCGCCCAGCATCAGGCCGTTGAGCAGCGCGAAGGTCAGCACGATCAGGGCCCCGGAACAGGGGCGAAGACCGACCGAAAAAATCGCCGACCAGGCCGTTGTCCAGTTGAAGTTGTCGCCAAGTGTCGAGGGATCGGCGATATGGGCATTGCCACAGGCGGCGCAGACATCGCTATCCCCGATGAAGGCGTGGTCCGTCGCAGTCGCCGCCGCTGCGGCTGGCTTGTAGTTGAGCTTGACCGTGCTGCCGCCTGCTGCCGCGCGCGTGGCCTGCGAAATGCTGCCCTGCCATGCCGGGCCGCTTGCCATGGCCGGTTGCGGTGCACTCGCAAAAAGCGGTGCTGCGTTTTTGGGTTTGCGGAACAGAAGCGGCAGCTTGCGGGCCAGAAGCCACAGGCCGAAGAACAGGACCAGCGCGAAGCTGGCAATCTCCATATAGCGCGCCGTCTGGTTCATAGAAATGCCGGTGCCGCGCAGCACGAGCCATGCGAGGCCAACAACGACAATCGCCATAATGGCCTGCAACAGCGACGAGATGAAAGACAGGAAAATGCCGCGCCGCAGCGCTGTTTCATTGGCGATCATATAGGAGGAGATCACCGCCTTGCCGTGGCCGGGACCGGCGGCATGAAATATGCCATAGATGAAGGAAAGAGCGATGAGGATGGACGCCTGCCACGGGTCTTCGCGCATGGCTTTCAGCGCGGTGGTCATGGCCAGATAGAATGCGCGCTGCTGCTCGTTCATCCAGAGAATGATATGCGCGAACGGTCCGGTCGGCGTCATGGCCACTTCATTCGCACCGATGCCAAGCGACGATTGCGCAAGCGCCTGCGCGGCGAGGATCGTCAGACCAAAGGTGAGTATGAGCGTTGCCGTTTTCTTCATCGGCTCGTCTATCCTTTCGCGGCGCAGTCGATTTCAAGGCGGGTGGCGAAAATCTTCGACATGTCGGTGCCCGCCGGATCGTTGAAGAAGGCCTCGGTCAGCGTTGCCTGATTTTGCGCGATGGCCTGATCGGGATCGGGGCGCACGACGGTCGATTTGCAGCCCTGCGGCAAACCCTTCACCACAAGTTCCTTGTCGTCCACATAGTCAATCGCGGTATAGAATGTCGGGTCATAGACGCCGAAACTCACCTTGTGGCCGGGCTGCAGCTTGAGCGGCTTGGCGGGCTTGCTGGTGAAGACGATCAGCAGGCGGTTGTCGGTAAAGGTCGCGGCAAGATCGTTGGGTCTCACCATCGCGACATCCTTGGCATCCTCCTGAACGGTCTGGAAATATTTGAACTCTGCAATGGATTCATTGATGACATGGCCGAGATCGATCAGCTCTTTATGGTCGAGCTTGAGATCGCCATTCTTGTCGAATTCCATCAGCACGGTTGACGAAAACACATCGTCGAAGCGCCAGACATGGGCGAGCTGCTGAACCGTGCCGTCCGGCGCAATGGTGAGTTCCAGACGCGCTTCGGCAAAGACATGCGGGTGGGCAAGCGCCGCCGTCGGCACGAGGCCAGCAGCCAGAAGGGCCGCTGTGGTGGTCCGGGCGAACCGGGCTTTGAACCGCGATGACGAAACCTGCATATAGTCTTTCCGTAAGTACTACCTAATGCTCGAAGCCGAAGACGGCGAAAGTGGGACACATAGCCCAAAACGCCGATAGTTTTATGAAGTCGGGCTTTTCGCGGCTCCGCCTTGCTCCCGTTCCTTGAACCATTGTGTGAGAAAATCCACAAGCGCGCGGATTTTCGCCGGCAGATAGCGCCGATGCGGATAGACCGCATAGATGCCGCCGTCCCGCACGATAAATTCGTCGAGACAGGCGACCAGCCTGCCGCGCTCGATTTCTTCTTCGGCGATGAAGGCGGGCAGCGAACAGAAGCCGAGACCCGCCAGAGCGGCGTTTTTGGTGGCGACCGGGCTGTTGACCTCGATGGGGCCATTGACCGGCACGGTCATCATCGAGCCATCCGTGTTGCGAAAGTGCCAGTTGTTGCGTGAGCGGGCATTGGTGTCGATGATGCAGGGCCTGTCGGTCAGGTCTTCCGGTCGTTCGGGCTTGCCGACGCGGGCGATCAGCGCCGGTGCACCGCACAGGATGGAATGGAAGGGCGAAAGCCTCTTCGCGATGAGGGAAGAATCCTG
Organism: Ochrobactrum sp. C6C9; assembly: GCF_022627935.1. NCBI lineage: Bacteria > Pseudomonadati > Pseudomonadota > Alphaproteobacteria > Hyphomicrobiales > Brucellaceae > Ochrobactrum > Ochrobactrum sp. C6C9. Next base: position 39,206 of record NZ_JABXGB010000008.1, on the reverse strand, counting down.
CAAGCGCGTGATGCGGATCGCGAGGTCGAAACCTTCCTCGACCAGATCGACAAAGCGGTCGTCCAGCCGCACGTCGAGCACGATTTCAGGATGCGCAAGGCAGAAATCGATCAGCGACTGGCCGATCACCGCATCGGCAAAGGTGCGTGGCGCGGACAGTTTTATGCGCCCGCGCGCATCGGAACTGGTTTCACTGACGGCATCCTGAAGCGCGTCGATTTCGCGGATGATTTCCACGGCCCGGTGGTAATAGGTGTGCCCCGCCTCGGTCAGCGAAAACTGGCGCGTGGTGCGGTTGAGAAGGCGCGCACCCAGCTCGTCTTCCAGCTCGCGCACATATTTGGACAAAAGGGCTTTGGAGCGCCCGATTTTTCGCGCTGCGGCAGAAAACCCTTCCGCCTCCACCACGTCGATAAAGGCGCGCATACGTGTCAGCGTGTCCATCTGTTTTAGCCCCGCGTTTCAAGAATGGTTTTGCCAAGCGCGACCAGCGCCCGGTCGCTGCCACGTGGCCCGATGAGAGATATGCCGAAGGGCGCGCCGTGCACTTCGCCCAGCGGCCCAAGTGGTAATGTGATTTGCGGCAGACCCGAAAGCACCGAAAGACAAAGCAAGCGCAATGCCTGTTCACGATAGGCCTGCAAGGCCTCGAAAGGTTCGTTTGCGAGCGGTGCCGCTCCGGGGACCGTGGGCAAAGCAAGCACGGCATGATCGCCGATGATCGCCTCAAGCTCCTGCGTGAAACGCGCGCGCCTCGTCCGCTGTTGGGCCACGATCTCGGGCGTCATCTGCGATCCATAGGTAAAGCGATCAACGACACCCGGGCCGAGCTGGCGTTCGCCGGAGGATATCCATGCGCCGTGGCTTGCCCAAGCTTCGGCGCCCTGTATCTGCCGGAAGGCGAGATAAAGTTCGTCGATGGACAGGGTTGGCTGACTCGCCGCCTTCAGGCCCGAAAAATGCGGGCGAATTGCCCCGAACATGGCGCGATAGGCGTCGGTTTCCGCCTGTCCGAGCAGAAGCTGCTCCAGAACCGGCATATAGAGAAGCTGGGTCAGCTGAAACGACTGTTCGTCTCCACCCAGCAGGACCGCGCCCACCTTTTCATAAAGCGAGACGTCGCGTGCAAACCAGCCGATCGTATCGAGTGACGGTGCGAGCGGCATGATGCCTTCAAGCGGGATGCGGCCGTGGGTGGTGCGCAGGCCAACAAGGCCACAGAAACTGGCAGGCGCGCGGATCGACCCGCCCGTATCGGAGCCGAGCGCAATATCGGCGATCCCGCCTGCGACTGCCGCCGCGGAGCCCGACGACGACCCGCCCGTCACGCGGTCCGGCGCGGCAGGATTGATGGGATGGGGATAATGCGAATTCTGCCCCATCAGCGAAAAGGCAAGCTCGTCCGTCTGGGCCTTGCCGATGACTTCGGCACCAGCGCCAAGCAGCTTTTCGACCACGGGAGCGGATTTTTGAGCGGGGGGTGATTCGACCAGAATCTGCGGATTGCCGCATCCGGTGACCATTCCAGCCAGATCATATATGTCCTTGACCGCCAGCCGCTCGCCGAAAAGCGGTCCATTTTCCGCGTGGGGAAGGGGATTTTCGGGCTTCGCGATGATCGCATTGAAAGGATCGAAGGTGGTCATTGTTCACCATTAGGGGCAGGAATCTGCCTGTATTTTGAATAGAAAGTGAAGATTTCCGATGGAATGTTTCACTCTTGCTGAACAATGGCAAGCGCGCTTTGCCTCCAAAACGGTCGAAAAATAAATTCATTTCGACAAAGATTTGTCATTGAATGGTCACGGCTTTGCGCTTATATCGCCCTTGCCCAAAGTCGCACGTGCCTGTGGGTGTCCGCCGATCCTCGAATGGTGAGGAATTCGGTACGGTACCTGGACCTAACCGCTCCAGTCGATCTGTTGGCCAACCGCCAGATCGAGGACATCTTGAAGCAACGACGGTGCGGGCCTTTCTGGTGTCTTTCGGCTGTCCAAAAGCCGAAATTACTGAAGAGGCACACCTTCATTGCCGGTAGTGCGGATGCGGTTCTCCAATTCCAATCCAAGGCAGACAAAGCGGAATAACGCGGATCTAGCGTTGTTCCAACGCCGCATGCTCTTTCGTGTGATATCAGCGCCTCCAAAGGCTGACTTCGCGGCGAGGGTCTCATGCACCTTTGTCTCTTAGAGAATTTCCTGCCCCTTGGGGGTGGGGCGATGCTCTAAGTATTTGTTTTTATGCGCATTTGTCAGAAAAGGCAGCAACTTTTCGCGATTGCGCACCAAAAACGGCCCGGTTAGGGTCGCCGCAGGAGAACGACCATGGCTACACAGCGCATTATTGATTTCCTCAACACCCGTCGCCCGGACGGTCCCTGCCTCGTCGTCGACACCGATGTTGTCCGCGAGAACTATCAGAGCTTTGAGAAGGCATTGCCCTATTCCCGCATTTTCTATGCGGTGAAGGCCAATCCTGCGCCGGAAATCCTGCGCCTGCTCGCTTCGCTCGGTTCCTGCTTCGATACCGCTTCGGTTGCCGAGATTGAAATGGCGCTGGAAGCCGGCGCAACACCGAACCGTATTTCCTACGGCAACACCATCAAGAAGGAGCGCGATATTGCGCGCGCTTTCGAGCTGGGCATCCGTCTCTACGCGGTCGATTGCGTGGAGGAAGTCGAGAAGGTTGCGCGCGCCGCTCCCGGCAGCCGCGTGTTCTGCCGCGTTCTGACCGACGGTGAAGGCGCCGAATGGCCGCTGTCGCGGAAGTTCGGCTGCGTGCCTGCAATGGCCGTGGACGTGCTGCGTCATGCCAAGGTGTTCGGTCTCGACGCTTATGGCGTGTCGTTCCATGTCGGCTCGCAGCAGACGGACCTTTCCGCCTGGGACCGCGCGCTTGGCGATGCGGCATCGGTGTTCCGCACCCTTGCCGATGAAGGCATCGTGTTGCGCATGGTCAATATGGGCGGCGGTTTCCCGACCCGTTACCTCAAGGACGTGCCGACCGCTCAGGCTTACGGCATGGCGATCTTCGACGCGCTGTCCAAGCATTTCGGCAACCGCATCCCGGAAACCATCATCGAACCGGGCCGCGGCATGGTCGGCAATGCAGGCGTGATCAAGACCGAAGTGGTTCTGGTCTCCCGCAAGGCGGACAACGACAATGTGCGCTGGGTCTATCTCGACATTGGCAAGTTTGGCGGTCTCGCCGAAACCATGGACGAGGCGATCCGCTATCAGATCGTGACCCCGCATGACGGTAGCGAAACCGAGCCTTGCGTACTGGCTGGCCCGACCTGCGACAGTGCGGATGTTCTTTACGAAAAGACGCCGTATCCGCTGCCGGTCTCGCTGACCATCGGTGACGAAATCCTCATCGAAGGCACGGGTGCTTACACCACCACCTATTCGGCGGTGGCGTTCAACGGCTTCGAACCGCTCCGATCCTACGTCATCTGATCTTTCAGGTTTAACCCTGAGGATCCTCTCAATCTGTCTGGTGCCGCAAGGCACTAGACAGGGTGTGCTGCTGCCGCTTTGCGGGGATAGATGTGATGAATGCAATTCACGATTTTCAGGACAATGATGCCGCTGGCTTCGTGCCGGGCTTTGCCCCCGTTGCTGCGCCTGCTTTTGCGATAGCGGGCGAGACGGTAGAGCATGTGCTGGCGCGCGAGGCGCTGCTCGACCGTGCCATGGGCGAAGGTCGCCGCAGAAAGTCTTCGGAAAAGCTGCGTCGCGGTCGTCTTCCCGCCGCAGGGCTGGCCTTTGCTGCCGAGAGCGCCGATGGCGCTCTCGCTGGCACCGTTCGCCTGTGGAATGTGCAGGCTGGCATCGACGCCTTCGGCTTTCCGGTTGCCGCGCTGCTGCTTGGGCCGCTGGCTGTGGATCCGTTGGCTGCCGGTTGCGGCCTGGGTTCGGCCCTGATGCGTCATGCGATTGCCGAAGCAAGCACGCTTGGCCATGGCGCGATCCTGCTGGTGGGGGATCCGGAATATTACGAGCGTTTCGGCTTCACGGCAGAAAAGACCGGCGAACTGGCCATGCCCGGCCCTTATGAAAAGCGTCGTTTTCTGGCGCTTGAACTGAAGCCCGGCCACCTCGACGGTGCCCACGGCGTTCTGCGGGCAAGTGGCCGCAAGGTGCCGCGCGCCGCCTGAGACTATCTTGAAAGCCGCAGCAGCCGTCCGAAATTGCGGACGGCTGTGATGGCAAACCCCGCCAGAAGACCGGCGATCAATCCTGCAATCACCACCAGCTTGCGCGATTTTCCCGAAGGATCGAGCGGCGGACGCGCTTCCGAAAGCACACGGATATTGACCGTGTTGAGGCCTTCCTGTTCGCCGGTTTCGCGCGAGCGCAGGAGGAAGGCTTCATAGACGGAGCGGCGCGCTGCCGCTTCCCGCTCCAGTTCGCGCAGCTTGACCAGATCGCCATTATTGTTGGCCTGTTGGGCTTTCAATTGCGCCAGACGAGCCGACAATTCCTTCTCCTGCTGAACCGAACGTTGCACCTCGACCTGAAGCGAGGAACGCACGCGGCGCAGTTCGGCGTCGATATCGCCGAGGATTGCGCCTGCCTGCGATTGCGCCTGTATCAATTGCGGATGGCGGGGCCCCAATTGCGAGGACATGCCGTTGGCCGCCTGTCTTGCCTGCGCATATTGCGCGCGCAAAGTGGTCAGTGTGTTGGAACGCAACTCTTCCGGCAATGTACCGGCCACCACATTGTCCGATGTGGCGCTGTTCATCACCTGCGTGCGGGCCTGCAACCGCATCGTTTCGGCGCGCTGGTTGGAAAGCTGCTGGTTGAGGTAGCTCAAATCGCTATCGCTGATCAGTTTGCCGTCAACATCCACGAGATCATGCGCGGCGCGGAAATCGGCTGCTGCCGTTTCCGCCTGCTCGACGCTTGCGCGCAGGCTGGCCAGCCGGGTGGATAATTCTTCCGATGTGCGGCGCGTTGCGTCGGATTGCATCGAGGCAAGCTCGTTCTGAAACACCGTGCTGATCGTATTGGCCAGTGAGGCCGATTTTTGCGCATCGCGGGTTTTGACCGAAATCGAATAGATGAAGGTCTTGGCATCGCGAGCGATGGTCATCGCCTTGTAGAGATTGTAGAGAACCCGCGTTTCCAGCGCCTGACCGTCGCTTGTCTTCTTAGTGGACAGCATGTCGCGGATCTGCGCGAAGAAACCGGCCACACCGGTTGGCACCAGCGTCCCGTTAAATTCCGGGTCTTCAGTAAGCTTGGTCTGGTCGATCACCTTCAAAAGCACGCTGCTGGAACCGATGATACGCGCCTGGCTTTCCGCCACCGCCAGCGAGGCGTCGGTGGGCAGCTGGCCGGGGGTCAGTTCGGTGCCCACCGTTTTGATGTTGCGTGGATCGACCAGAACATCGGTCGTCGCCACATACATGGTCGGCATGGAAAGTGCGATCAGCACACCGGCAATGCCGCCGAGAACGGTGGTGACAAGCAGTAGCTTGCGCGATCCCTTGATGACGTCGATTGCCGCATAAGGGTCGATCAGCGGACGCCAGCCATCGCCGGAATCACCGTTTCCGGCCTGTGGGGCGGGTGGCGTGGTGGCGGGTGGGGTCGCGGCCCCCGGTTCGTGATGGTTTGTTTCATCAGCAAGCGGCGGCTCGCTTTCGCGCGCGACCCGCTTGCGCCGCTGGCGCTCGACCAGCTTGCGGTCAAGCTCGGTCTCGATGGCCGCAAGCCGTTCCTGCAAGGCTTCGAGTTCTTCCTCGGTCAGCCGCTCCGGGTTGAGATCGTGCGTACGAGTGAAATCCTCGCGCTCCTCTTTCGAAGCGGGGGGAGTCCACGGGGGTGTTTGGGGAGGTGCCTGGGGTGGCGTCGGAGCGTTCGATGTCCGGCTTACGGCAGCTGGCGCGTCGGAGAATGAGAGAAGGGGTTTCCCGCTCCCCTCTTTATGACGCTTATCATCGCTGCTCATTGCCTGAAATATCCGAACTCTGAAAACCCGTTTGGGTTGAGACTGTAAGTGCCTACGGGAAAAAATTGGTTAATGTTATTGCAATTCTCCCGATGGAAAATGCAACCGGTTAACCATTCAATATCGTATGCCGGGTTTTGCGCTGGCTTTTCGCTTCGGCCCGTGAAACATGCGAGATCATGAGCGATGCGACGAAGACAAAGGTTCGTTGGTGATAGCGAAAGCATTTCAAAAAATGGATCGCCTGAAATCTGGTCTCAAGTCCGGCCTGTTCAGGGATTATCTGTCGCTCGTCTCTGGTTCGGTCGGGCGGCTCGTGGTTTCGCTGGTCTATTTCATCGCGCTTGCCAATACCCTGCCAACCGGCGATTTCGGCATTTTCGCAACCGCATCGGGCACGGGCGTCATGCTGTCCCGCATTGTGTCGTTAGGCTTTACCTCGCCGCTTTATCGCATCGCCACCGTCAAGCCGCATCTTCTCGGTACCTATAGCGCGGGTTATCTCATGGCGGTGGTGGGATCGCTGCCGCTTTTCGCGCTCTGCTCCTGGCTCGTCTATCTGGTCTTCTTCAGCCGGGATATCACGTTTTTGCCTTTCGCCATTATCATCGCGGCGGAAGCCCTGTTCTGGCGGTCGGCGGAAGTCATCATCATCGTCAATAACGGCCTCAACCGTTTCGGCATTTCGGCAAGCCTCGTCATTTTCGGCACGGTCACGCGCGCGGTTGCGGCGGTGCTGTTCACCTGGATGGCGACGGTGCATGACGTCGCCCACTGGGCATGGTGGTATCTTGCGGCCAATGCCGCGGCGCTTGCCGTGTCGATCTGCTTCTATCCGCGACGGAAAATTCGTTTCCGGCCAAAACTCTATATGCGCCGCATCGCGGATTCGGTTGCGGTCGCCGGGGCGGAACTGCTTTTCTATGTGCAAAGCGAGCTGGACAAGTTGCTGGTGCTGAGTGTTGGCGGGCCGCAAATAGCCGGGCTTTATGCCATTGTCATGCGGCTGGTCGATCTGACGGCGCTGCCGGTACGCTCCTTCAACATGATGCTGGTGCAAAAGCTGATGCGCAAGCCCGACATGCTGTCGAGCCTGCGTCTGCGCGCCGGGCTGGAAGCGTCGGTGTTTGCCGTCTCAACGGGCGGGCTTGCGGTACTTGCGATCTTCCTCTGGGTGTTTCCCAATGCGCTCGGCGCCAATGTCGCGGCCATTGTCAGCCTGCTGCCGCTGGTTCTGCTGGTGCCGGGGTTCCGCAATCTGATCGAATACCAGACCGAGCTTCTCTATGCGCGCGGCCAGTCGGGCCTGCGGACGCTCAGCCTCGTTATCATGACGGCTGCCAAGGCTTTGTTTGTCTGGCTTCTGCTCAGGCATGCCGCTGGCGGCAATGACTGGATTGCGGGCCTCAATCTTGTCTTCGGCGCGCTTTATATCCTGTCGCTGGTCTTCACCTATACGAGCCTGAAGCTCCCAGCCAAACGAATTTAAGGTCAGCCGCTGGTGATGCGGCGAATATCGTCGGCTGAAAGCCCCAGAAACGACTGCATGCAAATGGCAACCTGATAGGGTTCCATTTCGGTGATGAAGGCGCGGAATTCCGCTTCGGTCGGCGGCGGCTCGAACCACATCACCCGGCACAGATCATGCGTGTCGGTAAAGTGACCGGAACCGTTCAGCACATCTTCCACATAGCGGCCATAGATGAAACATTCCGAGAAACGGCGGTTCATCCCGATGCCCGCCACCCAGTGGCGTCCGGTCTGCTGTTCGATGCGCTCGCACATGGAAAGCATCGTGTCGCGCCGCCATGCGATCAGCTGGCCGACATAATCATTGAGCGAGGTTTTCGTCTCGGGAATGCCGAGAATTTTTGCCGCATTGGCCGACCAGAACGGATGCTCCGTCCATTTCGGATCGGCCAGCGCATTGGGGCGCACGAAGAGGCGCAGCCGCTCGCCATGCCACAGGCTGTTGCAATCGAATGGATGCAGGAAAACCGTATCGGAATCCATGTAGAGAAAGCTGTCTTCCTCCAGCAATTGCGCCACCGCGATGCGGCGCAATTGCTGCACATGCCAGCCGCGCAGCGGTTTTGTTTTGGGCGACAGCCAGATGCGGCGCTTGCCGAACGATGTCGGATCGGGAAACACGCGCAGCCAGGACGGCAGTAACTCGCGCTCGTCGATAATGATGCGGCGCGGCCCGGCCAGCTGCCGGAAAAGCGGGACATCGCGCGGTTCGACAAGGATATAGTGATTGGTGAAGCCGCTGACATGACGGTCCACGGTCTCGCACAGCAATTTGCAACGCTCGAAATCCTTGTGGTAGCTTGCCGTTACCAGTGCCGTTTTCATCGCTTGTCCTGTCTGAAATATCCCGAAACTGCATGCTGCACGACCCGCCACAGGAAAAGCGGATTGCCGACGAGATAGCGCCCGGCCAGCCGGCCCGGCTCACGCATCAGCCGGTAGGCCCATTCGAGGCGCATGTCGCGCACCCATTGCGGCGCGCGTTCGGTGGCGCCTGCCTGAAAATCGAACAAGGCGCCAACCGCGCAGGCCATGGTGCAATGCGCTGCCGTGATATGGGTTCGGATGAACAATTCCTGCAAGGGCACCCCCATAGCGACCAGCACGATGTCCGGGCGATATTCCGCCAGCCGGTCGAGGATGGCGGTCATCTGGTGGCTTCCGAAAAACCCGTCCGCAAAGACCCGATAGTCGTGCTGCGGCGCGCGGGCGCGAAAAGCTTCGGCAGCCTGTTCGGGGATGCCGGGCCGCCCGCCGATCAGCCCGATGCGCAGGGGCCGCTTGATATGGCCGAGAAGGCGCGGAACGAAATCCGTTCCGTTGAGATTGGCGGGAAATTTCTGCCCATAGGCGATCTTGCTTGCAATATCGACGCCGACCCCATCCGGCAGCACGAGAAAACTCTGCAAGGCCTGCCTATAGGTCGCATCCGCATGGGCAACATTGGCGCAATGGGCATTGAGCCATGCCACGCGCAGGAATTGTCCGTCTTCGAGCGCCTTGTCGAAAAAGTCGAGCGCTTGGTCCCAGTTGAAACCGGTGACCTTGATGCCGAGAATATTGCGGGCGTGAACGGGGCTTGGTTCCGGCATCATTGCGCTCCGTCCGCACGCTTTGACGCGAGACGGAGCGCATCCAGCCCGCGTGAAAGCGCCTGATCCATGCCGTCGATCTGCGAGCGGGTAAACGCCTTGCCGTCGAGCATCTGACGGTCACCTGCGCGGGCTTTGGCAATGCGCGTCTGGATCGCCGCTGCAAATGCCGCTGGCGTGTCGGCAAGGGTGCAGTTTTCAGGAATGCGGGCGATGCCGCGCACAGAATGCGCGGTGGCGACGCTTGGCATGCCAAGCTCGAAGGTTTCGATGGTCTTGAGCTGAACGCCCGTGCCTGCGCGGCTGATCAGTGGCACGACGGCGCAGCTTTCAACGAAGGCGGTAGCGTCCGGTACTTTGCCGACGAAATTCACGCCCGGCCATGCGGCAATCAGATCAGCTGGCGTGCTGCCGGCGATCGCGATGGATATATTTGCGGGCAGCAAAGGCCTCACTTCTTTGAGGAACCATTCAAGGCCAATCCGGTTCGGGTGCCATGTCCAGGTGCCGATCAAGGCGAGGTCATAGGCGATATCGCGTTTGGCCGATACGCGCCCGGCTGGCATGACCAGCGGGAAGGTCGCGGCTTTTGTCTGCGACAGGCCCAACGCTGGCGCATCATCCTCGGCAAAGGTGAAGACGAAATCTGCATTGTCGCAGAGCCGCTTTTCCAGCCGCTTGAGAATGCGGGCTTCGCGGGCGAACAGAAGTTTCTGGATGATGCCCTTGGCGTCTTCGGCGTTTTCGCGCGCTGAGCGGTGTTCCACATTATGGGCGACAAAAAGCGATGGCTTGTCGCGAAATACCGTTTCGAACGCGCCCGGCAGGGCAACACCATTCAGCACATAGGCGTCGAAATCGCCGCAAGCTACGATGGCGTCATGAAATTTCATCGGGGAAATGACGCGCAGCTTGGCGGAGGAAACCGTCAGCCCGGTCAGGAAGGATTTGACCACCCAGCCGATTTTCTGCGCCGCACTTGCGCCTTCGGTGCGCACTTCCACTTCGCCCAGCACGACGACATCACGGTCGGTTGCAGCCTTGCGCCCGGGCCATGTGAAGCCGATGACCGTGACCTGTGCACCCGCCCGGCGCAGCCCGTTGATGACAGCGGCATTGGCGACTTCATATCCAGTCGAAGCATCTTCGTGGGGTACGAGGGATGTCACGAAGACAAGACGCAACGGTTGCAATTCGACTCCTGCGGATATGCCGTATTTCTTATTCCCCGATTCATAGCCGCGCGGTGTAAATGATCCTTAAACGCTCGGCTGGTAATAAGGGCTTGAAAACAATTTGTTGAATCGGATGGAGCGCTGTTTTTCAGTACAACCGCACCGATTGAAGAATTGATGTGGCATAGAGAAGTTTACGTGTCAAAAATAGGGCATTTCCGGCAAGAGTGCCAATTGGTTTTGCATTGGGAAATAGGGCGGCGGTTGAAAATATAATGGACAACAGAACGCCGAAGCTTCCCGATCATATTCAAGTCATTGCTGAAACACCCCATTTGGATTTTGCAAATGTCGAGGTGGTCGTGACGCTGCCGACATTTCGCCGCCCCGAACATCTCCTGCGCACGCTGGAAAGCGTGAAGGGGCAGGTGACCGGACGGCAATTCGCGATCATCGTGGTGGAAAACGAGGCGGAGGAACGCGCGGGCGCGGCGGTCGCGGCACCGCTTTTTGCGGCGGGCACTTATCGCGGTCTGGTGATCGTGGAAATGCAGCGCGGCAATTGCAACGCCTATAATGCGGCCTGGCTGACAGCGCTTGGCTATTTCCCCGCCATGAAGCATGTGCTGGTGATCGATGACGACGAACTGGCCGACCCGTCATGGCTGGAAAATATGATCGCTGCGGCGGAACGCTATTGCGTCGATCTGGTCGGTGGCCCGCAGGTGCCGGTTTTCGACCGCCCGGGCTCGGAGGCGTGGGCGCGGCATCCGGTTTTCCTGCCGACCTATCAGCAGAGCGGACCGGTGCCGACGCTCTATTCATCCGGCAATCTGGCTGTGGCGCGGCCTGTGCTGGAAGCGGCGGGTTTTCCGTTTCTCGATCCGATGTTCAACTTCACCGGCGGCGGCGATTCGGATTTCATCAGCCGTTCCGTCGCCAAGGGTTTCAAGACAGGCTGGTGCGCGGAAGCCCCGGTGCGTGAAACCGTCCCGGCGCGGCGGCTGGAAGCCGACTGGATTCGGGCGCGCGGTTTGCGCAATGGCATGATTTCCACCATGATGGAGCGGCGCAAGCGCAAGGACGAACCGTTCAGCGCGGCGCGGGTCTTTCTCAAGAGCGCGTTTCTGCTGGGCTTTTCGCCGTTCAAGGCGGTCTACAAGGCGGTTCAGGCGCGTTGGGTTTCCGTCGGCGCCTATTATATCCATGTCGGATTGGGCCGGGTCATGGCGCATTTTGGATATGAGCATGAGCAGTATCGCAACCCGGACAAAAACTGACAGCGGCGCACCCAGTGCTGTCGCAGCCGGGGTTGCGGGGGCGCACCGTGCGCAAATGCGGAAGGTGGCGCTCGCTGCCGCCATGATCATCATGTGCATTTTGATGATTTCGTTTCGCCCATTCATGCCCGAGCCGGAAACCGATGGCGGTGGCGGCGGCGATATCATCAACCAGCTCGGTTTCAGCCTTCTGGGTGTCATGGCCATGCTGGCGCTTGCCACGCTGGCCGACCCGCGAAAGGTGGCGCGGATTGTCGGCTTCGGCTGGTCGCTGATGTTTCTCCTGCTATTCGCGTCGCTCATGCAGAGCATCTATCCGGCTGTAGTCATGCGCGGCGCTATTTTCACGATGATCGGCGTTTGCTGTGTCGTCGCGGTTCTCGCGTTGCCGCAGGACGGCGATGGCTATGCACGACTTTTGATGACGGTAGCATCTGTCGTGCTGGTTATTTCCTATGCTGGCGTGGTGCTGTTGCCTGCGGGGGCAACCCATGGTGCAGACCCGATCGAACCGCAAAACTCCTATCTCTGGCGCGGTGTCTTCAGCCACAAGAATGTGGCCGGTCCCGTCATGGCGGCTTTCGCCTTTTCAGGGCTTTATCTCTGGCGGCGGGGCTGGCGCGTCAGCGGCGTGCTGATTGGCCTGTCGGCCTTGTTCTTCGTCGCGCAGACCGGCTCGAAAACCACCATGGCGCTGGTGCCGATGGCCATGTTGCTGGTAATGGTGCCGGGTGCATTCGGCCTGCGATTTCTGACCGTTGCGGCGATTTTTTCCATTCAGTTCCTGTTCGCGTTCCTTACTTTCGGGACGGTGCTGTTCGATCCGGTCCGCCAATTTGTCGAGAGCCTCGGCATTGACGCGACTTTCACCGGGCGCGTGTCGATCTGGCAATTTGCAATCGAAAATCTGCCGGGCCGATTGTGGACCGGCTATGGCTATGAAAGCTTCTGGAAATCGCCCATCGCGCTGGAGGCGGCCAATCCTTATTATCTCGGCTGGGATGTGCGCAACATGGTCCATGCCCATAATGGCTATCTCGATCTGGTCATCGCCATGGGCATTCCGGGGTTGATCTGCGGCGTGGCGGTGATCATCGTGATGCCGCTGGTCAATTATATGCGGTGCAGGCCGCAGCGCGAAAACCTGCTTCTGGCCGATTACTTCCTGATGATCGTGTTCTTCTGCACGTTGAACGCGATGATGGAAAGCTTCTTCTTCCGACGCGTGGACCCGGTCTGGCTCACCACTTTGTTGGGGATTTTCGGGCTGCGACTGACATCCAGAATCAGCATACCGAAAAGGCTGGCCGCTTCTACCGGAGATCATTCATGAATATTGCAATTGTCGGCACGGGTTTCGTCGCCGATTACTACATGACCACCCTACGCAATTATCCCGAACTGGTGCTGCGCGGCGTCTATGATCGGTCGCCGGAGCGGCTCAAGGCATTTGCGGCGCATTATGGCGTGCAGGTCTATGACAGTTTCGATGCCGTGCTGGCAGACCCGGACGTGCAGATCGTGGTCAATCTGACGACGCCGGAAAGCCATTATGAGATTTCGCGGGCGGCACTCGCCGCAGGCAAGCATGTCTATTCCGAAAAGCCGCTCGCCATGAGTTTCGATGAGGCGCGCGCGCTGGTCGATTTTGCCGCGAGCCGCGGCCTGACGCTGGCCGCTGCACCCGCCAATGGTCTCAGCGATGCGCAGCGGCTGGTTTCCTCGGCTATCGGCACTATCGGCACGCCGCGTCTCGTCTATGCGCAGATGGAAGACGGCCCGGTTTTTCGCGACAGATGGTCCACATGGCGCTCGGCCTCCGGCGCGGCCTGGCCCGGCCTGCACGAATTTGAAATCGGCTGCACGCTCGAACATGCAGGCTATGCGCTGTCATGGCTGGTTTCGCTGTTCGGCCCGGTGGAAAGCGTCACGGCGTTTTCTGCGATCACCTTTCCCGACAAGGGGCCGGGCACGGAACATCTCCACATGGCTCCCGATTTTTCGGTCGGTTGCCTGCGTTTCAAGTCGGGCCTTGTGGCGCGGCTGACATCGGGTCTCGCCATGCCGCGCGACCGCAGCCTGACGGTGGTGGGTGACAAGGGCTCGATCAGCGTGGACGATCTGTGGGACAACCGCTCTGCCGTGCGGCTTGAAAAGGCGGATGAAAAGACGCGGTTCTGGGCGCGGCTTTTCATCATCCTTGAAGTGCGGATCGGCAAGTTCCTGTCGTGGAAGCCGGTTGCCGGAAAGAAGCTATCCTATCCAAAGGACGGTAAATCCGCTTTGCCTGCTTACCCGTCGCAGATCGATTTTGCACGCGGTATCGCCGATCAGGCGCGCGCCATCGAAACGGGCGCGACGGCGTTCTTTTCCGGTGATGTGGCGCTGCACATTACCGAAATCGCGCTGGCGCTCAACAATGCTGGCGACAGCGCGGTGCCGTATCAGATGAAGAGCAGTTTCTAATCGCTCGATACGATCCGATGCAGGATGTCCGCCACGGCTGTGCTGTCCGTCAGAGGCATGACCGGACTTGAAATCGCGCCATTGCGCACGGCATCGCGCACGGCCAGCGCCTGAAACTGAAGCCCGTTGCCGGAAAAGGTGTGGTTTTCGATTTTGCGACCCGGCAGGGGCAGGCGGTTGATGATCTTGCCAAACAGGCCGGAGCCTTTGCCTGGTCCAAAGGGTGATTTCGATGCACCAGCGGAATAGACAGTCAGGCGCTGGGCCTTCAGGAAAGGTCCGTGCAACAACAGCGCGCCCTTGGTTCCCGTGATCAGCATACGATTGTCGCCATCCCGGTCGAAGCCGCAGGAGAGCCGGGCTTCCGCGCCGGGCCAGAACAGTTCGATCTCCGTGCGCAGATCGACGCCGTTATCGGCGCGTTTGCAGCGGCCCTGCGAGCGCTCCGGCGGTCCTATGAAGAACAGCGCCAGCGAGACCGGATAGACGCCGAGGTCGAAGGCTGCCCCGCCGCCCAGTTCCGGATCGAAGAAGCGGCTCTGCCGGTCATAGGCGCGCAGATAGGAGAGGTCCGCGTCGATGCGCGTGACCTTGCCGATGGTGCCCGTCTCGATGTGGCGTTTCGCTGCCTGTATGGCGGGAAGAAACCTTGACCACATCGCCTCCATCACGAAAGTCCCGCTGATTTCGCTGGCTGCCGAAAGACGCCCCGCGCCAGCGGCATCAAGCGCCAGCGGTTTCTCGGTCAGGCAGGGCTTGCCTGCGGCAATGACCTGCAAGGTCTGCGCGACATGCATGGCGCTGGGCGTTGCGATATAGACCGCATCGATATCCGGGTCTGCAAGGAATGTGCCGACCGTGTTGAAGGTCTTGGCGGCGCCGATACGGTTGCCGAAAGCTTCCGCCGCTTCCAGCGTACGCGAACAGACGGCGGAAACGCGCATGCCTTCAACGGCAGCGATATCGGCTGCGAAGGCGCTGGCAATGGCGCCAGTTCCCCATATCCCCCAGCGAAACTCGCTATGCGCGTTTTTCTGTTGCAATCTGCGCCTCGTCCTGCCTGCATTCACATAAATGTCTTATAACCTATGATAGCAGGCCGGGAGTGTTTTTTCCTTTGCGAGAAACCTGCTCTGCAACAGTAATTTGGTCGCTACACAAATGGCCAGAGCAACAGATGGGATGAGGATCATGCGTGGTGGATTTGTCGTGGCCGTTGCACGCGATGGGGAACATCGTTTTTCCAAGCAGCCCGTACCGGAAATCAATATCCTGACCGGGCTTGGTGTCGAGGGCGATGCGCATCAGGGCACAACGGTGAAACACCGTTCACGCGTGAAGGTGGATCCGACCCAGCCCAATCTGCGACAGGTGCATCTCATTCAGGCCGAACTTTTCGACGAACTGTCGGAAAAAGGTTTTCAGATCGCGCCTGCTGATCTTGGCGAGAACGTCACCACGCGGGGTGTCGATTTGCTGGGTTTGCCGAGAGACGCTTTGCTTAAAATCGGCAAGGATGTGGTGTTGCAGGTGACAGGCTTGCGCAATCCATGCCCGCAGATTGAAAACTTCCAGAAAGGCCTTCTCTCGGCAGTGCTCGACAAGATGCCGGATGGCGAAGTGATCCGCAAAACTGGTGTCATGACCATCGTTCTCGCTGGTGGGCATGTGCGCGCTGACGATCCGATTGAAGTCGAGTTGCCGCCGCTGCCTCACGTAAAGCTTGAGCGCGTTTAACACTACAGCTGCATTCTTCGCCATGCCGGTCTGCAACGAGCAATTTCCTGTGCGCCGGTGCTCACGTACCCAAAAGTACGCTCCGCTCCGGTACTCGAAAATCACTCCTTTCGCCACGGCCTGACGAATTTGCAACTATAGTGTTAGACGAAGCCTGCGGCAATCGCGGCATCGGAGAGCCTCGACATTGCTTTTCATATAGCGTAGTGGGACCACTCCGGCATGCGGCGTGCCGCCCATGGCGATGCAGATTTTTTGAGTCCCGCATGATACCGTCTCTGATCAGGAAACAGCCCCTCAACGGCCTCACACTCGAACTCTCGCAGCACTTGGCCCGGGCGGGCTTTCAAGGTGACGTGGAAGTCGGCGACAGCTCGCGTACCGTCTATTCCACCGATAATTCGATCTATCAGGTAGAGCCGACCGGCATCGTGTTTCCCAAGGGCACGGACGATCTGAAAATCCTTACATCGGTTCTGGAACAACCGGCATTTCGCGACGTGGTGATTTCGCCACGCGGCGGCGGCACCGGCACCAATGGCCAGTCGCTCACCTCCGGTATTGTGGTCGATTGCTCGCGCCACATGAACCGCATTCTGGACATCGACACGGAACGGCGCGTGGCCCGCGTCCAGTCGGGCGTGGTGAAAGACCAGCTCAACAAGGCGCTGAAACCGCATGGCCTGTTCTTCGCGCCGGAGCTTTCCACCTCCAACCGTGCCACCATCGGCGGCATGGTCAGCACGGATGCCTGCGGGCAGGGGTCGTGTCTTTATGGCAAGACCAGCAATCACATTCTGGGGCTCAATGTCGTCCTGACCAATGGCGAGGAACTGTGGTCACGCCCGCTCGACGGCCCGGCGCTGGCGCAAGCGCAGCAGAAGCCCGGTCGTATCGGTGAAATTTATCGCGCTGTTGCGCGCATCGCGACCGAAAAACGGGCGCTGATCGACGAGATTTTCCCGAACCTCAACCGTTATATGACGGGTTATGATCTGAAGCATCTGTGGCGCGAGGATGGGCGTTTCGATCTCAACGCCATTCTGTGCGGATCGGAAGGCACGCTGGCGATGATCGCGGAGGTCGAGGTCAATCTTCTGCCGATCCCGGCCCATGCACTCTTGGTCAATATCCGCTATGACAGTTTCAACACCGCGCTGGAACATGCCCGCGCGCTAGTGGCGCTGAAGGTCGCTTCCGTCGAAACCATCGACGAAAAGGTGCTGGGTCTTGCCAAGAAGGACATTGTCTGGCCGGGCATTGCGCGCTTTTTCCCGGATGATGGCGGCAGCCCAACCAATGGCATCAACATTGTGGAACTGGTGGCCGACAGCGCGGTAGAGCTGGAGAGCAAGTTCCGCGAAGTGATTGCTGCGCTTGATGCCGATCAGTCCGATGGCGGCAAGCCTTACACCATTGCGCGTGATCCAAAGGATATCGAGGCGATCTGGACCATGCGCAAGCGCTCGGTCGGTCTGCTCGGCAATGTCGATGGGCCGGTGCGTCCGGTGCCGTTTGTTGAGGATACGGCAGTGCCGCCGGAGAATCTTGCCGCCTATATTCGCGAGTTTCGGGCGCTGCTCGACGGCGAGGGTTTAAGCTATGGCATGTTCGGCCATGTCGATGCGGGCGTGTTGCATGTGCGCCCGGCGCTCGATCTGACGCGGACTGATCACGAGCCACTGGTGCGCAAGATCAGCGATGGCGTGGTTGCGCTGACGCGCAAATATGGCGGTGTGCTGTGGGGCGAACACGGCAAGGGCGTGCGGTCGGAATATGTGCCGGAATTTTTCGGCGCGCTTTATCCAAGCCTGCAGGAAATCAAGGGCCTGTTCGACCCGCGCAATCGGCTCAATCCCGGCAAGATCGCAGCGCCCGCCTCGCAGGCACTGCTGAAGATCGACGAGGTGCCGCTGCGCGGCCAGTTCGACCGGATCATCGGTCTGGAAATCCGTGAAGCTTTCGACAACGCCGCCTATTGCAACGGCAATGGCGCCTGTTTCGATTTCGACGATGCGAGCCTGATGTGCCCGTCCTACAAGGCGACGCGCGACCGTCGCTATTCGCCGAAGGGCCGTGCCTCGCTGATGCGCGAATGGCTGCGCCTGATGGCCGAGAGCGGGAAAGACCCGCGCAAGGAAGCAGGAAAAGCCCGCAGTGCCAGTGCAATCCGCACGCTGCCCGCAAGGCTGTGGAACTCGATCAACCCCGCCAATCGCAACGATTTCTCGCATGAAGTGCGCGAGGCGATGGATAGCTGCCTCGCCTGCAAGGCCTGTGCCGGGCAATGTCCGGTCAAGGTCAGCGTTCCGGCGTTCCGGGCTAAATTTCTCGAAATCTACTATGGACGCTATGCCCGCCCGATCAAGGATATGATGGTGGCGAGCATCGAGAACACGTTGCCTTTGTTTGCGCGGCTGAAGCCCGCCTATAATGCATGGGTGGGGTCATCTCTGGGGCAGGCGCTGATGCGTCGGGCCGGGCTGACGGCGCTGCCGGAAATGCCTGCTTTGTCACTGGCGCGTGAAGCGCGACGCATGGGCGTGGCGGTGGCAACACCGGAGCGGATGCGCAAACTAACGGAGGCGCAGCGGCAACAGGCGGTGGTGTTCGTGCTGGATGCCTTCACGGCCCATTTCGACCCGGCTGTCGGGCTGGCCGCGCTGCAATTGGCGCGCAAGATGGGCTTCACGCCCTATCTCGCCGCACCCAACCAGAACGGCAAGGCCCTGCACGTTCACGGCTATCTCGGCGCTTTCGAGAAAACCGCGTCGAAATCCATCCGCTATCTCAACGAACTGGCCGAGATGGGCATTGCGCTGGTCGGTCTCGACCCTTCCATGACGCTGACCTATCGCAGCGAATATAAGGGGGTCGAGGCGGCGCGGATCAAGGCGCAGGTCAATCTGATGCAGGAATGGCTGCACGCCCATCGCGACCGTCTGCGTAGCGCTGACACCATGGCGGGTGAAAAGCGGCTGCGTCTCCTCGGGCATTGCACCGAGCGCAGCAATGTTCCATCCTCGATGAAGCAGTGGAAATCCGTGTTCCAGCAGATCGGCGTGGAGCTGGATGTGCCGGAAACAGGCTGTTGCGGCATGGCGGGCACGTTCGGCCATGAGGTCCGCAATCGCCCGATTTCGGAAAAGCTGTACGCTGCAAGCTGGAACGGCATCCTCGCATCGTCCGGCGAGGGGGATATCGTCATGGCGACCGGCTATTCCTGCCGCTCGCAGGTGAAGGCGATTGACAGCCGCGCCATCCGGCATCCTGTCCAGATACTCAATGAGATGGTCATGCCCGTCGGCGCGTCGTTTTAAGTTTCCTTGATTGCAATCAAGGAAAACCTGATACAGCGGGACTAGATTTCCGATTGCGGGCTGCTTTGCCCGCATGTTTGGGCGCTTTCGGCCTGTCTGCTCGGGCAGCGGCGGTGCTTGTGATGGAGATCGACATGAAAATGCGTATGACCGCGTTGGGACTTGCCGCCGGTGTCTTGGGCCTTCTTTCTGCGCCTGCTTTTGCTGAAAATATTGAAGTTCACATGCTGAACAAGGGCGCTGAAGGCGTCATGGTGTTCGAACCGGCCTTTATCAAGGCAAAGCCGGGCGACACGGTAACCTTTATTTCGGTGGACAAGGGGCACTATGTCGAGTCGGTCAAGGACATGCTTCCGGCAGGCGTGGCCCCGTTCAAAAGCAAGATGAACGAGACCTATGTGCTGACCGTCACGGAGCCCGGTGCCTATCTCGTCAAATGCACGCCGCATTTTGCGATGGGCATGGTTGCCCTGATCGCTGTTGGCGACAATCCAGCCAATCTCGATCAGATCGTCGCCGCCAAAAAACCGAAGATCGTTCAGATGCGACTGGAGAAAGTCATTGCCAGCGCGCAGTGACGGGTAAGGGCCTTCGTAAAACCGCACTCAATCCGACCAAAAACTGCGCGATGCATGCCGCAGTTTTCGACAACTTGACATTTAATCAATCGATTGATTAAATCATCTTATGAAGCCGCCCCGTCGCACTAGTCCGGCCAGCTCCACTGGCCAAGGCGAAACATCGCTTCCCAGCGATCAGACGCGCATGGCGTTGATCCATGCGGCATTGCAGCTGTTCGGGTCGAAAGGCTTCGACGCCACCTCGACGCGCGAAATTGCGGGCTTTGCCAAGGCGAATATCGGGTCCATCGCCTATCATTTCGGCGGCAAGGAAGGTCTGCGGCTTGCCGCCGCCGACTATATCGTCGAGACGATACAGGGCGTCGCCGGTCAGGCGCTCGGTCATTACGGGGCAATCGGCGAGCCCGCGGTGACGAAGGAGGCCGCGCGTCAGCAGCTGGGCGTCGCGCTGGAACGGATGGTGCAGTTCATCGTGGCGCAACCGGCGTCCGGCGAAATCGTTCAGTTTCTGTTGCGGGAGCTGGCGCATCCGACCGCAGCGCTCGACCGCATCTATTCCGGCGTTTTCGAGCCGACCCACAAACGGCTTTGCGCCGTCTGGGAGGCGGCGACCGGCGAAGCGGCGGAAAGCGAGCAGACGCGCCTCACTATTTTTACGCTGTTAGGGCAGGTCGTCTATTTCCGGATCGGGCAAGAGGCGGTGAAGCGGCGCATGGGCTGGGCGGCTTTCGGCCCCGATGAGGCCAGGGCGGTTGCAGCCGTTGCGCGGCAAAATCTGTTCGCCATTCTTGCCGCCCGCGATGCGCAGCACATTAAGGACGAAGTGTAATGAGCCTTCTCTGTATCGTTCCTTTCGCGTCCTATCTGTTTGCGGCATGCAGCAGCCAGCCGCTGGCCGTCGGCTATGTCGAAGGCGAGTTCGTGCAGCTCGCACCGCTCGAAGTTGCGCAGGTGCAATCCGTCATGGTGAAGCGCGGTGACCGCGTGGAACCGGACAAGCCGATTGCGCTTACCGAAGATACGGATGCGAAGATTGCGGTTGCGCAGGCCGCAGCCGCACGGGCGCAGGCCGAGGCGAAGCTTGCGGATTTGCAGGTGGGCAAACGCCCGGATGAAATTGCGGTTCTGGAAGCGTCGGTGCGCACCGCCAATGCGCAGGCCGATGATGCGCGGCGCACATTGTTGCGTACGCAGGACCTCACCAAGCGCGGGGTGATGACGCAGGCCCAGCTGGACGATGCCAAAACCAGTGTGGAGGTCGCCGAAGCGGCCATCAATCAGAGCATGGCCAATCTGGCCGTAGGGCGCTTGCCCGCCCGCCCGGAAGAAATCAAGGCGGCTGAAAACGCGGTCAAGAGCGCTGCCGCGCAACTCGATTCCGCGCGCTGGCACCTGACCAAGCGCACCATCGTCGCGCCCGCTGCCGGGCGGATCACCGATGTCATCCGCAATCCGGGCGATATTGCCGGGCCAACCGCGCCGGTGCTGACCATGTTGCCGGACGGCGCTGTGAAGCTGAAAGTCTATATCCCGGAAGCAAAATTCTCCTCCGTTCGGGTGGGCGACTTGCTGTCGGTCCGTTGCGATGGCTGCGCGGCAGACCTCAAGGCGAAGGTGAGCTATGTGTCGCCGGACCCTGAATTTACGCCGCCGGTGATCTATTCGCTCGAAACGCGCCAGAAACTTGTCTATCTCGTCGAGGCGCATCCGGTCGATCAGGCTTCGCCGCTCCAGCCGGGCCAGATCGTCGATGTCGATCTGGCGAACCGGTAAACGGAGGCGATCATGCCGAACGCCATCGATGTCAAAGGCCTGGTGAAGCGGTTCGGCGATGCAACCGTCGTCGATCATGTGAGCATGTCGGTGGCGGAGGGCGAGATTGTCGGCTTTCTGGGGCCGAACGGTTCCGGCAAGACCACGACCATCCGCATGATGTGCGGCCTGCTGACCCCCGACGAAGGTGAGGGGCAGGTGCTCGGTTTTGACCTGCGCACGGAAGGGCTGAAGATCAAGCGCGAGGTCGGTTACATGACGCAGCGCTTTTCCTTCTATGAAGACCTGACCATCGCCGAAAATCTGGAATTCGTGGCGCGGCTTTATCGGCTGAAGCCGGTGCGGGAGCACGTCGCGCGCACGCTGGAAGAACTTGGCCTGACATCGCGTGGCAGCCAGCTGGCCGGAACGCTTTCCGGCGGCTGGAAACAGCGGCTGGCGCTTGCCGCCTGTATCATGCACAAGCCGAAGCTCTTGCTGCTGGACGAGCCGACCGCCGGTGTCGATCCCAAGGCGCGGCGCGATTTCTGGGACGAGATCCACCGCCTTGCCGATGGCGGCCTGACGGTGCTGGTTTCGACCCACTATATGGATGAGGCCGAACGCTGCCACCGCATCAGCTATATTTCCTATGGCAAGCTTCTGGCGACGGGAACGGTCAAGGATGTGATCGCCGAGGCGGGGCTGACGACTTTCATCGTCAGCGGCCAACGGCTCAGCGATGTCGCGCGCGAACTGGAGAACGAGCCGGGTGTCGAGCAGGTGGCGCCATTCGGCGCGACGCTGCATGTTGTAGGCTCCGACCGGGCCAAACTTGAAACGGCGCTCGACAAGATCAGACACCGGAAGGACATCGCGGTCGAGGCGGGCGAAACCAGCCTTGAGGATGTTTTCATCCAGTTCATGGCCAATGCGCAGGACAATATGTCGAAAGCGGGAAGCGACGGGAGTAGCAAGGCCGGGAGCAGCAAAGGATGACCGGCAGCTGGTTTTCATTCGAGCGTCTTGGCGCGATGTTGATGAAGGAATTCATCCAGATGCGGCGCGACCGCATCACCTTCGCCATGATGCTGGTGGTGCCGCTGATGCAGCTTCTGCTGTTCGGCTTTGCCATCAACAACGACCCGAAAAGCTTGCCAAGCGCGGTCGTCGTGACAAGTCAGGATCATTACACCCGGGCGATGATTTCGGCGCTGGAAACGACCGGTTATTACCGCTTTGATCATGTGGTTCAAAACGCTGCCGAAGCCGAAGCGCTGCTCGCCAACGGCACAGTCTCTTTCGTGGTCACCATTCCTTCCGACTTCGCGCGGCGGGTGGATGCTGGCGATGCGCCGCAAATCCTGATCGAAGCCGATGCTACCGATCCATCGGTGGCAAGCGGGGCGATTTCGACGCTCGGCACCGTGGCCAGTCAGGCGCTGCTGCGCGAGCAGGGCAAACAGGCCGAAGCGACGGATGCCGCCAGCAGTCAGCTGCAGGTGATCGTGCATCGCCGTTACAACCCGGAAGGCGTGTCGCAATATAATATCGTGCCCGGTCTGCTCGGGGTCATCCTGCAAATGACGATGGTGATGATGACGGCCATGGCGCTGACCCGTGAAACCGAGCGCGGCACCATGGAAAACCTGCTTGCCATGCCCGCCACGCCTGCCGAGATCATGCTGGGCAAGGTGCTGCCGTTTCTGGCTGTCGGCGCGGTGCAGGTGGTGGTCGTGCTGGTTGCGGCAAAGCTTCTGTTCGGCGTGCCGTTCGTCGGATCGCTGGCGCTGCTTCTGGCTTGCGTGCTGATCTTCGTTTTGTCGCTGGTATTGCTCGGCTATACGATTTCGACCGCTTCGCGCACGCAAATGCAGGCCATGCAGCTGACCTTCTTCTTTTTCTTGCCATCGCTGATGCTGTCGGGCTTCATGTTCCCGTTCCGAGGTATGCCGGATTGGGCGCAGACTCTGGGCGAGATTTTCCCGCTCACGCATTTCCTGCGCATCGTGCGCGCCGTCATGCTGAAAGGCGCAACCCTTGCCGATATTGCCGGCGAGGTGAATGCGCTGATCCTGTTCGTTATTCTCTTTGCCACGATGGCGCTGTTGCGCTTCCGGCGCACGCTCGATTAACGAGACGCGCGCCGGAGCCAGGTTTTATCAGCAAGCCGAAGCCGCTAGCTCCACTTTCGGGCGGCGTGACAACGTGAAGAGCAGGCCAGCCCCGGCCAGAAGGCCACCGGCCACCGGGATAGCGGCATAACCGTAGCCAGCGCTCAGCACCGCGCCACCCAGAGCAGCGCCCACTGCATTGCCAAGGTTGAATGCGCCGATATTGATCGACGAAGCGAGCCCCGGTGCTTCGGCTGCGGCCTGCATAACGCGCATCTGAACCGGCGGCACGATGGCGAATGCCGCAGCACCCCAGGCCAGCAGACTGATGAGCGCGCCGACATGGCTGTTGAGCGCGAACGGCAGCACGAAGCTGACGGCTGCGAGCATGGCGAGGAAGATCCGCGTTGCGCCATTGAGCGACCAGTCGGCCAGACGGCCACCCAGCGCATTGCCGATGGTAAAGCCCACGCCGATGATGACGAGCGCCAGCGTCACGAAACCGTCCGAAGCGCCGGTGCGATCAGCCAGAACGGCGGCAACATAGGTGTAGAGCGTGAACATCGCGCCTGCGCCCATCACGGTTGTCGCCAGCGACTTCAACACGGTTGGCCGCATCAGAACGCCCAGTTCCTGACGGATATTGGGCATCTTGCCCGCTTCACCGCGCGGCAGCGAAAGCCAGAGCGCGACAATGGCGACGAGGCCGAGAACCGCAGTTCCCGCAAACGACATGCGCCAGCCGATCTGCTGTCCGATCCAGGTGGCTGCCGGGACGCCGCCGATATTGGCAATGGTGAGACCCATGAACATGGTCGCAACGGCGCTGGCCCGCTTTTCCGGCGGCACGACGCTGGCCGCAACAACTGCGCCGAGACCGAAGAACGCGCCGTGGTTAAGACTTGTCACCAGACGTGCGGCGAGAAGCGTCCAGTAATCGGGCGCCATTGCCGAGAGAATGTTGCCGATGGTGAAGATCGCCATCAGCAGCATCAGCGCGGTGCGCTTGCCGAAGCGACCAAAGGCCAAAGTCATGATCGGCGCGCCGATCATCACGCCAATGGCATAGGCGCTGACCAGAAGACCAGCGGTCGGGATCGATACGTTCACACCATCGGCGATGACAGGCAGCAGGCCCATCGGCGCGAATTCGGTGGTACCGATGCCGAAGGCACCGATTGCAAGCGCAAGCAGCGGCCAGTTGAAACCGGCCGCGCTGGTTGCGCTTGTCTGAGCGGTTGAAGCACTCATAGCGAAATCTCCGTATTACTTGTCCCAGACAGGCGCCAGCTCGGGAGGGCTGACCAGACGTCCATCGGGACGGGCGAGCTTTGCAATCGCTGCCATGTCTTCAGAATTGAGTTCAAAGTCGAAGAGGTCGAAGTTTTCCGCGACACGTTCCGGTTTGGCGGTCTTCGAAAGCGTGATGAAACCGCGTTCGATGAGCCAGCGCAGCGCAACCTGTGCGGCGGTCTTGCCGTATTTCGCGCCAATGGCTTGTAAAGCCGGATCATGCGGAACCGCGCCATCGGCCATGCCGAAATAGGCGGTGATGGCAACGCCTGCTTCCTTGGCGGCTGTGGCAATCGCGTTCTGGTCGAGATAAGGATGAACCTCGATCTGGTTGGTCACGATCGGCGCTTTGGCGCGTTCAATCGCTTCTTTCATCTGCGCGATATTCTGGTTGCTGACGCCGATAAAGCGCGTCTTGCCGGAAGCCTGAACCGCACTCAGCAGGTCAACCTGTTCGGCAATCGATACTTTATGGGCTGGCCAGTGCAGAAGCAGCAGATCGACCTGATCGACTTGCAGCTTGTCCAGGCTTTCGGTTACGGAAGAGGCGAATTTCTCTTCGCTATAATTATCGACCCAGACCTTGGTGGTCAGGAACAGATCGTCACGACGCGCGCCTGCCTTTTGCAAGGCTTGGCCAAGAGAGGCTTCGTTCTGATAAATCTGGGCGGTGTCGAAATGGCGGAAACCTGCTTCCAGTGCGGCTGGAATGATGGCTTCCACTTCGGCATCCGACATGCGGAAAACGCCGAAACCAAGCGCGGGAATGCCCGCGCCATGTGCGTTGACGAACTTCATGGTAACTCCTGTTGACTGGCTGGACGCGTTTCGCGCGGAGGCGCACGAAGCTTGGGAGGCAGACGCTTCCAGTCAAGAATCTATTAGAAACCTGTGATGTCCCAAGAAATAGGCCCAACATTCTCACTTGAAAATGCGCTGGCGTTCCACATTATCTATGAAACGATTTCACAGATGAGGTCATGAATGGATAATCGCGCCGGTGAGATGCAGGTTTTTCTGCGGGTCGTGGAGGCGGGCAGCTTCTCGGAGGCGGCACGATTGCTGCGCATGAACCCGTCCACGATCAGCAAGCTGATTTCCCGCATCGAGACGCGGCTGGGCGTGCGGCTTCTGGAACGGTCGTCGCGCCGCCTGTCGCTGACCGCCGAGGGGCGCATCTATTATGAGCGCAGCCAGGGGCTGCTGCACGACTTCGACGAGATCGAGCGCGAACTGTCGCAAGGCTCGGCCAGCACGGGCGGCACGGTGCGCGTCAACACATCGGTCGCGCTGGGCACGCTGGGACTGGAACCGATACTGCCGGAATTTCTTGCCGCCTATCCCAATATAGTGGTGGACCTGTCACTCGGCGACGAGATTATCGATCTCTATCGTGATCGAACCGATGTGGCGCTTCGCACCGGTCGGTTGCCGAACTCCAGCATGATGGCGCGCCGGATCGGACTGGCCCGGCGCAAGATTGTGGCGGCTCCGGCCTATCTGGAGCGGTGCGGCACGCCGCTGACGGTAGACGACCTTGCGGACCATAATTGCATCGGGTTCAATTTCCGCCGTATGGCGCCCGTCTGGCCGCTCAAGGAAAGTGGTCGCATTGTCGACCGCGCCGTCTATGGCTCGTTGCTCGCCAATAATGGTGAAACGGTCCGTCGCATGGCCGTCGCCGGTCTGGGGCTTGCCCGCCTTGGTGACTATCACGCCCGCGACGATATAGCTGCCGGTCGGCTCGTCGAGGTGCTGGCCGATGTGATCGAGAGCGACGAGGAAGAGGTGAACGCTGTCTATCTGGGTGGCGCGCGCCTGCCCCAGCGTGTGAAGGTTTTCCTCGATTTCGTGGTGCCGCGTTTGCAGGCGTTTCTCGCCAAGTGAAGTGGAATCATGCCGAATCATGTTGCATATTTGCTTCTAAGTGCCGGTTTTCCGCACAAAACGGCGCTTTCCGATAAAATTTAGCACATCTAATAGCTCAATAATTTCAGGTCCTTGAGACGGCGCGTTCGGCTTTTCAAGAATCCGTGCTCTCGTTTTGTATTGACTGTTAACATCGCGTTAACCACAGTTTGTTGCAATGTGTTACGCAGTGTTACAATTGGTGAACTGGAAGCGAGGTGCGGATTGAAAGGTGTACGGCAGATAAAACGACAATCCCGGCAGGCAAGCCTGCCACAAGGGGATAAGTCTGCCGTGGCCAGCATGACCTCATTCTGGGGCCTGATGCGCGCCTATTGGGTATCGGACCGCTGGAGAGAAGCCTGGGCGCTCACCGCCGCGATCTTTCTTCTGACGGCTTTCGTCAGCAAGACGACGGTGTGGGTAGCGGAAGCCTCCGGTCATCTGATGAACTCCATTGTCAACGCCAATACCGCACCGGTTCAAAACCCGTTGGCGACGATTTCCATCAATGCAGGTATTCTCATTCTGCTGATGCTGGCGAAGGATGTGATGCTGGTCGGCTCACGGCATTTCCTTTCAACCACCTTGCACCGCAAGTGGCGCAAATGGCTGAACGACCAGTTTTCCGCAGCGCTTCTTAATAGCAGGCACACGCATTTCCATTTGCAGCAGGGCCGCGGCAACGACCAGATCGACAATGTCGATCAGCGCTTGCAGGAGTCGATCAAGGGCATGACCGGCGGCGCTATCGGCCTCGTAATGGGTATTGTCGGCGTCGTTCTGTCGGCCTTCTTCATCGGGCAGAAGTTGATTGAAATGTCCACGGATGTGGAAGGGCTGGAAGTCTTCGGCTCTTATGGCAGCGCGGTACTCGCCTTCGCCGCCATCCTGATTTACGTGCCGCTTGGCACATTCGTCGCCGTCAAAATCGGTCGTCGCCTGGAACGCCTCAATCTCGGCATACAGCAGGCGGAAGGTTCCTATCGTGGCGAGTGGACGACCCTTTTGCGCCGCAGTTTCCAGATTTCCGCCTCCAATGGCGAGGCCGTGCAGCGTTCGGTAAACGAGCGCCTCTACAAGGATGTGGACGGAACGTGGAATAAGCTCAATCGTTTTGACGCGGCCTATCTTGCCTTCCAGCAAGCCTATGGCTTCCTGTCCAACCGCATCGTCGCCTATATTCCCGGCCTTCTGCCCTATATGGGCGGGTCGGTGAGCTTCCGGAATTATGTCACGGGCGCGGAACTGGTCGCCGCCATGATCAATGATTGCTCGTGGTTCATTCAGGTCATGCCTGCCATCGCCAATCTGCGCGCCAATGCCGGTCGCGTGACCGGGCTGGCGCGCGCCATGGAAAATGTGCTGGACCCGACGGACTTCTATGCGCGCTCGGGCGTCAACCGCTTTGCCTTTGGCCGTCAGCATCCGCGCTTCGGCCTGTCTGTCCGCAACCTCACGCTGATGCAGGGGGCGGGCAGCGAAGCGCCGTTCCTGCGTTCCGGCGTCATCAATATCCGCGCGGGCGACTGGGTCTATATGCGCGGTGAATCCGGCTCGGGCAAAACCTCTTTCGTCAAGGCGCTAAACGGCCTTTGGCCCTATGGCACCGGCGATATCATCTATCCGCAGAACGCGACCACGCTCTATGCCACGCAGGATGCGAAGTTCCCCTCCGTCTCGCTGAAGCAGCTTGTCAGCCTGCCGGGCGATGCCGGAAGCTTCAGCGATCTTGCCGTCGCTGCGGTCCTGCATGAAGCGGGTCTCGGCGAATTCATCGAAAAGATGAACGATAGCGATGCCGGTGGCGCACCGTGGGATATGGTTCTGTCTGGCGGGCAAAAGCAGAAGATCGTGCTGGCGCGCATTCTCCTGCACAAGCCTTCGATCATCTTCCTTGATGAAGCCACAGGCGCGCTCGACCCGACTTCAAAGGCGCGCTTCCATGCCGCCCTGAAGAGCCGCTGCCCTGATGCCATCGTCATCAGCATCATGCATGAGGAAAAGCTTCCGGTGCTGGAAAACGGCGCGCAGGTATATTCCCATGTGCTGGATATCCGCAATGGCTATGTATCGTTGCGTCCAGTCCACTTCGATCTTCCGGGTGCTGCCAACGCCCCGCTCATCGCGGCTGAATAATCGCTGCCTATAACGCAGGGTTGTAAAAGTCCAAATTTGGACTATATTCCATTCTGGACGAATGGAGACGATCATGGCTCGTGGCAATGTGGCGTTAAAGACTGGGATAGAAAAAGGACCGGACGTTCTTGATCCGCGCCGTTTCGGCCCATTATCGCGCAAGCGATTGAGTGCGCCCGGGCTGCGTACCTTTCTGGCCATTGCCGATCTCTGGGGGCTGGACGAGCAGCAGCGTCTGCTGGTGCTGGGTCTTCCGTCGCGCTCGACCTATTACAACTGGGTGAAAGCCGTGCGCGAACATCGCGATATCACGCTGGATGTCGATGTGCTGACGCGTCTGTCTGCCGTGCTCGGCATTCATCAGGCGCTGGGTGTTCTTTATCCGGATGAGACGGCGGGCGTGCGCTGGCTGACGACGCCCAATCGCGCAATGGTGTTTGGCGGGCACCCGCCGCTGAGGCTGGTGACGGGTGGCACACAGGACGGATTGCTGACTGTGCGGCGGTTTCTCGATGCGGCCCGTGGCGGCCACTTCATGGAACCAAACGAGATCGACAGCGCCTTCACGCCTTATCGCGATTCCGACGTGGTGTTCTCGTGAGGCGCAATCCCGCGCCGCAACCGAGTTACAGGCTTATTCCGTCGCGTTTTCCTCCGGTCGGACTTTTCGACACGGTGGCGACCGCTGCCGATCTGGAAGCGGTGATGGAACTGGCCGGCTGGACCAATGACCGGCTACTGGTCGAACGTCTGCAAAGGCTGCCGCATGAGGAATGGGTGTTCGGCAGGCCGAATTCCAGCATCGTCATGGCGACATTTCTGCATGTCGCGCCGGGCGGCATGCGGTTCAACGGGCCGGAGCTCGGCGCATGGTATGCCGCCGCCAGCCTCACCACCTCCGTAGTGGAAGTCGCGCATCATATGCGCCGTGAGGCGGTGGCCACGGGGCAGGCGACGCTTTCCCGGACATTCCGCGTTTATAGCGCGCGTCTTGAAGGCGATTTCATCGATATCAGCGGCGAACAGGTGGCAAGACCTGAAATCTATGCATCCGAAGACTATAGCGCGTCGCAGCTTTTCGGCGAGGAAATGCGCGCTGCCGGAGAAAACGGCATCCTGTTCGATAGCCTCCGCCATGAGGGCGGCGTCAACATAGCCGCGTTTCGTCCGAGCCGTATTCTCGATGTTGTGCAGGGCGATCACTACGATGTGACGGTCGAGGCATCCTCGCAGAAAATTCAGGCGAAGAAGCTGTCTGGATAAGGCAGTTGTTACACCGCCCATTCGACATCGGTGGTGAAGGCGATGGTGAGCCAGCGGTCGGGGCTTTCTTCACCCAGCGCATTGCCGATTTCATCGCGCAAAGCGTCCCATTCTTCCAGTCGCCGGGGTGGTAGGTTGGGCGGAACGATAAAGTAAAGTTCGATCTGTTTGCCGCGACCGACTTTGGCGACATAAGCGCGATAGGACACGAAGCCATGACGCTTCACAATATCCTGCGCCACGCTGTCGACATGTTGCTTGAGATCGGCGGGCGTAACCAGAAATATGTCGGCCAGCGCCTGTTTTATCGTGCCGATAGGCATAGGGATGATGACGAGACAGACCACGGCCAGCGCGGTCGGGTCGATATAGGGCGCTATCCAACCAAGCTCGGTGCCCTCCACGAGATAGCCGATCAGGAAGGCGATCAACAGAGCGGCGGTAATGCCGCCCGACATGATCCACGCCTTGGCATCCAGCGCCACGAACTCCGATTTTATGACGCGGTTGGCGCGCATTTCGAACCACGCCATGCCGAGGCATGCGACCAGCGCAACCACCGCATAGAAGATGGCGTAGGTGAATTCGAGATGGCGACCGCCCTGCATGATAATGGCGATCGCATTGATGAGTGCGTAGATCGCAACGCCGGTCAGCATGATGCCGTTCAGGCCAAGCACCATCGGTTCCAGATGCCAGAACCCCATGGTGAAACGCTCGCGCAATTTGCGGTTGGGCTGCTCCGGGGATGCGGAGAGCGCGATGAGGCGCGATACGATCAGCGCGAGCCCGCTCATGGCTGCGTCGGCCAGCATATAGACACCGTCGAAGACAATGGAGAATGAACCGGACAAAAGACCGAATACGACGCCGAAACCGGCGACCAGCAGAGTAACGCCTATCGAGACTTGAAGAACCGTTTGTTCACCGCGCAATTTTTACTCCAAATTTAAAAATCAAATCGGCAATATGGCTTGAAAGGTCATTCGCCGCTTTATTCGCGTTGCGTGCGATGGAAAATATATACATCGAAGGAAGGAAACCGGCAAATTCGAGATGTTTTTATTGAAGAATCCTCTAACATGAAAGTCATCGCTTCGGCTTCCTGAAGCTTTCCTGCGCGCTGTCGTTCGCAAACGAAAAGAAGGGGTGTGTCTTGTCGATACGGATTGGCCAAAAATACGGGCACCTCATTCACGGATGGAGCTGCGCCTGCCATAGCCCGCAAGCCCTGCAACTGATGGCACGAATGGAAAAGAAGCTGTCGCGCCGCAATCTGCTCAAGGCTGCCGCCGCAACGCTTACCGTATCGGCACTGGGCCTGACCGGCACGGCGATGGCGCAGACCAAAGCCCCGGCAAAGCCGGTTTTCCTGACCAATGTGAAGATTTTCGACGGAACCAGCGCCAAGCTCATCGAAGGCCAGAACGTTCTGGTGGAAGGAAATCTCATCAAGGCGCTGGTCGGCGCGCAGGAAACGGTCGCAGACGCGGACGTTATAGATTGCGGTGGTCGCACACTGATGCCGGGCATGATCGAAGCCCACTGGCACTCCATTCTGGCCGGAATATCGCAAATGGCGGCCATGACAGCCGATATTCCCTATGTGCATCTGGTGGCCGCGCAGGAAGCCGAGCGCACGGTGCTGCGCGGCTTCACGACGGTGCGCGATGTTGGTGGGCCGTCTTTCGCGCTCAAGCGCGTCATTGACGAGGGCGGCGTGGTGGGCCCGCGCATTTACCCATCCGGCGCCATGATTTCGCAGACCTCCGGTCACGGCGATTTTCGTATGCGCACCGATCTGCCGCGAAGCGCGCAGAGCGATCTGAGCGTGGCGGAACGGGCGGGCATATCGGCCATTGCCGACGGCGAGGCCGAAGTGCTGCGCCGCGTGCGCGAGCAGTTGATGCTCGGCGCAAGCCAGATCAAGATCATGGGCGGCGGCGGTGTTTCCTCATCTTACGACCCGATCGACGGTATACAGTTCACCGAAGCCGAGACCAAGGCGGCTGTTGCTGCCGCCTCCGACTGGGGCACCTATGTCTGCATCCACACCTATACATCCGCCGGCATTCAGCGGGCTCTCGATTGCGGCGTGAAATCCATCGAGCATGGCCAGCTTGCCGATGAGGAAACCGTCAAGCGCATGGCCGATGCCGATGCGTGGTGGAGCATTCAGCCGTTTCTTTCCGACGAGGATGCCAATCCGAAATCCGACCCGGTGCAGCGCCAGCAACAGCAGCAGATTTCCGACGGCACGGTGAGGGCAATCGAGCTTGGGCGGAAGTACAAGGTCAAGATGGCGCTCGGGACCGACATTTTGTTCAACCCGAAGGGCACTGCGACCCAAGGCAGGCAGTTGGCGAAATTTGCGCGCTGGTATGACAATGCAGACGTGCTGCGCATGCTGACCAGCGGCAATGCCGATCTGGTCGCGCTTTCGGGGCCGCGCAATCCTTATCCGGCAAAACTGGGCCGCATCGAAGCGGGAGCCTATGCGGATATTCTCGTGCTGGATGGCAATCCGCTCGATGATATTTCATTGATTGCCGATCCAGACCGCACGATGAAGCTCATCATGAAGGATGGGCGCATTCACAAAAACACGCTTTCGGCTTGAAGGGGCGCATTTTGAATAGACCAGGTCACTACGCGGTTGCCATTGTCCTGTCCCTTTGCGGCGCACAGGCTGCCAGTGCCGCCGATGCGGTTACCGTTCCGCCGGAGGCGCCGCCCGTCGTGGAAAGCCGGCGCTGGGCCCTGCAAATCACACCCTATGTCTGGGCTGCGGGTCTCAAGGGCGATATTTCGCCTTTCCAGCGCGCACCGACCATCGGCATCGAAAAGTCCTTTTCCGATGTGTTGAGCGATCTCAATTTCAGCGGCTTCGTCAATGTCTGGGGCCGCTACGACCGTTTTGTCGTCTCGGGCGACATGATGTATGTCGATACGACTGAAAGCCACGCCTACGGCAACCTGCCGCCGCTGCCGATTGCCATTCCATCGGGCACGGTCGTCAAGGGCGATGTGGACAGCAAGCAGTTCATGGCCACGCTGCAAGCCGGTTATCGCGTGGTCGATACGCCCAAATTCACGCTTGATGCGCTGGGCGGCATCCGCTTCTGGCACATTTCCAATGATGTGACGGTGAGCGCGCTTGGCCTGACGCGGAGTTATGGCGAAAGCTTCAACTGGGTCGATCCGGTGGTCGGCACGCGAGCGCTTCTGCGACTCACGGACAAGCTCTCCTTGCAGGCACAGGCGGATATTGGCGGCTTCGGTGCCGGATCTGAGCTGACCTGGTCGGTGCTTGGCACGGTCAATTATCTGCTCACCGATCACCTGTCGGTCTCGGCGGGCTACAAGGCGCTGCATGTCGATTATGACCGCGATGGCTATGTGTTCGATTCTCGCCTGAAGGGCCCGGTTTTGGGTGTGACCTATCGGTTCTGAACGACAGCATATTGGGGCCGGAATTCTCCGGCCCTTTATACATTTTGATTGAGACTAGCTTTGGCTGCGCCGTGCCTTCATCACCAGATAGGCGATGGCGAGAAACACGAACCAGAACGGCGTGACCTTCAGGGCTGCTGCGGTATCTGGTTCCTGCGCGAGCGCCCACAAAATGAAGGCGAAGAAGGCGAAGACCATGACCACGGCGGCGCGTCCACCCGGCATTTTGAACGTGGACTTCTCATGCAGATCAGGGCTCTTGCGGCGATATTGCAGATAGGACGCAAGAATGATCGACCAGATGAAGATGAAGAGCAGCGCCGAGATCGTGGTAACGATGGTGAAAGCTTCGATGATGCTCTGGCCTGCATAGAGCAGAACCACGCCTGCCAGCAGGAAGATGCACGAGAAGAACAGCGCGTTGACCGGCACCTTGCGGTTGTTCAACTTGCCGAGCGCCTCCGGCGCCAGCTTCGAGGTGGCGAGGCCGTAGATCATGCGCGAGGTTGAGTAGATGCCCGAATTCGCGCTCGACGTTGCCGAGGTGAGCACCACGAAATTCACCACATGGGCGGCGATGCCGAGACCGGCCAGCGAGAACATGGCGACGAACGGGCTGGAGCTTGGATCGACCTGATCCCAAGGGATCACGGTGATGATCACAAACAGCGCACCGAGATAGAACAGCACCACGCGGATCGGGATCGAGTTGATGGCTTTTGGCAAATTGCGCACCGGGTCCTTGGTTTCGGCGGCGGCGGTGCCGACGAGTTCGATGCCGACAAAGGCGAAGACCGCGATCTGGAAACCGGCGACAAAGCCGAGGAAACCGTTGGGGAAGAAGCCGCCATGGTTCCACAAATGCGCGACCGAGGCCCGGCTGCCGTTCGGCAGGGTAAAGCCGGTCGAGAGCATGTACACGCCGGCGATGATCAGTGCGACGATGGCGACGATCTTGATGAGCGCGAACCAGAATTCGATTTCACCGAAATTGCGAACGGTGGGCAGATTGAGCGCCAGAAGCGTGAAGATCAGCCCAAGTGCCGGTATCCAGAGCGCCAGTTCGGGAAACCAGAACGAGACATAACCCGATACGGCCACCACGTCTGCCACGCCCGTCACGATCCAGCAAAGCCAGTAGGTCCAGCCGGTGAAGAACTGCGCCCATGGGCCGAGATAATCGCCCGCGAAATCTGCGAATGAGCGATATTCGAGATTGGACAGCAGGATTTCACCCAATGCGCGCATCACGAAGAACAGCATGAAGCCGATCACCGCATAGACGAGCAGGATCGAAGGGCCAGCCAGCGAAATGGTCTTGCCCGAGCCCATGAAAAGGCCGGTGCCAATCGCGCCGCCAATGGCGATCAGTTGCAGGTGTCTGTTGGATAGATTGCGCGCAAGGTGGGTATCCTCCTCCCGATCGGAATCGACAGAAGGTTTGGATGCGATGTTCATTCAAACGCCTCTTTTTATCGAGCAGATGCCAGATAGACCGCATCCGCAATTGTGCGCCCAATTGGACGAACGGTGCTTTCTGATAGACGATGAGAACGATGATGGAAACAGCGCGGAATATAATAATTAGGCTAAGATTTGACGCGGAAAGCTCTATTCAAAGCGCTAATATACTATTGATATAACGAGTAGTAGGCTATCTATTAGGGATTTGCGCTTGGGCGCGGCCATGAAAAATCATCGGCGCGACCGGGTGCGGGTTTTTTCTCGACAGGTGCCGGGTGGGTATTTTGGGGGCGTACGCCAAGATTGCCGCCGAGCAAAACGCCGCTCTCGTCCTTATTGATGTCGCGCAGGCTGACGGGTGCGACCCGGTCCACGGGTTTGGACGGGTCTTGCGCACCGGCAGCCGGGAGAGGCTGGCCCTCTTCCTTGCCGCCGCCAAGATAGGCGCGCAGCGGCTTTTCCGCATAGAAGGCAAGCTTGCGCTTGCCAGCCGAAGTGATGTTGATGCCGTCATTGCCGCGCAGGCGCGCCGTCTGACCGTTGATGTCGAAACCGGTCTGGGTGAAATTGCCGTCTTCATCGATAAAGCCGTCCCAGACATCGGCAAACTTGCCGCCCGCCTTTTCCGTGGTGGTGCGGTAGATTTCATTCAGCGCCAGCATGTCCTGTGACATGCCTTTCGGACGGAAGGCGGGCTGCCCGACCCAGACCAGCGGATAATGGCGGTCATTGATCGCCTTGACGAACTGGTCCACGCGCTTTTGATATTCCGCAGTCCATTCCGGCGAACGTGCGGCGAGGCTGGCGCCATTGGCCGTGATCGCCTGACGATCGTTGGAGCCGATCATCACGACGACGGCGGCAGGCTTTTCCTCATCCAGTATCTTGCCGATATTTTCCGGCCAGTTGAAATAGTCCTCACGCACAAAGCCCGACGAACCGTTGATGCGGGTTGTGACCGTCACATCCGGATCAGACGCAAAGGCCACATCGAGCCCTTCGGCAAGGCCGCTGCTGATGAAATCACCGACCACCAGCACCTTTTTTGCATCCGGGTTTTTCTCGATGACAGGCACGGTGGGCACTGCCACCTGTGGCGCGGCTTTGCGGGTGACGGGAGACGTCGCCTTGGGTGCGCGTTTCGGCTTTGGGCGGCTCTGCTGGGGCCGGGGCTGCTCATATTGGCGTTGCGGTTGTCGCGAACCAAACAGCAAGTCGAAAAGCGTCCGTGGCCGTTCCTGCGCTGATGCACTGGCAAGACCGGAAAGCAGCAGCGCCAGCGCTGCCAGCATGACACTGGCCGCCTTCAACATTTCGACTGCAATCCGAGATTTGCGCATCAGTTCCGCTTTCGTTGCAAAGCCATCATAATACGGCATGGCGCAAAAATGAAACGGAGCGCGCTTCGTGGGAAACGCGCTCCGATAAATCTGCGGTTCGTCTTAACGGCGACGCAGGACTGACAACACTTCCTTGCTCGGATGTCCATC
Source organism: Ochrobactrum sp. C6C9 (assembly GCF_022627935.1). NCBI lineage: Bacteria > Pseudomonadati > Pseudomonadota > Alphaproteobacteria > Hyphomicrobiales > Brucellaceae > Ochrobactrum > Ochrobactrum sp. C6C9. The sequence continues at coordinate 2,688 of NZ_JABXGB010000008.1, read as the reverse complement.
CGGCTGCAAGCCGTTGCGCTGCTGGAAGGCCTCGATGGCTTTACGCGAGGTGGAGCCGATCTTGCCGTCGATATTACCGTCGTAATAGCCGAGCGCCTTGAGATGCGTCTGCAATTCCTGACGCTCGTTCATGGTGATCGGGGTGAACGGACGGTTCCAGTCCTGACGCAGCCCCTGATAGCCACTGATGCGGTCTGCCAGAAGGCCGACAGCCAGCGCATATTTGTCAGCATTGTTATAGCGCTTGATGACAAAGAAGTTCTTGGTCATCAGGAATGCCGGGCCCTTGCGGCCATCCGGCACCTTCAGCGTCACCTTTTCGCTCGGGTCGGGGAATGCACGCCCATTGGCGCGCACGACGCCGCGCTTTTGCCATTCGGCGACAGTCAGCGAACCGGATGGGAACTTGCCGCCCGCCGGTAGCACCACTTCGTAACCCCATGTCCGGCCCGGCTGCCAGCCATTGCGGTGCAGCAGATTGGCGGCAGTGCCCAGCGCATCGGGAATGGAATTCCAGATGTCGCGCTTGCCATTGCCATCCATATCGACCGCATAGGCCTGATAGCTGGTCGGGATGAACTGCGTATGACCGAGGGCGCCCGCCCACGAACCGGAAAGATGGCCGCGATCAATATCACCGGTCTGGAGGATCTTCATCGCGGCGATCAGCTGTGTGCGGCCATATTTGGCGCGCTTCGGATCGGCATAGGCCAGCGTCGCGAGCGAACGAACCGCATCGCGCATCACGTCGTCGCGCTTGAGAATCTCGCCGTAATTGCTTTCCATTGACCAGATGGCGAGCAGAATATTCCGATCAACCGAAAAGCGTTGTTCGATGCGCTGCAGCCACGGGCCCCATTTGCGCGCCATGCTCTGGCCGACGCCTGTAGAGTCCTCGTTCACGCGATTGTCGATGTAATTCCAGACAGGCTCGGTGAATTCCGGCTGATAACGCGCCTTCTCCAGCACGACGGGATCGGCAGCATCGACACCGCGGAAGGCGCGGTCGAAGGTGGAAGGCGAAACGCCGGCGTTGATGGCAACCGGACGGAAATTCGCCACCCACTGGCGAAATTTCGCATCGGCAAAAGCCGAACCGGTCGAAAGGGTGGATGCCAGCACCACAACGGCAACCGTAGCGGTCGCCTTGAGCTTCAGCGTCTGTCCCAGTGTGAATGGAAATCGCAGCATTCTGTGTTTCCCTTCTGCAATCTTCATGCCGGAACGTCTTGTTTTCCGGCGTGTTTCTTAAGAATGTCGATGCCGCTCGGTTCAGATTGCATGCGCTAACTAATACCATCCACTGTTTCAATTTGGCAGTGTAAAATTGGCATCGACCAGTTGAATGTTCAAATTATAGTCTGTCGGTTAGCATTTGGTTTACCATGGGCGGCGCTGCGGCAAAATTTGCCGGAAAATTGGAAAAATTTTTGAATCAAGCAACATTAAGAATGGTTCATTTAATGTGATGGTATGATCCATGTAATTTCGTCGTTCTTTAATGAAATAGCCTTATTTGAAATTCAGTTGCTTCAATGCTTTGATAGCAAGATTGCATTAGTGAAAATCGAGGAGACGAATGAGTTCGATCCGCAAAATCCGCAAAGCCGTTTTCCCCGTTGCCGGTCTCGGCACCCGGTTCCTTCCCGCCACCAAATCGATCCCCAAGGAAATGCTGACGGTCGTGGACAAGCCCGTCATTCAGTATGTGGTCGATGAAGCGCGTGAGGCCGGCATCGAACATCTGATTTTCGTCACCGGGCGCAACAAGGCGGTCATCGAAGATTATTTCGATGCGCAGGTCGAGTTGTATGCTACGCTTGCCGAACGCGGCAAAAAGGCCGAACTCGATCATCTTCAGGATTTGCAGCCGCAGCCGGGCACGACGAGCTTTACCCGTCAGCAGGTTCCGCTTGGCCTTGGTCACGCGGTCTGGTGTGCGCGTGAGCTGGTCGGCGATGAGCCGTTTGCGCTTCTGCTGCCGGATATGGTGATGCAGTCGAAGAAGGGCTGCCTCGCCGAAATGGTCGAGCTTTACGAAAAGACCGGCGGCAATGTCATCGCGGTGCAGGAATGCGACCCGGAAGAGGCGCATAAATACGGTATCGTCGGCAAGGGCAATGCAATCGGCTCCGGTTTCGAGATTACCCAGATGGTCGAAAAGCCCGCCAAGGGCACCGCGCCGTCCAATCTCTACATCAATGGCCGTTACATTTTGCAGCCGGAAATCTTCGAACTTCTGAGCAAGCAGGAAAAGGGCGCTGGCAACGAAATCCAGCTTACCGATGCCATGCTGAAGCTGGCCGATGCGCAGAAATTCTATGGCTTCGACTATCAGGGCCGCACTTTCGATTGCGGTTCCAAGGCAGGCTTCATCGAAGCCAATGTCGCGTTTGCGCTGTGGCGCAAGGACATCCGCCCCTCGGTGGAAGTGTCGATCAGCGAATTGCTGGAAACGATCAAGCCAGCCTGAGTTGGGTGCTGAAAATCGAAAACCGCCTTAAGTCTTGAAGGCGGTTTTTTTTGTTGCCCGCTTCTAGTGGATTGAATTTGACGTTTGAATCCGGGCTGACATAGATGCTGTTTCAAACGTCAAATTCGAAAAATCCACTAAAGCATGTCGCTGTTAACCGGATTCGGGATTCCCGTTTGGCTTGATCTGTGATTCACTTGTCTCATGGAAGGAGA